>NZ_JARVRO010000014.1:0-303109 GCF_030209645.1 Curtobacterium sp. ME-Dv--P-122a
CCGACGGGTGGGACCTCGCGTTCTCCCTGCTCGACTGCGTCCCCGCAGGCGGCGCGGTGGGCACGCTCTTGAAGAGCACCCGAATCGCCACGCAGATCGCACGCGTCGGGTCGATCAGCATGAAAGGCGTGGCGGTCGTCGGCCGTTCGACCGGCCCGTTCAGTATGGCGAGCCGATCGGCGCGTGCGCTCCTCACGAGGGTCCAGCGGCCACTCGCAGGTATGGCCGAGAGGTCTGCCAAAGCTCTGCCGCCTGTCCGCGGCATGACAGGCGCAGCCGTGAACCCCACGGGTCGGTCCATCTCCAGGCTCGCCTCCAACAAGGCGAAGGCAGAGTTCGGCGAGTCCCAGACTCGGGCTCTCTTCGAGGCCCAAGGGTACGTCGATGTGACGGTGGTGAAGAGTGTCTTCAAGAACGGGGTCGACCATGTCTTCCACCACCCGGACACCGGGCACTACGTCGTGGTGGAGTCGAAGTTCTCCTCAAATGCCAGCAGGTCGGGCGTAGATCTCCTCGGTATGACGAAGAAGCATGGGCTTCAGATGTCCGATGGCTGGCTCAACGGCGTCCTTCGAGGAGAGGGCGGTTCGCGGCTCAGGATGGGAACACAAGCTGCTCACCGTGATGACGTGGTGAATGCGCTCGCTGATGGGACGCTCGAGCGCGCAGTCGTCAAGATCAGTCCGGACGGCTCGTGCCTGCCGCAACTGCTCGATGCGGCGGCACGTCTACGCTAAAAGACATGACTCCACGCGACAGCCGAGTGAGTGCGGCCTACTGGACCGATGCGATAGAAGTCTTGACGCGCGGCGTCGAGGGGTTCCGCCCGTTCAGTCATGTGTTCCGGGCCGACGACGTGCGAGCTGGGATTATTCGAACGACCGCGAACTTCGACAACGCGCTCTTTCTGCTGGGCGCGCGGTACTCGGCGGGCTTTCCGACGTCACTCCTCGCGGATGATCTCGACTCGGTCGTCACTATCTGGGAGAACTGGAACCGCTACGCTGCCGTGTCCGACGGTGGCTTCCCGCTAGAAGCGCTGACGTTCAACGACAAGCCGCCGTACTACTACGCACTGTG
Organism: Curtobacterium sp. ME-Dv--P-122a; assembly: GCF_030209645.1. Lineage (NCBI taxonomy): Bacteria > Bacillati > Actinomycetota > Actinomycetes > Micrococcales > Microbacteriaceae > Curtobacterium > Curtobacterium sp. ME-Dv--P-122a. Next base: position 1,081 of record NZ_JARVRO010000014.1, read on the forward strand.
GTTGGCGTCGGTAGCGCGGTGCATCGGCGTCAATTCGGCGTTGACGAATCGGTTGATCGAGATCGTTGCTGCTGCTGGAGGCGCTGACCCAGTGCTCGGGACGCTGTTGGGGGTCGAACCGGTGCGGGACACCGTGTGGCACAAGCGGCCGTTCCAGAACCTCGATACGGCCGCGACCGGGACGCCGGATCGCGCCATTTCTGCGCTGAACAGGTACGTGCAAGCCTGGCAGAAGAACATCTCGTTCATTTGGTGGGCCCCAGCGCTGAAGGCAGTGCAGGGGGATAACTTTGAAACGTACTTCGGTTACTGGGCTTGGGAGGCGGCGGGGCTCGTCGTGGCGCGCGGGCTCGACGACTCCGTGTTGCGGTCGTCGCCGTACTACCCCGTCGACCTCGTCGACGGCAAGCAGGACGGATGAGTCGCCCGGCTGCCCGAACGAGGACCCCTGGAAGGGGCCGTGAGTGATCCAAAGGTGCACTGGGCGGCCATCGTGGGACCTGGGCCGTTCGCTTCTCGCAGAAGTCCGTCTCCTGCAAACAAGATCGACCGAACTACCCTGCAACTACGAGGACATCACCAACAGCATGCGCTACGGCGGTTGGCGCGGTCACCCTGTGGATGTCGCCGAAATGCTCGACGGAGCTGTCACGAGTATGGACAACACACGGAGCAGGACGGCGCGCGAAACTGGTACTCCGGTGCAGACCCGAGCGCACGAGCACAACGAGGCGTTGACTGCGGACGAAGTCAAGCGGTTCCGCAAGAGCGGAACATCATGACTCCACGCAGTGACCGAGTGAATGCTGCCTACTGGGACGACGCGTTCCGAGTCCTCGAGCGGGATATCGAGAAGTTTCGTCCGTTCAGCCATGATTTCCGGTCGGATGACGTCAGGGCTGGCATCATGCGGACCATGGCGAACTTGGAGAATGTGCTGTTCCTGCTGGGAGCGCGCTATTCAGCCGGAGCACCCGTGCTCGAGCTCGCGGCGGACGTCGAGTCGGCCGTCACTGTCTGGGAGACCTGGAACCGCTACGCGGCGGTGTCGGATGCGGGATTCCCATTGGATCCATTGGAGTTCGACAACAAGTCGACGTACTACAACGCGTTGTGGCTGTCGTCGGTAGCGCGGTGCATCGGTGTCGCTCCGGAGTTGACGGATCGGTTGATCGGGATTGTTGCTGCTGCTGGCGGTGCTGATCCAGTGCTCGGGACGCTGCTGGGGATCAATCCGGTGCGGGATGCTGTGTGGCACAAGCGACCGTTCCAAAACCTTGCTGCGGCAGCGACTGCTCCGCCCGATCGTGCCGCTTCTGCGTTGAACAGGTATGTGCAAGCGTGGCAGAGGAATATTTCGTTCATCTGGTGGGCGCCGGCACTGCAGGCAGTGCAGGGAGACCGGTTCGAGGCGTACTTTGGGCACTGGGCGTGGGAAGCCGCGGGACTGGTGGTGGCGCGGGCGCTTGACGATTCGGTGCTGCGGTCGTCGCCGCACTACCCAGTCGATCTCGTCGACGTCCAGCGGGACAGATGAGTGGCCCACCTTCTCGAACGAGGACCTCTGGGAGGAGCCGCGGCTGATTCAAAGATGTACCGGGCGGCCATCGTGGAGGCAGACGCTGCGCGCATCCGGTCCATCCGCGGGACAGGGGTGACCCTTAAAGGGAGAGACTCAAGTCGGCCACCAGGATTGGAATGGTGTTGCGTTTCTCGACGGACAGTCAGGAACGTTTGCGAAGTTGGAGAACTTCGATCAACTCTTACTACTCAAGACACGGTGATGGTGCATGCGAACTCTCAAATATGCTCAGGATGAATTTGCGAAGGAAGTGCGCGCTGATGAAGACCTTATTTGGGATAGGGGATGGATCGAGACCAACGATTGGTGGATCGTTCTGTACAACAGCCGCGAATATTACGAGGCACAAAACCCCTTGTTTAGCCTAGCTGGAAATGGCCCCTTTGTTGTACCAAAAGACGGCAGTGCCTGTTTCACTCTTCAAACGAATACATCGGTTGAATCACAAATAGAGGAACGGGGCCAGCGGGTCATCAGTCGGTCTCGGTGAAGCCAGTTCCGGCTCGAGCGGAGAAGAACGAGGTGGCGGTCGAGGGTCGCACACGCAGAGTTCTTAGCTGGAACTCTTTGCGATTGCTCGGGGTTCCGTTGACCGTTGGTCGGGTAGCATGGCATGGCAGGAACTGATCAAGCGCCAATCTGAATTGATCCGACGATCTGCCAAGTCTCACACTGATTCTCCGGTGCAGGGGCCGAGCACACGAACCTCATCAACCGTTGACGGCAAAAGAGGTTGAACGCTTCACGAAGCGTGGCCACGCCGAGCCCAGAACGTTGGGGGGTGCTGAGGTTCAGATAAAGTGGCAAGGCGCGAATTGGTCGAAAGCGAATCCAGATGGGTCTCACGACCCCCGAAGCTCACCGGAGGGTCACAGTGAGGGAACGCCGACTAACAACCGTCGAGGAACGGCAAGTCGAGGCGCGCTTGATCGCGCCCGAGGGATTCCAGTACCCCGAGCGCTTCCAAGGGGCCCTTGCACAAGACCCGCTTCCTGACATCGATCCCTTCATGTGGACGTCTGAGTACGAGAACCAGACAACGGACTGGGTCGACATCGTTGGGAAGCAGTATCCGACCCGTTCCCTCGTACCCTTCGCAAAGCACCAGGACACAGACGATGTGTTCTGCTTCGACGGCGACGACCGTACGGGCAATCCTCCTGTGCTGATCATCCACACGTTCGCTTCGCCCGGAACCGAGTATCGAGGTCAGTGGACGTCCTTCGACGTCTGGTGGGAGGAGATGGAGGAGCATCGAGCAGCGTGGCTCGCGGAGCAGGAAGAGGACTGAGACATGCCTCGTAGGGACGCGTCGATCAGCAAGGCGATGTCGCACGCGTTGCGGCACGAACCGGGTGCGTACGGGCTGGAACTCGGTGCTGACGGGAGCGTCCCGCTCGCAGATCTTGCCGACGCTTTGGAGCGGTCGGGCATTCAGGCATCGTTGGAAGATCTGCGCCGAGTGGTCGCCGAGTCCGACAAGCAGCGCTTCGCCGTCGAAAGCGACCGGATCCGTGCTCAGTACGGGCACTCGACGGACGAGCGCATCGTGAAGCCGGCGATCGTTCCGCAGCCGGTGCTCTGGCATGCAACTTCCCCTGCTGCGGCTGAGTCGATCCTGCGCGAAGGGCTCTTACCGATGGGGCGCCAGTACGCGCATCTGACGACCGATCGCGAGTTGGCTATGCAGGCTGGGCGGCGCAAGTCCACCGCTCCTGTCCTGTTGCGAATCGATGCAGCTCGCGCCCACCTGGAGGGCGTGGAGTTCTCGGCGGGCCACGACCGGGTGACCCTCGCCTTGGTCGTTCCCGCGCGGTACATCTCGGCGGAATGACGCGCCTACCCCCAGCCACACGAGTGGAAGTAGAACTCACCTTGATCGATGTCAAGACGTTGCGTGAGGCAGTGGATCCTTCATCGCTGAACATTACGAAGCCCGTGCGAGCGGAGCTGGACAAAGTTAAGAAGATCAGGTCGTTCGGTACCGATCCCGGCGGCGCTGCGCTGCTTCGCGGTTCGGCGCTACTGGCGATATATGGCGACAAAAGCCGAAACATGCTGCTTGCGCGATCGTTGCATGTACCCGATTCAACCCTGCCGCACATTCAGAGAACACGGCAGCGAGCCGCGTATGCGACGGCGTTTTACGCGTCCTATCGAGGTTCGGTCGCGCCGTCGGTGGCACAGCGGACCTTCGGATGGACGGTCAAATCACCCCTGCTCGAGGGGAAGGCTCTTCGCCATCACATAGACCGGCCGCCCGAGGAGCGGGAGATGGATGAATTCATGCCGGTTTCCGGGCATTTGGACCTGTACTCGGTTGACCTGGCCATCTTGTCCACCATGTGGCTTTTCGGTGGATCGGAAGCTTGGCCGATCCTGCGCATAGAGGATGAGTGGGAGCGTAATGCTTCTGCTATTCGTGAGCTCCCGGGGTATTCAATTGACTGAACTACGGCTCGACGAGAGCGTGGATGGCGTCGGCGCTCGATATGTGCCCAGAAACTTTCCCCCTGCACTGGCTGACACACATTGGCGCGGTGCTTCTTTCAATGCCGGGGGTGATTGATGTTCAGATTCGGTAGAGCCGAGAACTCGAGGACGATCGAAGAACCCGTGATCGAGCACGGATACCTCTACATGCAGAAGTGGAATCACTTCACCCGAACACCGGATCCGAGAGGATTCCTGAGCGAGAAAGAGTGTCGCGGGCGTTGGCACCAGCATCAGGATGACCAGATGGACTGGTTCACTGTGGTCCCCGCCGAGCCGAGCGTCGGCACCTTCGTGAGGCGGGACGACGGCGGCTTTGAAATCGATCCCGCATCCGCTGTACCGTCCTGGACCGTGGAGGTCACGCCTCGGGGCGGAATTGCCATCGACGGGCCAGTTTTCCAAGTGTTCGTTTGGGACGCAAACAATCGCAATGTGACCCTTGCCACGTATTCGAACCGGTGGGGCGGACGGCTGTTCCTCAGCGAAGTGATCTACAAGATCTTCCCCGAACCTGATGACTTCAGACCGAAGGAACGTGCACTGGCCAACAAGCCCCTGTTCTCCAATCAATTGCACCTGTCTCCGAACGGCGAGGGGCAGCGCACGCGGATCGATCACTCCAAACAGACAAAAGACCTGGAGCAGTTCCACGGAGTTGACGTCGAGCCGAACTGGGCGAACACGCCGGATTTTGGTGATTGGGAAGCGTTACCGAAGAAGGTCCTCGAGGGTAACCCTCTCATCTGATTCGTCAGCTGACCAGGCAGAATGACCGATGGCCTTCTCGTTGCGAAAGAACATGTGTGGGCCCGCAACGCCGAGGCCGTCCGCGCGCTCCCCGGGTACTCCGACGCATGAGCCGTCGCCCCGAGGAAGGTCCGGTCGCGGTCAGGAGACCGACGCGTCGTCCTCGTCCGCCCACAGCGGGTCGCTGACGGTTCGGGGCAGTGGAGCTCCGGGCGACGCGGGCCACGGCAGCCGCGTGACCGGCCAGTTCGAGGCGAAGAGCTCACGCCGCCCGGCATCGAACTCCTGCACCGTCTTGAGCTCGTCGTAGACCAGGGCGTACGCGGCCCGCAGGTTGTCGAAGTAGTCGTCCCACGAGTCGAACAGGGTGAAGGCGACATCGGAGACCAGGTCGATCGACGACCAGGCATCGTCCTCGTTCAGGAGCCCGGCGGCGTACGCACCTCGGACGGCGGTGACCGCGTTCTTGACGTCCATCGACCAGAGCAGCTTCGGCGGGCGGTCCGCTCGGCGTTCGAGCAGGCTCGAGCCTGCCCACGGGTCGGTGCCGAGCAGTGATGACAGCCGGGTGAGCCGGGTCTCACCCTCGGCGGATCGACTCAACGCGAGGAACTGCCACGACACGCTCTTCGGACCGAGCAGGTCGACGGCGAAGGACTGTGCGTCCCGCCCGCTGGCGATCTTGTAGGTCTCGTCGAGTTCGCGGCGCAGGAACGTCAGCGGGGGCAGGGGGATCGTCACGAAGGGCGACGGCGTGGTGTCCTGCAGGTACTCGCCGCCGAGCTCCACCCGCGAACCGTACGGGGCGAGCGACGCCGGCCACCATCCGTCGTGGAAGTCGCCGAACGAGGCGAGGGCCAGCTGCTGCAGTCGGCGGACGGGCAGCTCGCGAGCACCGGTGCGCTCCCGGTACCGCCGCTGTTCCCGCACCGGCAGCCCGATGTCACGGAGGGAGGTAACGAAGGTCAGCACGAACCACACGACGACGGCGATCAGGAAGCAGCGCCACACCGCCTGGATGCCGTACCCGAAGTGCGCCCGGACGTCGTACGGGGCGAGGATCGAGATCAGGAGCACGACGAAGAACGCCACGATTGCGATCGCCATGATGATCCACGCTGCGGCGCGGTCCCGTCGTCGCCCGGTCTGCTTCCGCGCCTTGGCGACCATCGCCCGGTGTCGCCAGCGTGGACGGACCGGGAACTCGCGGTCGCCGGGATGGTTCTGCAGTGCTTCCCCCATGACGATCGATCGTAGCGAGCGGCTCAGTCCTCGTCGACGGCGCCGACGAGCTCCGGCGCCGTGAGCAGCCGCGGCTCGTCCTCGATCGAGGACGGGTCCGCGATGACCTTCGACTCGTCGAGCAGCGACAGCCGACGGGCGCTCGGCAGCACCTGGCGTTCGAGGGACCCGACGAAGCGGTTGTAGTCGACGACCGAGCCCCGGATCGAGCGGCCGAGCTTGTCGACGTGCCCGGCCATCGTGGACAGCCGGCCGTAGAGCTCGCGGGAGACCTTGAAGAGCTCGTGCGCCTCTTGCGACACCACGTCCTGCTGCCACGAGAACGCCACGGTCTTGAGCACGGACCACAGGGTCACGGGTGAGGCGAGGGCGATGCGCTTGCGGAAGGCGTGGTCGAGCAGCCCGGGGTCGGCGGCGAGGGCGCTCGAGATGAGCGACTCGGACGGGATGAAGGCGACGGTGAGCTCGGGGGAGGCGTCGTAGCCGGTCCAGTACTCCCGTGCGGCGAGGGCGTCGACGTGCGCTCGGAGCGCCTTGACGTGCTGGGCGATGAGCTGGTCGCGTCGGGCTGCCTCGGCACCGGTGGCGGTCGCCGGGATCTCGGCGGCCTGCAGGTAGGCGCTGAACGGCACCTTGGCGTCGACGGCGATGGTCTTGCCGCCGGGCAGGTGCACGACCATGTCCGGGCGGGCGGAGCCGACGGCGGTGGTGACGGACGACTGCACGTCGAAGTCGACGCGTTCGAGCAGCCCGGCGGCCTCGACCACGTTGCGCAGCTGCGTCTCGCCCCAGACGCCGCGCGTGCTGTTCGACGACAGGGCGCTGGCCAGGGTGTCGGCGGTGGCGCGCAGGCGCTCTTCCGACTCGGCGGCCGACCGGAGCTGCGCCGACAGCGCGCCGTACTGCTCGCTCCGCGACTGCTCGAGCTCGGCGATCTTCGTGCGCATCACGTCGAGTGTCTGCGCCACGGGGCTGAGCGCGGAGAGCACCTTGGACTCGTTCTGGTTCCGTGCCGCGTCGACGCCGTGCATGCGCTGCACCAGGTGCTCGAGCTCGGCGGAGCGCCGTTCGAGCGAGTCGACCTGGCGGCGGTACTGCGTGTCCTGGGCGTCGAGGCGTTCCTCGGCGTCGCGTCGGGCCGCCTCGAGCTGGCCGCGGAGCGCCTCGGCCGTCGCACGGGACGACGCTGCGTCGATGCCCGCGCGCGAGCGGGCGAGCGACCAGGCGACGACCGCACCGACGGCGATGCCGATCACGAGACCGATGACCAGGGCGAGGATCTGCATGTCGCGACCCTGGCAGAACCCACCGACACCGCGCCTCCCGGCACTCCGGCGCGCCCCGCAGAACCAGCGTGACCAGCGCCACGGGAGCAACGTGACAGACCACAGAATCCATGTCATGACATTAGGGCAAACAGGGTGTACAGTCGTGATCGTCCGCCGATGAAGCCGCACGGAAGGTCCACCGCGTCGCATGACGAACCAAGCTCCCCACGCCTACGACGTGATCACGATGGGACGCGTCAGCGTCGACATCTACCCGCAGCAGACCGGCCCGCTCGAGGACGTCTCGACCTTCTCGAAGTCCGTCGGCGGCAGCGCCACGAACGTCGCCATCGCCGCTGCTCGACACGGCGCGGACGCCGCGGTCATCACCCGGACGGGCAACGACCCCTTCGGCCGGTACATCGCCCGCACGCTGCCCGAGTACGGGGTCGCGAACGCGTTCGTCGAGACGGTGGAGGGGCTGAACACCCCCGTCGCCTTCTGCGAGATCTTCCCGCCGGACGACTTCCCGCTCTACTTCTACCGGGCCCCGAAGGCGCCGGACCTGATGATCACGGCGAAGTCCCTGCCGCTGCACGAGATCGAGCGCGCGAAGATCTTCTGGACCACGGTGACCGGCCTCAGCGAGGAGCCGAGCCGACAGGCGCATCACGTCGCCTACGAAGCCCGGTCCGCCGCGCAGAACAGCACGAAGACCCACACCGTGCTCGACCTGGACTACCGGTCGGTGTTCTGGTCGAGCCCCGAGGCCGCGACGCGCGAGGTCGCGATCGCCCTCGAGCACGCCACCGTCGCCGTCGGCAACCGCGAGGAGTGCGAGGTCGCGGTCGGTGAGACCGACCCGGTCCGCGCCGCCGACGCCCTGCTCGACCGCGGTGTCGAGATCGCGATCGTCAAGCAGGGGCCGAAGGGCGTGCTGGCGAAGACCCGCGACGAGTTCGTCGAGTTCCGTCCGCACCACATCGACGTCGTGAACGGGCTCGGCTCGGGTGACGGCTTCGGCGGCGCGCTGACCCACGGACTGCTGCAGGGCTGGAGCCTCGAGCGGATCCTGGCGTTCTGCAACGCAGCCGGCGCGATCGTCGCGACGCGGTTCGAGTGCTCGACGGCGATGCCCACGAGCGACGAGATCGAGCAGTTCCTGACCGACAACCCGGCCGAGGGCACGAACCACACGGGTGAGACGTACACGGGTGAGACGAACACCGAGGAGAAGACCCATGCCTGAGCTCAGCCCCGCTGACTTCCAGCGCCTCCGCGACATCCGTGCCGGCCAGCCCGACCTGGTGCGTGCCACGCTCGACGCCCGCCGCAAGCGCTCCCTGCTCGCCGACGACGGCAAGCTCTTCATCGTCGCCGCCGACCACCCCGCACGCGGTGCCCTGGCCGTGCGCGACGACGAGTCCGCGATGGCGGACCGCTACGACCTGCTCGAGCGGCTCGTCACGGCCCTCGGCCGGCCGGGAGTCGACGGGGTGCTCGGCACCCCAGACATCCTGGAGGACCTCGCGCTGCTCGGCGCCCTCGACGGCAAGGTCGTCGTCGGGTCGATGAACCGCGGCGGACTCCGCGGCGCGACGTTCGAGATGGACGACCGGTACACGGCGTACTCGGCGCAGGCGATCAAGGACTCCGGGCTCGACTTCGCCAAGCTGCTGGTGCGCATCGCCCTGGAGGACTCGGGCACCGCGCCGACGCTCGAGGCCACGGCCCGCGCCGTCAGCGAGGCCGCGGCGCTCCAGCTGCCGATCATGCTCGAGCCGTTCATGTCCGAGTGGCGGGACGGCCGGGTCGTCAACGACCTGTCGGCCGACGCCGTGATCACCTCGATGGCGATCGCTGCCGGCCTCGGCGAGTCCAGCGCCTACAGCTGGCTCAAGATCCCCGTCGTCGACGACATGGAGCGCGTGATGGCCGCGACGACGCTGCCGACGCTGCTGCTCGGCGGCGACCCGGCTTCGCGCCCGCTGGAGACGTACGCCAAGTGGGCTGACGCCCTGGCCCTGCCCGGCGTCCGCGGCCTGGTCGTCGGACGCACCCTGCTCTACCCCTCGGACGGCGACGTCGCCGCCGCCGTGGACGTGGCCGCCGGTCTCGTCCACAGCCAGGAGGCCCGGGGCGGGTTCTCCACAGATGCCCACGACCCGGCCGCTCGGCTCGCGGGCGCCACCACCATGGACTCGTCCATCTCGGAAGGAAGCAACGCATGACGCTCACCGACACGACCACCACCACCGTCGGGCACTGGATCGACGGCAAGCGCGTCGAATCCGCGTCGGGCAACACCGCCCCCGTGTACGACCCGGCGCTCGGCGTCGCGACCAAGCAGGTCGCGCTGGCCGACGAGTCCGAGATCCGGGCGGCCATCGGCAGCGCCAAGGCGGCGTTCCCCGGCTGGAGCAACCTGTCGCTGGCCAAGCGCCAGGCGATCCTGTTCTCGTTCCGCGAGATCCTGAACCGCGACAAGGCCGAGCTGGCCGAGATCATCACGAGCGAGCACGGCAAGGTCATCGACGACGCCATGGGCGAGATCGCCCGCGGGCAAGAGGTCGTGGAGCTCGCCACCAACATCCCGAGCCTGATGAAGGGCGAGTTCTCCGACCAGGTCTCGACCGGCATCGACGTCTACTCGATCCGCCAGCCGCTCGGCGTCGTGGGCATCATCAGCCCCTTCAACTTCCCGGCGATGGTGCCGCTCTGGTTCCTGCCGATCGCGATCGCCGCGGGCAACACCGTCGTGCTGAAGCCGAGCGAGAAGGACCCGTCGGCCGCCATCTGGCTCGCCGAGAAGTTCAAGGAGGCCGGGCTGCCCGACGGCGTCTTCAACGTGCTCAACGGCGACAAGCTGTCCGTCGACGGCCTGCTCACCAGCGACGACGTCGAGTCGATCTCGTTCGTCGGCTCCACACCCATCGCGCAGTACGTCTACGAGACCGGTACCAAGCACGGCAAGCGCGTGCAGGCCCTCGGTGGCGCGAAGAACCACATGCTCGTCCTGCCGGACGCCGACCTCGACCTGGTCGCCGACAACGCGATCAACGCCGGTTTCGGTTCGGCCGGTGAACGCTGCATGGCGATCTCGGTCGTCGTCGCGGTCGAGCCGGTGGCCGACGAGCTCATCCAGAAGATCAAGGACCGCGCGGCGACCCTGCGCATCGGCGACGGTCGTCGCGGGTGCGACATGGGCCCGCTCGTCACGAAGCAGCACCGTGACAAGGTCGCCTCGTACATCGAGGTCGCAGAGCAGGACGGTGCGGTGGTTGTGGTGGACGGCCGCACCGTCCGACCCGACGGCGACGAGAACGGCTTCTGGCTGGGCCCGACGCTGATCGACCAGGTGCCCACCACCAGCCGCGTCTACACCGAGGAGATCTTCGGTCCGGTGCTGAGCGTCGTCCGCGTCGCCACCTACGAAGAGGGCCTCGAGCTCATCAACTCCGGCGCGTACGGCAACGGCACCGCCATCTTCACGAACGACGGTGGGGCCGCCCGACGGTTCCAGCGCGACGTGCAGGTCGGCATGATCGGCATCAACGTCCCGATCCCGGTGCCCGTCGCCTACTACTCGTTCGGTGGCTGGAAGAACTCGCTGTTCGGTGACCACAAGGCGTACGGGGCCGACGGCGTGAGCTTCTTCACCCGCCAGAAGGCGATCACGAGCCGCTGGCTCGACCCGTCGCACGGCGGCATCAACCTCGGCTTCCCGTCGAACAACTGACCCGCGGCATGGCGAACGAACAGCACCAGCACGACCAGTGGTTCATCCCGGCGGGCTCCCGGCCCGAGGCGGGCTGGACCGACGTGGTCGACGGTCGCATCGAGGGGTGGGCGCACACCGGGCTCCGGACCGGCGCGCTGACCGACGGGGGCGAGCTGCGCCTCCCGGCCGACGCCGTCGAGCGCATCGTCGTGCCGCTCGCCGGGTCGTTCCACGTGACCCACTCGGGCGCTGCCGGCGACGGCGAGCAGACCCTGCAGGGGCGTGGGAGCGTCTTCGACGGCCCCACCGACGTCCTGTACCTGGGATCGGGCTCCGCGGCCACCATCACCGGCAGCGGCCGGTTCGCCGTCGCGGAAGCACCCACCGACACCGTCAAGCCGACCACCTACGTGGCCCGGCCAGACGTGCCCGTGGAACTCCGCGGTGCGGGGCAGTCGAGCCGTCAGGTGCACAACTTCGGCACCCCGGCCGCGCTCGACGCCGTCAAGTTCATCGTGTGCGAAGTCATCACGCCGGCCGGCAACTGGTCGTCGTACCCGCCGCACAAGCACGATACGAACGTGCCCGGTTCGGAGTCGAACCTCGAGGAGATCTACTACTACGAGGCTGCGGTGTCCCGCGGGCTCGAGTCGATCGCGCCCGAGGCCGCCGACCCGTTCGCCCTGCACCGCACCTACGCCTCGGACGACCGCGCCATCGACGAGTTCCGGCAGGTCCGGACCGGCGACGTCGCCCTGGTGCCGTACGGCTGGCACGGTCCGGCGGTCGCCGCTCCGGGCTACGACATGTACTACCTGAACGTGATGGCCGGGCCCGACCCGGAGCGCGTCTGGAACATCACCGACGACCCGGCCCACGGGTGGGTCCGGCAGGCGTGGGCATCGGAATCGATCGACCCACGACTGCCCTACGAAAGGAAGCAGGCGTGACCACCACCACGCGGAAGATGACGGTCGGCCAGGCACTCGTCGAGTTCCTGGCCAACCAGTGGACCGTCGACGGCGACGTCCGCGAACGCACCATCCCGGGGATCTTCGGCATCTTCGGGCACGGCAACGTCGCCGGGGTCGGTCAGGCCATCAAGCAGCTCCACGTCGAGCAGCCCGGGTTGCTGCCGTACCACCAGGCCCGCAACGAGCAGGCGATGGTGCACGAGGCCGTCGGCTTCGCCCGCATGCACCGCCGCCGTGCGACCTACGCGTCGACTGCGTCGGTGGGCCCGGGTGCCGCCAACATGCTGACCGCCGCGGCGCTCGCCACCACGAACCGGCTGCCGGCACTGCTGCTGCCGTCGGACACCTTCGCCACGCGCACCACCGACCCGGTGCTCCAGCAGATCGAGCTCCCGCACGACACGTCGTTGCAGGTCACCGACGCTTTCCGTCCGCTCTCGCGCTACTTCGACCGGGTGGAGCGTCCGGAGCAGCTGTTCTCGATCGCCCTCGCCGCGATGCGGGTCCTCACCGACCCGGCCGAGACCGGTGCGGTGACGATCGCCCTGCCCGAGGACGTCCAGGCCGAGGAGTTCGACGTGCCCGTCGCGTTCCTGCAGCCGCGCGAGTGGCACATCCGCCGGCCGCTGCCCGAGCGTGGCCCGCTCGAGCGTGCCGTGGCCGCGATCCGCGCTGGTCGGCGCCCGGTCATCGTGGCTGGCGGCGGGGTGCTGTACTCCGACGCCGCCGACGAGCTCCGCACCTTCGTCGAGGCCACCGGGATCCCGGTCGGCACGTCGCAGGCCGGCGGCGGATCCCTGGTCTGGGACCACCCGCAGTACCTCGGCGGGATCGGTGCGACCGGCACCGCGGCCGCCAACGCGATCGCCGCCCAGGCCGACGTCGTCATCGGGATCGGCACCCGCTACAGCGACTTCACCACGGCGTCGCGTACGGCGTTCCAGAACCCCGACGTCACGTTCGTCAACGTCAACGTGGCCGCGTTCGACGCCTACAAGCACGGTTCGCAGCTGCCGCTGATCGCGGACGCCCGGGAGGCCCTGGTCGCCCTGACCGAGTCGCTCACCTCGGACACGGCGTACGTCGTCGAGCCCGGCTACGCGTCCGAGATCGCCTCGCTGAAGGCGGCGTGGGACGCCGCCGTCGACGGCGCGTTCGCGCCGTCCGGCGCGGACTTGCCCGGCCAGCCCGAGATCATCGGGGCCGTGCAGTCGGTCTCCGACCCGCGTGACGTCGTGATCCAGGCGGCGGGCTCGCTGCCCGGCGACCTGCACAAGCTCTGGCGGGTGCGCGACGAGCTCGGGTACCACGTCGAGTACGCATTCTCGTGCATGGGCTACGAGATCGCCGGTGGCATCGGGGTGCGACGCGGGGCTCCGGAGCGCGACGCGATCGTGATGGTCGGTGACGGCAGCTACCTGATGCTGCACACCGAGCTCGTCACCGCCGTGGCCGAGGGCATCAAGATCATCGTCGTGCTCATCCAGAACCACGGGTACGCGTCGATCGGGCACCTGTCGGAGACCGTCGGCTCCGAGCGCTTCGGCACGAAGTACCGGTACCTCGACGAGACCGAGTCGTTCGAGAACGGCGAGCCCCTGCCCGTCGACCTCGCCGCCAACGCCCGCTCGTACGGCGTCGACGTCATCGAGGTGCAGCCCGGCCCGGACAGCATCGAAGACCTCAAGGCCGCGCTGCGTCAGGCGAAGGCGAACGACCACACCACCCTGGTGCACATCAACTCCGACCCGCTGGTCTACGCCCCCGAGGGCGACGGCTGGTGGGACGTGCCGGTCGCGCAGACCTCCACCCTCCCCAGCACCCAGGCCGCCCGCGCCGAGTACGAGCAGCAGGTCGCCACGCAGCGTCCGCTGCTCGGCTGAACCGTTCACGAGACAGAAAGCGACAGCGACGTCATGACCGACACCGCCACCCCCATCGGCAGCCCCGCCACCGACGCGGCGCCCGCCTCGATCCGCATCGGCACCGCCCCGGACTCGTGGGGCGTCTGGTTCCCGGACGACCCGAAGCAGGTGCCGTGGCAGCGCTTCCTCGACGAGGCGTCCGCCGCCGGGTACGAGTGGATCGAGCTCGGGCCGTACGGGTACCTGCCGACCGACCCGTCGCAGCTGTCCGACGAGCTCGAGTCCCGCGGGCTCAAGCTGTCGGCCGGCACGGTCTTCACCGGGTTCCACAAGGGCGAGGACCAGTTCCAGCGTGCGTGGGACCAGGCCGTCGCGGTCGCCGGTCTGGCAGCGAAGCTCGGCGCCGAGCACCTGGTGACGATCCCCGACCTGTGGCGCTCGGACGCCACCGAAGAGGTGCTCGAGGCGCGCACGCTCACCGACGAGCAGTGGGAGCGTCTCGGCAAGGGACACGACCAGCTCGGCAAGGCGCTGCTCGAGGAGTACGGCGTCCACCAGCAGTTCCACACCCACGCGGACAGCCACGTCGGCACCTACAAGGAGACCGTGCGGTTCCTCGAGGTCACGAACCCCGAGTACACCAACCTCTGCCTCGACACCGGCCACTTCGCCTACTACGGCGGCGACAACCTCAAGCTCATCGCCGCCCACCCGGAGCGCATCGGCTACCTGCACCTCAAGCAGGTCGACACCGACCTGCTGTTCGACGTGCTCAAGAACGACGTGCCGTTCGCGACCGCCGTGTCGCAGGGCATCATGACCGAGCCGCCGCACGGCACCCCCGAGCTCGCCCCGATCATCGAGGCCGTCGCCGCGATCAACCCGGACATCTTCGGCATCGTCGAGCAGGACATGTACGGCTGCTCCGTCGACGCCCCCGGCCCGATCGCCGAGCGCACCTTCCAGCACATCTTCGGCTCGACCTCGGCCGCCCGCGCCTCCTGACGCGCCGTCCACGCAGCGTCAACAACCACCAGGAGAACACCACCATGACCACCACGCAGAACCTCCGCGTCGCCGTCGTCGGCGCCGGCATGATGGGCGCCGACCACGTCCGCCGCATCACCGCCAAGATCTCGAACGCCGACGTCGTCGCCGTCGTCGAGCCCGACCAGGCCCGTGCCGCTGCGGCAGCCGCCCTGGCGCCCGGCGCGATCACCGCGGCGTCCTTCGACGAGGCGCTCGAGCAGACCGAGATCGACGCCGTCATCATCGCGACGCCGGGTTTCCTGCACGAGCCGATCCTGGTGACCGCGCTCGAGCGCGGCCTCACCGTCCTGTGCGAGAAGCCGCTGACGACCAGCGCCGAGGACTCGCTGCGCATCGTCGAGCTCGAGCAGCAGCACGCCGCCCGGCCCGTCATCCAGGTCGGCTTCATGCGCCGGTTCGACGCCGGGTACCAGGAGCTCAAGGCCCTGCGCGAGTCGGGGGCGAACGGTGCCCTGCTCGCCCTGCACCACGCGCACCGCAACCCGACGACGCCGCCCAACTTCAGCGAGTCGATGCTCATCCACGACTCGGTGATCCACGAGATCGACATCATCCCGTTCCTGACCGGCGAAGCCATCACGAGCGTCGAGGTGAAGAAGCCGCGCAAGAACTCCCTCGCGCCGGCCGACCTGCCCGAGCCGCAGTTCGTCCTGTTCACCACCGAGTCCGGCACGATGGCGATCGTCGAGATCAACGTCAACGCCCAGTTCGGCTACCAGGTGACCACCGACGCCGTGTTCGAGTCCGGTGTCGCGTACATCGGCCGCGACACGTCGCTCTCGCTCGTCGCAGCCGGAGCGACCTCGCAGGGCGTCACGCCGTCCTTCAAGGAGCGCTTCGGTGCCGCCTACGACGAAGAGGTCCAGCGCTGGGTCGACGCTGCCCGGACCGGTGGCATCGACGGGCCGAGTGCCTGGGACGGCTACACCGCGTCCGTCGTCGCCGAGGTGGCGGTCCGGGCCCAGCAGTCCGGCGCGCACGAAGTGGTCGAGTACGCGGTCACGAAGCCGGCGTTCTACGACGAGACGAGCGACGCGACGAGCGACGCGACCGCCGCGCTCGCCGGGGCCTGATCGATGCCGAAGATCGCGCTCGACCCGACCCCGTTCCACCACGACCTGTCGCTGCTCGAGTTCCCGCGCAAGGTCGCGGAGCTCGGCTACGAGTACCTGCAGCTCACCCCGCACAAGGACTTCATCCCCTTCTACCGGCACCCCAAGGCCGACGACGACCTGGTCGACGCGTTCGCCGCGGCCTGCCGTGACGCCGGGGTCCAGGTGGCGAGCGTGCTGCCGGTGCTGCGCTGGTCGGGCCCGGACGAGGACGCCCGACAGGCTGCGGTGCGGAAGTGGAAGCGGGTCATCGAGATCACGAAGCGCCTCGGCGTGGACACCATCAACACGGAGTTCTCCGGCCGCCCCGAGCGAGCCGAGGAGTCCGAGGACCAGTTCTACCGGTCGATGGAGGAACTGCTGCCGATCATCGAGGACGCCGGCATCCGTGTGCTCATCGATCCCCACCCCGACGACTTCGTCGAGGACGGGCTCGAGGCGCTCCGGGTGATCCGCGGCCTGAACTCGAAGCACGTCGGCTTCGTGTACGTCGCCTGCCACACGTTCCACTACGGCGGCAACATGGACGAGATCATCGACGCGGCCGGTGACTCGCTGCAGCTGGTCCACGTCGCCGACGCGTACGACCACCGTCGCTCGCACGGCCTGCGCTACATCACGAACCCGCCCGGCAACCCGGTCCGTGTGCACCAGCACCTGCCGGTCGGTCAGGCGGACGTCGACTTCGACGCCTTCTGGGCGGCACTCGACCGGGTCGGTTTCTCGGCGCGCGAGGACACCGTCGCGGTCTCGAGCGTCTTCGCCGAGGACGAGAACGCCGACGTGGTGTCGCGGTTCCAGCTCGACACGATCACGAAGGGACTCCACCGATGACCACCACCCTCGAGACGCAGGCGTCCACCGACGCCGATTCCCGTCCCGTCACCCTGCAGGCCGCGGAGCAGACCCCCACCGCCCTGTGGAACGACTCCGCCGACCCGCGCGAACTGTCGACCGCCATCCACGAGTACGGTGCCGTCGGTGCGACCTGCAACCCGGTGATCGCGTACACCTGCATCCAGCAGGACCCGGAGACCTGGGTCCCGCGCATCCGCGAGATCGCCGAGGAGCACCCGACGGCGGGGGAGTCCTGGATCGGCTGGAAGGCCGTCGAGGAGCTCTCCATCGCCGCCGCGGCGCAGCTGCTGCCCGCGTTCGAGGCGTCCGGCGGCCGGAACGGTCGACTGTCCATGCAGACGGACCCCCGGTTCCACCGTGATGCCGACGCGCTCGTCGAACAGGCCGTCCGGTTCTCGCAGCTGGCGCCGAACATCATCGTGAAGATCCCCGCCACCAAGGTCGGCATCGCCGCGATCGAGGAAGCCGCCTACCGCGGGGTCTCGATCAACGCCACGGTGTCCTTCACCGTGCCGCAGGTCGTCGCCGTGGGCGAGGCCATCGAACGGGCACTCGACCGCCGCGCTGCCGAGGGCCTGCCCGAGCAGGAGTTCGGCCACGTCGTCACCCTGATGGCCGGCCGCTTCGACGACTGGCTGAAGACCGTCGTCAAGCGCGACCACGTGATGGTGGACCCGGGCATCCTCGAGTGGGCCGGTGTCGCCGCGGTGAAGAACGCCTACCGCGTCTTCCAGGAGCGTGGGTTCCGGTCGCGCGTGCTGGTCGCCGCGTTCCGCAACGCACTGCAGTGGTCGGAGTTCCAGGGCGGAGACCTGGTGGTGTCGCCGCCGTTCCAGTGGACGAAGGACATCAACGACAACGCGTTCCCGTTCCGTCCGCACGCCATCGACGACGAGGTCCCCGTGCACGTCATCGAGGCGCTCCGGGCCGCGACGCCGGAGTTCGCCCGCGGCTACGACGTGGACGGCATGACGATCGACGAGTTCGACCGCTTCGGTGCGACCGTGACGACGCTGCGGCAGTTCCTGGACGCCGACGCGAAGCTCGACGCCCTGGTCCGCGACATCATCGTCCCTGCGATCTGAGACGCGCGATCTGAGTCGCGGTCTGATGCGCGGTGCCATCCGCGATCGCAACCACGGGTCGCGCCCCGCGCGCTGACGCACCAGCCTGGAGGCCCGGTGCCGGTCCCCGAGACCGGCACCGGGCCTCCAGGCGGTTGCGTCATGTGCTGACAAAGTCCGCCGCATCGGCTACGCTCGTTGTCGCGCTCCAATGCGCGTCACCTGAACGAAGGAGTTCTCCATGGACAGCATCGGCGTCGGGCTGATCTCGGTCGGCTGGATGGGGCGGTTGCACTCGCGTGCCTACCGAGCGTTGCCGGACCACTTCCCGGAGCTCGGCGTCCAGCCACGGCTCGTCGTCGCGGCCGACCCGATCGAGGCGGCACGTGACCAGGCGGTGACGCGGCTCGGGTACGAGCGGGCCGTCGCCGACTACCACGAGGTCCTCGCCGACCCGGCGGTCGACGTCGTGTCGATCTGTTCGCCGAACTTCCTGCACCGCGAGATGGCCGTCGCCGCGGCCGAGGCGGGCAAGGCGTTCTGGATCGAGAAGCCCATGGGCCGGTACGCCAGCGACTCGCGCTCCATCCACCAGGCGGTGCAGCGGGCCGGCGTCATCACGAGCGTCGGCTTCAACTACCGGCACGCCCCGGCGATCGAGCGCGCCCGCGAACTCGTCCGCAGCGGGCGGCTCGGGCGCATCACGAACGTGCGCGGATCGTTGCTCGCCGACTACTCGTCCGACCCGGCGGCCCCGCTGACCTGGCGCTTCGAGCGTGAGCGTGCCGGATCGGGTGTGCTCGGCGACCTGCTGTCGCACGGACTCGACCTGGCGCAGTACGTGGTCGGCCGGATCGCCTCGGTCAGTGCGCTCGCCGAGACGTTCATCGAGTCGCGTCCCCGCCCGGGTGTCGGCATCGTCGACCGCAGTGCGGCGGCCACCGGCGAGCTCGGTGCCGTCGAGAACGAGGACTACGCCGCGCTGCTGTTCCGGTTCGAGGACGGTGCGGTCGGCACGATGGACTCGAGTCGGGTCATGCGTGGGCCGCACGCCGAGTACACGCTCGAGATCTACGGCACCCGCGGTTCGGTCCGGTGGGACTTCCAACGCCTCAACGAGCTCGAGGTGTACCTGGACGGGCAGGAGGTCGACGGGTACGCGACGCACTACGTCGCACCCGGGGACGGCGACTTCGGTCGCTTCCAGCCCGGCGCCGGGACCGCGATGGGCTACGACGACCTGAAGACGATCGAGGCGGCGCAGTTCATCGCGAGCGTGCAGCGCGGGGAGCAGCTCGCACCCTCGGTCGCCGACGGGCTGGCTGCCGCGTCGATCGTCGAGGCGGCAGAGGCCTCGCTGGTCGACGGCGCGTGGCACGACGTCGATCGTGTCGACGGACCGCTGACGTACGGGGCGCCGACGCCGAGGTTCTAGACACGTGGCGGCGTCTGCTTGTTAGTATGTAAGGACAAAATCCGAGCAACCAGGAGGCACCATGCCGCTCGTCCGTATCGACCTCGCCACCGGCCGCTCGCCGGAGGTCGTCCGTGGCATCGCCGACGCCATCCACCAGGCCATCGTCGACGTGTACGGGATCCCGGTGCGTGACCGGTTCCAGGTGATCACCGAGCACCCGGCGCAGCAGATCATCGCCGAGGACGCCGGCCTGGGGTTCGAGCGCACCGAGGGCGTCATCGTCATCCAGGTGTTCACGCAGCGCGGGCGGACCGACGAGGCGAAGGCGGCGCTGTACCGGGCGATCCACGACGCCCTCGCGGCGGTCGGTGTCGCGTCCGAGGACGTCTTCATCGGCTACGTGGAGAACGGGCCGCAGGACTGGTCGTTCGGCTTCGGACGGGCCCAGTACGTCACCGGTGAGCTCGGGGTGCCCGCGCTCGGTTGAGGCCGTGCGTTCGCGGGGTGGTCACGACACCCCGCTCAGTTTCACCGAGTGGTCACGAACTGTCGGTTGCCGGGCGTCCGGGCGACAGTTCGTGACCACTCGGCGCATCACCGGCAGCGTGTCGTGACCTCTCGCCGAGCGACCTACTTGTCGACGAGCGTGACCTCGAACGAGTACCGGTCGGGGCGGTAGCAGTGCACGCCGTACTCGACCGCACGGCCCGAGGCGTCGTACGCGGTGCGGCTCATCGTGAGCACCGGGTCGCCGTCCTCGATCTCGAGCAGGCCAGCCTCTTCGTCGGTGACCGCACGGGCGCCGATCCGCTGCTTCGCCACCCGCATCGTCACGCCGCGGCCGCGCAGCAGCTGGTACAGCCCGTACGCCTGCAGGTCCTCGTCGGTCAGGTCGAGGAACTCCGGTGGCAGGTAGTTCTCGAGGATCGCCATCGGGACGTCCTCGGCAAAGCGCACCCGCCGGATGTGCGCGACGGTCGTGCCGGGCTCGATGCTCAGTGCGGCGGCGACCTCGTCGGACGCGGGGACGTCGTTGCGCTGCAGGAGCTTCGTCGCCGGAGCCTGTGCACCCTGCGCCAGGTCGTCGTACAGGCTCGTCAACTCGACCTTGCGGGTCACCGGCCCGTGCACGACCTGGGTCCCGATGCCCCGGCGGCGCACCAGCAGACCCTTGTCGACGAGGTCCTGGATCGCGCGACGGATCGTCGGCCGCGACAGACCGAGACGCTCACCGAGGGCGATCTCGTTCTCGAGCCGGGCCCCTGGTGGCATCGCGCCGGAGCGGATCGACTCCTCGATGCGCGAGGCGACCTGGAAGTAGAGGGGCATGGGACCCGACCGGTCCAGGTCCATGAACAGGTCGGACGGCAGCTGGCCTTCGTTGGTCATCGCGGTCCTTCACACGTGCGGAGATGCCGGCGTCGGTGCCGACGGCATTGTCGTGACAATACCACCGGGGATGTGACACCCCGGCCGCGCGCAGCGGGCGTTGCGTCAGTCTGCAAACACCGTCAGTCAGCGCAGACCCTCAGTCGGCGAACACCATCGGCCGGTTCGACAGCCGCGGCTGGTTCGCGGCTTTCGGCTTCTCGGCACGCGCACGGACCGGGGCGATCGTCACCCGGGTCACCGCGCCGAGCGCCTCCACCGTCTCGACCCCGTGGTGCCCGGCAGCGTGCACGACGATCGCGGCGCAGGCCTCGGCGTCGGCGGCGGCGTCGTGGTGCTGGAAGCCCTCGAACCCGGCGGCCATCGCGGCGACCGGCAGGCGGTACGAGTCGAGCGTGTAGGTCTTGCGGGCGACCGCCAGGGAGCACAGCGAGTGGTGCTCGGCCAGGTCGATCCCCGTCGCGGAGCACCCACCGGCGATGACGCCCATGTCGAACCGGGCGTTGTGGGCCACCAGGACGTCGCCCTCGGCGAAGGCCACCAGGTCGGGGTACTGCTGCTCCCATGTCTTGGCGTGCGTGACGTCCTCGGCGACGATGCCGTGGATCCGCGTGTTCCACTCCAGGAAGGCGTCGTGCCCGAACGGCGGGCGGATGAACCACGACGCCCGATCGACGACCCGGCCGGCGCGGACCTTCACGAGCCCGACGGAGCAGGCGCTCGCGGGCGAGCTGTTGGCGGTCTCGAAGTCGATCGCGGTGAAGTTCAACGGCACGGTCCCGATCGTCGCACGGGGTTCCGACATCGCCCTCCGTTCCCCTCGGCGTTGCGTGTGGCTACTGTCGGCGCATGGGGAACGAGACCAACCGACGTCCGCTCGTCCTGGTGCTCGCCGGCGCCGGCTACGGGCAACAGGCGCCGCTGCTCTGGTGGACGAACGAGATCGCCGCCGCGGCCGGGTGCGAGGTCGTCGCGCCTCGATGGCAGGTCGACGACGCTGCCGGTGCCGATCCGGTCGGGTTCGTCGAGACCGCTGTCGCCGCCGCCCTGGGGGACCGGCTACCGGACCTCGTCGTCGCGAAGTCGTTCGGCTGCTTCGCCTTGCCGTGGGCGATCCGCCTCGAGGTGCCCGGCGTCTGGCTGACGCCGGTCCTCACCCACGACGACGTGGCCACGGCGCTCGCCGCTGCCAGCGACGCGCACGTCGCGATCGGGGGTGGAGACGACACCATGTGGCGGCCTGAGCGGGTCCCGGGGACTGCTGCGCGCCTCCAGACCGTCGACCATGCCGACCACTCGCTGCAGGTGCCGGGGGACTGGCGGCGATCGCACCGGCTGCAGGCCGACGTCTTCGACGTCGTCGAGCGCCGGATCACGGCCCTTCGTCCGCCGATGACGACGGACTAGGTTCGGCGCATGGGGGAACCGCAGGACATGGACGAGCTGTTGGCACAGGCGGAGCGCGTCGACGCAGCGCCGCACACCACGCGACGTGCCGTCGGGGTGGCCGCCGCGCTGATCGCGGCCGGTGCCGCCGTCGCGATCGTGGTGACGGGATCGGCGCACGGCCTGCTCGTCGCGATCCTGTGGCTCGTCACGCTGGGCGGGTCGCCTCCGCTGTCCTGACGGACGGACTGGAGGCCCGGGTCGGCTCCGACAGGCCGCCGCCGGTAGGCTCTTCTTCCGTGGCTCTCACCATCGGAATCGTCGGTCTCCCGAACGTCGGCAAGTCGACCCTGTTCAACGCCCTGACCAAGAACCAGGTCCTCGCCGCGAACTACCCGTTCGCGACGATCGAGCCGAACGTCGGGGTGGTGAACCTGCCCGACTCGCGGCTCGACCAGCTCGCCGAGCTCTTCCACTCGGAGAAGACCGTGCCGGCGCCGGTGTCCTTCGTCGACATCGCGGGCATCGTCAAGGGCGCGAGTGAGGGCGAAGGCCTGGGCAACAAGTTCCTCGCCAACATCCGCGAGGCCGACGCCATCGCGCAGGTCGTCCGCGGCTTCACCGACGACGACGTCGTGCACGTCGCGAACAAGGTCTCCCCGAAGGACGACCTCGAGGTCATCAACACCGAGCTGATCCTCGCCGACATGGAGACCATCGACAAGGCGCTCCCGCGGTACGAGAAGATGCTCAAGCTCAAGCAGGCCGAGCCGGCCGTGCTCGAGACCGCTCGCGAGGCCCGTGCCACGCTCGAGCAGGGCACACTGCTCTCCGCCACGAAGATCGACCTGTCGCCGATCGCCGAGCTCGGCCTGCTCAGCGCCAAGCCCTTCATCTTCGTCTTCAACGTCGACGAGGCGATCCTGACCGACGAGTCCCGCAAGGCCGAACTGGCCGCGCTCGTCGCCCCGGCGCAGGCCGTGTTCCTCGACGCCCAGGTCGAGTCGGAGCTCATCGACCTCGACCCGGCCGACGCCGCCGAACTGCTCGAGTCGACCGGGCAGACCGAGTCGGGCCTCGACCAGCTC
This sequence comes from Curtobacterium sp. ME-Dv--P-122a, assembly GCF_030209645.1. Lineage (NCBI taxonomy): Bacteria > Bacillati > Actinomycetota > Actinomycetes > Micrococcales > Microbacteriaceae > Curtobacterium > Curtobacterium sp. ME-Dv--P-122a. The sequence goes on from NZ_JARVRO010000014.1 coordinate 24,340, forward strand.
GCCCGCATCGGGTTCGACACCCTCGGGCTGCAGACGTACCTGACGGCCGGTCCGAAGGAAGCCCGTGCGTGGACGATCGGCAAGGGGTGGAAGGCGCCCCAGGCTGCCGGCGTCATCCACACCGACTTCGAGAAGGGCTTCATCAAGGCCGAGGTCATCTCGTTCGACGACCTGGTCGCGACCGGCTCGATCGCCGAGGCTCGCGCTGCCGGCAAGGCCCGCATCGAGGGCAAGGACTACGTCATGCAGGACGGCGACGTGGTGGAGTTCCGCTTCAACAACTGATCTGCCGGGGTGGTTCGTCGTGCGCCAGGATGAGCGCATGACGAATGCACAGGCAGGGTGGTACGACGACGGCTCCGGCGCCATGCGGTGGTGGGACGGTTCCGCGTGGACGGAGCAGGTGCAGCAGCAGCCCCCCGGGTCGTCGGGTGTCGGTGGAGTGATCGGCCGGATCCAGGCCGAGGCTGCTTCGGGTGGTCAGCCGCGTCCGGCACAGAACGGCATGAGCTACGTCGTGCTGCAGGTGGTGCTCAAGGAGAAGTTCTTCGGAACGGGGTCGGGCAACCTCACCGAGCTCGAGAAGGCGATCAACGCGCAGGCTGCGCTCGGGTACCGGCTGCACACGATCACGACGGCTTCCTCGGGGAGCACGGGCTTCGGCGGCGGAGACCGAGTACAGGCCACGATGGTCTTCGAGCGCCTGAACTGAGGCGATGCCACGAACGGTGCGAGGTTCCGTGAACGGTGCGATGACCGCTGCCTCGCACGATTCACGGAACCTCGCACGAAGCCCGCAGTCACCCACGCTGCCTCGGGAACGACGAAGCGCCGCCGAGCGGACTCGGCGGCGCTTCGTGGTGGTGCTGGTAGGACCTAGGCCGCGAGGGCCATCTCGCCCGCCTGCACGGACTGTGCCTGCAGCAGGGTGCGGCTGGCCTCGCCCGCCCAGGAGCGGCCCGGGACGGTCCAGCCGGCCTCGCCGACGGCGTCGAGCCGGGTGCCCCGGGTGACGAAGGTCCCCAGGTCGTCGGCCGCGATGCGGACGAGGTACTCGCGGTGCGAGCGGTCGTCGCGCACCGGGAACTCGGCGATGCGGTCGGGGGTGATCGTCGGGGCCGCGAGTGCGGTCCCGAACACGGTGATTCGTTCGTTGCTGGTCATGGTGCTGTACTTCCTGGTCATTCGGCGCCAGGGCGACTCGGTGTCGGCGGACGTCTCAGTCCAGCGCGACGCATCGAGTGCGGGGCGCGCACGTCGAGTTTCAACGTGCAGCTCGTCCGTTCGGATCGAGCGGTGTCTCGAGTGGAATGCGACTCGGGTGAGTCGGTGTCGAGAGGGTGGTGTGCGCGAGTCAGATGGGTTCGCTGCAGTGCACCAACCAGAGACTATACGCCCACCCCGCCGAGAAGTCCAGCGAGCGACCCGACCGAGCGTCAGGACGCCAGGAAGGCTGCCCAGCGCTCCCCGCCGGCGGCGACGTTGCCCGATCCGTTCAGGCGAGCGGCCGCGGACGACGGCTTGCGGTCAGCCTGCTCGTGGATCAGCCCGTCGAACGTCGCCGAGAAGTCCAGACGGGGCACCGCGGCCGTGACGTCCCGCAGGTCGTCCGACGACCACCTGTCGAAGCCCACGCCGGAGACGTCGAGCGAGGTCGCCACCTCGAGCAGGTGCCCCTCAGCGTCGAGCTCCGGGTCGACGGACCGCCACATGTGCCGCTCGACGATCTCCCCGACCCGACGGGCTCGCACGGCGTCCCACCCGGCACCGAGCGCGAAGACCGAGCCGACCGCGCCGCCGGCGTCCTCGAAGGGCACCCGGTGGGCGTCGAACGACGGGGTCACGCCGAGGTCGTGCAGCATCGTCGCGACGAAGAGCAGCTCGGGGTCCGGTTCGAGGTCGACCCTCGGGGCGAGCAGGACCGCCCAGGCCCACGAGCGCAGGCAGTGGTTGACGAGGGCGGGTTCCGACCATGCCCGGACGACGTCCAGTGCTCGCGCAGCGACGGGGGAGGGCGGGGTGAGCAGGGCTTCGACGTCGAGCGACATGGCACGACAGTAGCGGCAGGGACGAGCCGTAACGGGGCGGAAACGTGCCGGGCCAGAACCGGAAACAGCGCCCCGTTAGCTTTCGGTTCACTGAGTACCCGCTCAGCACCCCTCCACCCCACCCGAAGGAACTGCGCCCATGCAGCACCGACCACGGCTGCGCCCACGCGCGACGATCGTCTCCTCGACGCTCGTCGCCGCCGGGGCGTTCGGCCTCGCCGTCCTGACGGCCGCTCCGGCCCAGGCAGCGCCCACCGCGCCCACCGCCACCATCGACGCCCCGGCCACCGTGACCGTCGGCACGGCGTTCGACGTCGATCTGACGATCCCGGACACCGCCGACGTCTACGCGTACGAGATCACGCTCGAGGCCGACTCGGTGGAGTACCGGGACGACAGCGTCACCGGCCCGGACGGCGGCTTCGACAGTGTCGAGCAGGACGGTGACGCCCTGACGATCGTGCACACCCGCCTCGGCACCTCGCCGGCACTCGACGGTGACCTGGCCACCTCGATCTCGCTGACCCCGACGGCGGTCGGCAGCGTCGACCTCGACGTCACGAGCATCACCCTCGTCGGCTCCGACGGCACGTCGACGACCCTCGACGACCCGGCGAGCACCACCGTCGTGGTCGCCGCGGCCGCGACCACCGCCCCGACGGCCACCCCGACACCGGGTGCGACCACGCAGCCCGGCGCCGGTGGCGGCACGGGTGGCCCCAGCGCCCCCGGTGACCCGACCGCCCCGGGCACCGACCCGACCAGCAGCGCCACCGCCGTGGCGGCAGCCGGCGGGGACGACCGTCCGACCGGAGGCGACCTCGCCTGGACCGGCGCCGACGTCGCGCCGTGGATCGCCGCGTCCATCGCCCTGCTCGCAGCCGGCGGCACCCTGATCACCCTGCGGGCTCGTCGTGCCCGCCGCGACCGCACCGGAGCCTCCGCATGACCGCCACGAAGCAGGCCGCCAGCAAGCAGGCCGCCACGAAGCAGGCCGCCACGAAGCGGGCCTCCAGCAAGCAGCGCACCACCGTCGCCGGCGCATCGCTCATCGCCCTCATCGGCACCGTCCTCGCCGCCACCCCCGCGATCACGGCCGCCGCAGCACCCGCAGCCGTCGACGCCAGCCCCGCCGCCATGCTCGCGCCGTACTACACGGACCTCGACCTGACCGGCGACGACCAGGTGACGAAGGCCGACCTCGCCCTGCTCACCGAGCACCTCGGTGCGACGACCGCGAGCACCGACTGGGCGACGGTCAGCGCCGCGGACACCGACGCCGACGGCACCATCACAGTCGCGGACCTGGCCGGGTTGTCCCAGCGGATGATCTACGACGACGGCCCCTTCCAGCTCGTCGAGGCATCGACGATCGACATGCAGGCCGCGATGAACGCCGGGGTCACCACGTCGGTCGCGATCACCGAGGACTACCTCGACCGCATCGCCGCCTACGACCGCGCGACGGTCGACACCGCGTCGACCGGGCGCGCGCTCAACTCGATCGTCACCACCAACGCCGACGCCCTGGCCGCCGCGAAGACCGCGGACGCCGAGCGCGCCGAGCACGGGATGACGAGCATGCTGCTCGGCGTGCCGATCGCGGTGAAGGACAACTACGACACGAAGGACATGCCGACCACCGGTGGCTGCGGCTGCTGGGACGACAACCAGACCGACACCGACGCCGCCATGGTCACCGGTCTGCGCGACGCCGGCGCCGTGATCCTGGCGAAGGCCAGCCTCGACGAGTTCGCCTTCGGCTTCGTCTCCGAGTTCTCGTCGAACCAGCCCGCCGGCTCGTCGCTCCTGGTCGCCAGTCCGTACAACACGGCGCAGACGGCCGGTGGCTCGAGCGGCGGCACCGGTGCGGCGATCTCCGCGAACCTCGCGGGGATCGGCTTCGGCACCGACACCGGCGGCTCGATCCGCGTGCCGTCGACGTACAACCAGCTCGTCGGCATCCGGCCCACGGTCGGACTGACGAGCCGTGACGGGATCATCCCGCTCGCCCTGTCGCAGGACACCGGCGGCCCGATCACGCGCTCGGTCACCGACGCGGCGGTCGCGCTCGACGCCGTCACCGGCGTGGACGCAGCGGACCCGGCGACGAGTGCGCAGGCCGGCAAGGTGCCGACGTCGTACACGTCATCGCTCGACGCCGACTCCCTGCAGGGCGCCCGCATCGGCTACGTGACGAGCATGGTCGGGACGAACGCCACGACGAAGCGCCTGTTCGACGCCTCCGTCGCGAAGCTCGAGGCCGCCGGTGCCACCGTCGTCCCGATCACCGCGACGACGGCCTTCAACCGGGTCCTGTCCGAGGGCAGCGGCAGCACGAACGAGTTCAAGCACGACCTGGACGAGTACGTCGCCAAGCACCTCGACCCCGACGTCACCGCACGTTCCCTGCAGGGCATCCTGGCCTCGGGTGAGTACGTGCCGAGCCGCAAGAGCACCTACCAGTCGCGCGATCTGATCACCGACACGCAGTACCAGGCGTGGGTCGGACCGTCGGGGTCGCACACGACACAGCTCGCCACCGGCAAGCAGCTCGTGACGCAGATGCTCGACGACCAGGGCCTCGACGCGCTCGTCTATCCGTCGGGCACGCCGTACGGCACGCAGTCGACGAACATGCGCCTCAGCCCGAACACCGGTATGCCGGCGATCACCGTCCCGATGGGCCAGGCGACCGCTGACGACAACACCATCACCGGTGCCGGCGTGAACCTGGAGTTCCTCGGCCGCTCGTTCGACGAGAGCACGGTCATCGGCCTCGGCTACGCCTTCGAGCAGGAGACGCACGCGCGCACCACGCCCGCGCTGTACCCGGCGCTCGGCTGAGCTGAGCGGGTCGCGTGACGCGACCACATGCAGACGGGAGGCCCGGTGCCAGCTGGCACCGGGCCTCCCGTCTGCACTGGGCTCAGTTCAGGGTCGGGGTGTCCTCCGGCACGACGCCGTCGGCGTACAGGTCGGTCGCCAGGTCGCGGAGCGCGCGCAGCGCGACCCGCTGCGTGAGCGGGCCGTAGGAGATGCGGGCGACGCCGAGCGCCTCGTACTCGGCGGCGGGCAGGGCGCCGGGCAGGCCGATGACCGAGAGCTTGCCGCGGCCCAGACCGGCCACGAGTCGTTCGACCACCGAACGCTCGACCGCACCGGGCACGAAGACCAGGGCGGCGCCGTTGTCCAGGAACGCCTTTCCACGGGCGATCGCGTCCTCGATGCTCTCGTCGATCGGGCGCTCGCCGCCGCGCACGATCGCGTCGGTGCGGGCGTTCAGCTGGAAGTCGACGCCCTCGGCCTGCGCCGCTGCGGTGATCGCGGCGACGCGGGCGACCGCCTCGTCGAAGGGACGCAGCCGGTCCTCGACGTTGGCGCCCGCGATGCCCGAGCCGATGGCGCGGCGGATCGTCTCGGCGGGGTCCTCGTAGCCGTCGTCCAGGTCGGCGGTGACCGGCAGGTCCGTGGCGGCGGCGACGATCGCGGCTCCGGACAGGGCGAGGTCGAGGGGCATGCCGCCGTCCTCGTACCCGTACGACGCGGCGATCGAGTGCCCGGCGGTGGCGATCGCCTTCGTGCCGGGCAGGTCGCTGACGACCTTGGCGGTGATCGCGTCCCACACGTTCACGACGCGCAGGATCTCGGGGGCTTCGTGCAGCTGCTTGAGGGTGACGGCCTTGTCGGCGGTGCTCGTGCTCATGCTGCCGACAGTAGGCCGACAGGGCGGCCCCCGGCCGCGAACCCGCCCGAAGACGACGTGGGATGACGTCGGGAGTCGCGCCGGGCCTCCAGGCAGGGGCATGCTGGGACGCATGGCGAGCGACGAGCAGGACCCGGTCGGCACGCTCCGCGGAGTCCGGACGAGCATCAAGTGGACGCGGTACGCGCCCGACGTGCTGCCCCTGTTCGTCGCCGAGATGGACCACGACGTCGCGCCGGCGATCCGGCAGGCCCTGATCGAGCGGGTCTCGCAGTCCGACCTCGGGTACCTCGACGGCCCCGGTCCGCTCGCTCCCGCGTTCGCGCAGTTCGCGCGGGACCGCTGGGGCTGGGAGATCGATCCGTCGCGCATCCACCTGGCCACCGACGTCAGCGTCGGGATCGTCGAGTCGCTCCGGCTCGCGCTGCCTGACGGCGGCCGAGTCGCGATCACGCCGCCGGTGTACCCGCCGTTCTTCGAGCTCGTCGAAGAGGCCCGATGTCAGGTCGAGGAGGTCCCGCTGCTCGAGCAGTGGGGGCAGTACCGGCTCGACCTCGAGGGCCTCGAGCGGGCGTTCGCCGGCGGGGTCGGCGTCTTCCTGCTCTGCAACCCGCACAACCCGGTCGGGCTCGTGCACGACCGGGCCGACCTCGTGGCGATCGCCGAACTCGCTGCGAAGTACGACGTCCTCGTCATCAGCGACGAGATCCACGCCCCCCTGACCCACCCCGGCGTGCAGTTCACCCCGTTCGCCGCCGTCGCCGAGCCGCTCGGTGCCCGGAGCGTGTGCGTGACGTCTGCGAGCAAGGGCTGGAACCTCGCCGGTGTGAAGTGCTCGGTCATCGTCGCCGGCGATCCCCGGACCGCCGCGCTCCTCGACACCCTGTGGGAGGAGGTCGCCTGCCGCACGAGCATCCTCGGGCTGCACGCGAACCTGGCGGCGTTCACCCTGGCGACGGACTGGCTCGACGACGTCGTGGCGCGCATCGTGGCGAACGACCGGCTGCTCGCCAAGCTCCTCGCCGAGCACCTGCCCGGGGTCGTCTACACGCGGCCGCGCGCCGGGTACCTGGCGTGGCTCGACTTCCGCGGCATCGGCCTCGGCGACGACCCCGCGGTGCCGCTGCGCGAGAACGCGTACGTCGCGCTGAACTCCGGGCTGGGGTTCGGGTCCGAGGGGCGCGGGTTCGTCCGGCTCAACCTGGCGTGCTCACCGGAGACCCTGCGCGAGGCCGTGTTCCGGATCGCCTCGGCGTACCCGTCGAGCGCGCAGGAGGGGTTGGTCTGGCACGTCGCCTGAGTGCATGCCGCTGACCCAGCCGAGAGGCCTTGTCTACTTCGAGTAGACAGATTTGCCCAATCCCGATTGGACGCGTAGCGTGAAGCGCGCGGAACTCGTGGACCGGTTTGCGCGATCGGCCGAGTCAACAACGGGGAGAAGGCCGGAAATGAGCCGACACGCGGTGCGCGCGGAGCGCGGCAAGAAGTACTGGGTGATCTGGATCGACGGCGTCATCCGGACGCAGGCGAAGCGCGAACGAGAGATCGAGCTGATGGCCCGCGACTGGCTCTCGCTGATGAACGACGACCGCGATCCGGAGTCCTTCGAACTCGTCGTCGAGGTGGCGATGCCCGAAGCGGCGCAGGCGCACCTGGACCGGGCGGTCGCGCTCCGCGAGGAGTCCGAGCGCGCACGCATCGAGGCAGCGAAGGAGACGGCCGCCGCGGCGTTGGTCCTGCACGAGTCCGGGCTCACCGTGCGTGAGATCGGACCGCTGCTGCACGTCTCGCACCAGCGAGCACAACAGCTGGTCGCCGCCGCTCGCTGACCGCCCGGGTCATCGAGCTCCGCTGCGATCAGGCCACGTACTGGTTGCGGCCGACGACGCGGATGCGCAGGTCGTCGTCGCGGTCCATCGCGAGGAGCTCGCGGGCCACGAACCCGACGGACGGCCACCGGGACACCTCGGTCACCATGAAGCCGTCGATGAAGACCTGCCACGCGCCGGCCTCGCGGACCGCCTGCACCTCGTACGTCGCCATGCCGCGAGCGTACCGGGACCGGGCCGCCGTCAGTGCAGTTCGAACGTCGGCGCAGGTCGAACGTCAGCGCAGGTCGAGGGTCATGTGCACATCGGCCCGCACGTACGGGCTCGGGGCGATCTCGTCCGCGCGCAGGTGCCGGAACCCGAACGCCTCGTACAGGTGCACGGCGCTGGTGAGCTGCGCGTTGCTCTCCAGGTCGATGCGGCGGGCGCCGAGCTCGCGTGCCCGGTCGAGCGCCGCGGCGATGAGCTTCCGCCCGGTGCCGTGCCCCTGGTGGTCGGGGGAGACCGCCATCTTCACGAGCTCGAAAACGCCGGGGGTGGTGGGCACGACCCCGATGCACCCGATGACCTGGTCGTCGAGCCGGGCGACCAGGACGGCGCCGCCCCGCTCCACGACCCGGCCGACGGGATCGGAGAGGAACACGCGGTCCTCGTCCTCGAGGGTGAAGTACCGGGTGATCCACGCCTCGTTGAGCGTGCGGAACGCCGCGGCATCCGCGGAGGTGGCGAGGTCGGTGATGGTGACGGTGGAGGTCGCTTCGGGCATGCATCCATCCTCGATCGACGATGCAGTCACGTCCAATACTCGTTCGAGCTGATCGATAGCCTGTGTGCATGGATCGAGAACCGGACGTCGACCTCCGGCAGCTGCGGGCGTTCCTCGCCGTCGCCGACGAGCTGCACTTCGGCCGCGCGGCCGAGCAGCTGCGGATCGCGCAGCCCGCACTGTCCCAGCAGATCCGGCGGACCGAACGCGCGCTCGGCGTCGACCTGTTCGTCCGGACCAGCCGCAGCGTCGCCCTGACCGCCGCCGGCCGGGTGCTGCAGGGCCGTGCGCGGTCGTTGCTCGGGCAGGTGCGACGGGACCTCGACGAGACGGTGCGGGTCGGGCGGGGCGAGGTCGGTCGGCTCGACGTCGGGTTCGTCGTCTCCGCGCTGCCCCTCGGCCCGATCGAACGTGTGCAGGCGTTCCGGGAGCGCTACCCCCTGGTCCGGGTCGAACTGACCGAGGGGTACTCGTCGACCCTGTTGGCACGGATCGTCCGCGGCGAGCTCGACCTCGCCGTCGTCCGCGATGCCGACCCGGACCCCGCCGTGCGCCTGCTGCCGTTCCGGTCCGAGGCGTTCGTCGCCGCTGTGCCGCGCGGCCACCGGTTGGCAGATCGGGATCGCATCCGCGGCACCGAGCTGGTCGACGAGCCGTTCGTGTTCTTCCCGGCGGTCGCGGGGGCCCTGGCGACCGAGCGCAACCTCGCACCGGTCACCGCCGGTGGCCGCCGCCCGGTCATCGTGCAGGAGGCCACGACCTGGGCGACCGTGCTGCACCTGGTCGGGGTGGGCCTCGGTGTCACGGTGGTGCCGGAGAGTGCTGCGCTCGCCGCACCCGACACGGTGGCGCTCCTGCCGCTCGAGGGCAGCGACCACCGCAGCGAGCTCGCATGGGCGATGCGCGCCGACGACGACCGCGAGATCCTGCGCAACTTCGTCGCCGCGGACTGACCGAGCGGACCGCGCGCGCCGAAGGAAGCCGTCCGGGCGTCCTCGTTCAGCCGAGCGACAGGACGGGCGCCCGGTGGTCACCGAGTTCGTCGATGCGCCACGGCCGAGCCCCGCGCAGTGTCAAGCCGAGCTGGACGAGCACGAACCCGACGTGCGGCTCGACGTCGGGGTCCCACGGCCCCTCGACGCCCAGACCGAACGCGCCGAGTTCGTCGTCGGCCTCGTCCCGCAGGGTCAGCCGCCACCGGCCGTCGCCGAGTTCCTCGACCACGGCCCAGCGGGCGGTGCCGAACCGGCTCACGCCGTCTTGGTGATGTCCGCGGTGAAGTTCTGCACGCGCTGCAGCAGGGAGGCGCCACGCATCGCGATGGTCGCGGGCGGGTTCAGGTGCGGGGGCGCGGTGCGGATCAGCATCGGGCACCCGAGGTCTTCGCAGATGTACGTGCCGATCGTGTTGCCGTTGCGCCCGGACTCACCGGCACGCGCGGCGGAGAACAGCCGGACCTGGGTCGCGGGCTGCGGCGAGTGGCAGAACGAGCACATCGCGGCGATGCCGGGGCGCAGCGAGCCACCGGCGGACCGGACGACGATGCCCACGGGGCGCTCGTCGATCCAGGACACGATGTACCCGCGGCGGGCGGCCTGCGGGTCGCGCCAGCCCAGGAACTCGCGCTCGTCCCAGAGTGTCTCGTGCAGGCCCGGGATGGGCAGCTGTGCGAGTTCGTCGGGGGTGGCGTTCACGAACGACGATCGGATGTCGGCTTCGGTCAGTGGCTTCACGGTCCGATCACCATATGCCTCGCCCCCGACACATGGTGCGTCACGACAGCCTGGAGGCGCGGATCGCGCCGAGCGCGCTGCTCCCGTCCGCCACCAGCACCGCCCGGCGCAGGGCGTCGCGTCCGACGCGACGGGCCGCCGCGTCGTCCGCGGCGAACTCCACGAGCACACGCGTCGACCGCGCCATGGCGCGCGCACCGGGCACCCACGGGACCGCACGCTCGATCGATTCCGCGACCGCGACCGCAGCCGCGTGGTGCTGGGTCAGGTGGGCGCGTTCGTGGGCGACCACGGCCTCCAGTTCGTCGGTGCGCAACCGGTCTGCCAAGCCGGTGCTGACGAGGACACCACCGCTCCGACCCGGCACGGCGCATGCCAGTGCGTGGTCGGCCTCGACGACGGCGACGGGGGTGCCGTCGATCTCGCGGTGCGGGGCGACACCGGAACGCATCGCCTGGCGGACGGCCTCGTGTTCCGGGCCGGGGCGCACCCGGACCGCGACGACGAACGCGACGACCGCGAGGAGCGCGACGCCGACGTTGAAGCCGTGCGTGGGGGAGCCGTCCCCGCCGAACAGCTCGGTGACCGGACGGTCGGCGAGCACCACGAGGGTGATGCCGGCCACGAAGCCGACGACGCCGAGCAGGACCGCGACCGACCAGCAGACCAGCGCGGTGCGGGGCAGGTCGATCGTCCAGGCGGAACGGGTCAGGATCCGGGGCGCGAACACCACCACCGCGAGTGCGAGGACGATGAGCGCGATGCCGGCGACGACCACGGTGCGCAGCCGGTCAGGAGCGGGCGCGGGCGTCGAGGGCGCGACGCAGGGCCTCGAGGTCGTCCGAGGCGAGCGAGCCGGTGAACTGCAGCAGTGCGGCCTCGCGGTCGGACGACGCGGCCAGTGCGCTCGACATCAGGGACGCGGTCTGCTCGTCACGACTGTGCACGGCGCGGAACGTCAGGGGAGCGTCGTCGTGCTGCTCCCGTTCCACCTGGCCCTTGCGGCCGAGGCGGTCGAGCACGGTGAGGACGGTCGTCAGCGCGGGGCGGGGCTCCGGGAACGCGTCGAGCACCTGGCGTGCGGTGAGCCCGGAGTCGGCGGAGCGGAGTGCGTCGAGCACCGCCTGCTCCAGCTGCCCGCGGGGGCGCGATCGTTGTCCGGCCATCCCCGCATTCTACGAGATGTCGAAGGCTCGCTCGCGACACACGCTCGAAACGCGGCCTCGGTATGCTCGTCGCGGACAACTGAACACACCGGCCGTTCATCCGTCGCGGGAGACGCCGTGCAGTGCCTCTGGGTACATCGTGCCTCTGGGTACATCGTGCCTCTGGGCGCATCGTGCCCTCGGGCGCACGCACGGCACCGAAGGAGCAATCCCCCCGTCAATCTCTCAGGTCCCACACCGCAGCGGACAGGCCACTCTGAAAAGCAGACGCTCGGTCGTCTCGCCCACGGTGAAAGCCGCCGGACCTCACGGGCCGCGGTGAAACTCTCAGGCCCATGACAGAGGGGGAGTTCCACCCGGCGATCGTCGCCGGGCCCTGCCGATGCCAGGAGAACTCCGCCATGAGTCCGTCCCCACTGCCCACGCCGGGTCAGCGTTCGTCGCCGCTCGAAGCCGTGCACGAGGCCGCCGGTGCGACCTTCACCGACTTCGCCGGGTACCGCATGCCCGTGCGCTACTCGTCGGACCTCGCCGAGCACCACGCCGTGCGCGAGGCCGCCGGCGTCTTCGACCTGTCGCACATGGCCGAGATCGGGGTGACCGGCAGCGATGCCGTCGCCTTCCTCGACCACGCGCTCGCCGGCTCCTTCGGCACGATGCCGATCGGCCGCGCCAAGTACTCGCTGCTGCTCGCCGAGGACGGCGGGATCCTCGACGACCTCGTCGTGTACCGGACCGACGACGACGTCTTCCTCGTCGTCGCGAACGCGTCCAACCGCGACGTGGCCGTCACCGCGCTCACCGCCCGGGCCGACGGCTTCGACGTCGAGGTCTCCGACGACTCCGACACCACGGCCCTCGTCGCGATCCAGGGCCCCGCGGCTGCCGGCACGCTCGACGCGCTCGTCGTCGCCGACCGCCTGCAGCCCGAGACCCCGCTCGACGAACTCGGCTACTACCGCGTGCTGCACGCGCTGTTCGACGGTGCCGACGTGCTCGTCGCGCGGACCGGGTACACCGGCGAGGACGGCTTCGAGGTCTACACCGACCCGGACACCGCCCCGGTGCTCTGGGACGCCCTGCTCGAGGCCGGCGCCGACCGCGGGGTCGTCCCCGCCGGGCTCGCCGCGCGCGACACCCTGCGACTCGAGGCCGGCATGCCCCTCTACGGGCACGAGCTCGGCACCGACGTCCGTCCGGCCCAGGCTGGCCTCGGCCGCGTCGTCGCGAAGGACGGCGACTTCGTCGGTGCGGCCGGCGTCACCCCGTCCGCGGACGCCCGGGTGCTCGTCGGTCTGGTGACCGAGGGTCGCCGTGCTCCCCGCGCCGGCTACGACGTCGTGCTCGACGGCACGGTCGTCGGCACCGTGACCTCGGGCGCGCTCTCGCCGACGCTCGGCCACCCCGTCGCGATGGCCTTCGTCGACCCGGCCGCGCTCGCCGCCGTGTCGGACGGGGCACAGGTCCTCCACATCGACGTCCGCGGGACTGCCGTCCCCAGCACGGTCTCCGCGTTCCCCTTCTACCGCCGCGCCTCGAAAGGCTGACCCCATGACCGACCAGACCGCACTCCAGTACACGGCCGACCACGAGTGGCTGCTCGTCGAGGGCGACACCGTCACCGTCGGCATCACCGACCACGCCGCCGAGCAGCTCGGTGACGTCGTCTACGTCGAGCTCCCCGCCGTCGGCACCGCCACCACCGCCGGCGACCAGATCGGCGAGATCGAGTCGACCAAGAGCGTCGGCGAGCTCTTCGCCCCGATCGAGGGCGAGGTCGTCGAGGTCAACGACGCCGTCGTCGACACCCCCGACACCGTCAACCAGGACCCCTTCGGCGCCGGCTGGCTCGTGAAGATCAAGGTCGACGGCACCTCGTTCCCCGAGGACCTGATGGACCACGACGCGTACCGGGCCTCCATCGCATGACCGCGTTCGAGAACCTCCAGACGTCCTTCGCCGACCGCCACATCGGCACCACCCCGGCCGACCAGCAGGCCATGCTCGACGTCGTCGGACAGCCGTCGCTCGACGCGCTGGTCCGTGCCGCGATCCCGGAGTCCATCCACGTCGGCCCCGTCGCCGACTCGGTGATCCCGGCCGCCGTCGGCGAGACCGAGGCGCTCGCCGAACTCCGCGCGAAGGCCGGCCGCAACACCGTGCGGCGCGCCATGATCGGCCTCGGCTACCACGGCACCCACACGCCCGCGGTGATCCAGCGCAACGTGCTCGAGAACCCGAGCTGGTACACGGCGTACACGCCCTACCAGCCGGAGATCTCGCAGGGCCGCCTCGAAGCACTCATCAACTTCCAGACGATGGTGTCCGACCTGACCGGCATGGCCACCGCCGGCGCCTCGATGCTCGACGAGGGCACCGCCGTGGTCGAGGGCATGCTCCTCGCCCGCCGCGCGTCCAAGGTCAAGGGCGACGCGTTCCTCGTCGACGCCGACCTGCTGCCGCAGACCCGTGCACTGCTCGACCACCGTGCCGACGCCGTGGGCATCACGCTGCGCACGTTCGACGCTGCCGCCGGCCCGAGCGACGACCAGCTCGACGGCGCGTTCGGCGTCATCCTGCAGTACCCCGGCGCCTCGGGCCGCATCGTCGACCCGTCGCCCGTCATCGAGCGGGTCCACTCCGGCGGCGGCATCGCCGTCGTCGCAGCCGACCTGCTCGCGATGACCCTGCTCGCCAGCCCCGGCGACCTCGGTGCCGACGTGGCCGTCGGGACGAGCCAGCGCTTCGGGGTCCCGCTCGGCTTCGGTGGCCCGCACGCCGGCTACCTCGCGGTGCGCGCCGGCCTCGAGCGTCAGCTCCCCGGTCGCCTGGTCGGGGTGTCCTTCGACGCCGACGGCCAGATGGCCTACCGCCTCAGCCTGCAGACCCGCGAGCAGCACATCCGCCGCGAGAAGGCGACGAGCAACATCTGCACCGCGCAGGTCCTGCTCGCCGTGATGGCCTCGATGTACGCGGTCTACCACGGGCCCGAGGGCCTGCGGTTCATCGCCGGCCGGGTCGCACGGACCACCGGTGCGCTCGCCGCCGTGGCGCGTGACGCCGGGGTCGAGGTCGTGCACGACGCTTTCTTCGACACGCTCACCCTGCGGGCCGTCGGTCGCGCCGAGGCGATCGTCGCGGCAGCGCAGGACGCCGGCTACCTGCTGCACGTCGTGGACGCCGACACGTTCCAGCTGTCCGTCGACGAGACGACCACGCCCGACGACGTCGTGGCGCTGGCGGGCGTGCTCGGGGCGGTGGACGTCACCGTCCCCGCGACCGAGACAGCCGTGCGCGACGCGGCCACGGGCCTCCCGTCGGCCCTGCAGCGCGAGAGCGACTACCTGACGCACCCCGTGTTCAGCGCACACCGCAGCGAGACCCGCATGATGCGGTACCTCAAGCACCTGTCCGACAAGGACTACGCGCTCGACCGCGGCATGATCCCGCTCGGCAGCTGCACGATGAAGCTCAACGCGGCGACCGAGATGGCCGCCGTGACCTGGCCGGAGTTCGCGAACATCCACCCGTTCGCACCCCGCGAGGACGTCGAGGGGTACCTCGACATGATCGGCGACCTCGAGTCGTGGCTCGCCGAGGTCACCGGCTACGACACCGTCTCCCTGCAGCCGAACGCCGGCAGCCAGGGCGAACTCGCCGGCCTGCTGGCCATCCGCGGGTACCACCAGGCCAACGGCGACAGCGAGCGCACGGTCTGCCTGATCCCGTCGAGCGCGCACGGCACGAACGCCGCGTCCGCGGTGCTCGCAGGCATGAAGGTCGTCGTGGTGGCCTGCGACGAGAACGGCAACGTCGACCTCGAGGACCTCCGGGCCCGTGTCGCCGCCCACGCCGACACCCTCGCGGCGCTGATGATCACGTACCCGTCCACCCACGGCGTCTACGAGCACGACATCCGCGAGATCTGCGACGCCGTGCACGACGCCGGCGGCCAGGTCTACGTCGACGGCGCGAACCTCAACGCGTTGCTCGGCCACGCCCGCTTCGGCGACTTCGGCGGCGACGTGTCGCACCTCAACCTGCACAAGACCTTCTGCATCCCGCACGGCGGTGGCGGCCCCGGCGTGGGACCCGTCGCCGCGAAGGCACACCTGGCACCGTTCCTGCCCGGTCACCCGTTCGCGCAGCAGGCCGACCGGCGCTCCGGTGCGACCGCCGCCGAGGCGGACGACCGCCTGGCCCACGCCGGCGGCCCGGTCAGTGCGGCGCCGTACGGCAGCCCGAGCATCCTGCCGATCACGTGGACGTACGTCCGAATGATGGGGCTCGAGGGC
The DNA here is from genome assembly GCF_030209645.1 of Curtobacterium sp. ME-Dv--P-122a. Classification (NCBI taxonomy): domain Bacteria; kingdom Bacillati; phylum Actinomycetota; class Actinomycetes; order Micrococcales; family Microbacteriaceae; genus Curtobacterium; species Curtobacterium sp. ME-Dv--P-122a. The sequence goes on from NZ_JARVRO010000014.1 coordinate 39,883, forward strand.
CTCACCCGTGCGACCGAGGCCGCGGTCCTCGGGGCGAACTACATCGCGGCTCGTCTGCGTGATGCGTTCCCGGTGCTGTACACGGGCGATGACGGACTCGTCGCGCACGAGTGCATCCTCGACCTCCGCCCGCTGCGCGACACCACCGGCATCACGGTCGACGACGTCGCGAAGCGCCTCGTCGACTACGGGTTCCACGCGCCGACGATGTCGTTCCCGGTGGCGGGCACGCTCATGGTCGAACCGACCGAGAGCGAGGACCTCGCCGAGCTCGACCGCTTCGTCGACGCGATGCTCGCGATCCGGGCCGAAGCCGCAGCGGTCGAGCGCGGGGAGTGGCCGGCGGACGACAACCCGCTCGTGCACGCCCCGCACACCGCCTCGTCGGTGATCTCGGGGGAGTGGGCACACGCCTACACCCGCGAGCAGGCCGTCTACCCGCTGCCGGGCATCAGCGGCCGGAAGTACTGGCCGCCGGTGCGTCGGATCGACCAGGCCTACGGCGACCGCAACCTGGTGTGCGCCTGCCCGCCGATCGAGGCGTTCGCCTGATCCCGACCGGCGCCGACACCCCGTCGTCGCCGTGCGCCCCGTGCCCCGTCCGGTCCTCCGGGCGGGGCACGGTCGTGTCCGGCGGCCGGCACGGTCGCGTCCGGCCGGGGTCGGACGGGGGCGGACGGGGGCACGGTCGTGTCCCGGGCGGTCACGGCACCCCGCTCAGTTCCGCCGTGCGGTCACGAACCGTCGTCCTGACCCGCGCCAACCGACAGTTCGTGACCACTCGGCGCGCCACCCACGGCATGTCCTGACCGCTCGACGCAGCCCCCGAGCCGTACCCCTGAGCGATGCTCGGCCGTCCCCCGACTTGCACAGAAGTGTGACGGAGTGCAATGGATTTCATGCGGATGCAACAAAAACGCACCCTTCACCGGCACGCGCGCGAATGTTGCATCTTGTCGCAAGGATCGTGCAAGTTGGTTACCGGCGTGTAACCGTTCGCCCCTGGGTTTGGACGCCGCTGTTCACCTTGCCTACGCTGCAAAGGTCAAACGCGCCCGGGCGACACCGCTGTGCCCTGCGCGTCCCATGCACCAGGAGGAACCTTGATCAAGAAGCGCGCCGGGCTCTCAGCCCTCGCCGTGCTCGGGGCCACAGCACTCGCCCTGACCGCCTGCTCCAGCAACAGCTCCGACGGGGGTGGCTCGGGCTCGGCGAACGCGTCCGGGATCGTCACCACGAACGGGAGTGAGCCGCAGAAGCCCCTCATCCCGTCGAACACCACCGAGACCGGTGGCGGCAAGGTCATCGACTCGCTGTTCGAGGGCCTCGTCTCGTACGACGCCGACGGCAAGCCCGTCAACGAGGTCGCGAAGAGCATCGACACCGATGACTCGAAGACCTTCGACATCAAACTGAACACGGGTTACACCTTCACGAACGGCGAGAAGGTCACGGCCGAGTCGTTCACCAAGGCGTGGAACTGGGCAGCCCAGTTCTCGAACAAGCAGAGCGCCTCGTACTTCTTCGAGAACATCGAGGGGTACAACGCCGAGAAGGACTCCGAGCTCACCGGCCTCAAGGTCGTGAACGACGACGAGTTCACCGTGAAGCTGAAGTCGGCACAGTCCGACTTCCCGCTCTCGCTCGGCTACTCGGCCTTCGTGCCGCTGCCGTCGGCGTTCTACGACGACACCAAGGCGTTCGGTGAGAACCCGATCGGCAACGGTCCGTACAAGCTCGACGGCAAGAAGGCCTGGACCCACAACCAGTCCATCAAGCTCGTCGCCAACAAGGACTACGAGGGCAAGCGCAAGCCGAAGAACGGTGGTCTGACGATCACGTTCTACACCTCGCAGGACACCGCCTACGCGGATGCTCAGGGCGGCAACCTCGATGTCCTCGACGCCGTGCCGGACGCCAACTTCCAGACGTACAAGTCCGACTTCCCGGACTCGAACGTCAACCAGCCCGCCGCGATCTTCCAGGGCATCTACCTGCCCTACTACCTGGACCACTGGAAGGGTGAAGAGGGCAAGCTCCGTCGCGAGGCCGTCTCGATGGCGATCAACCGCAAGGAGATCACCGACAAGATCTTCGACGGCACCCGCACCCCGGCCAAGGACTTCACCTCGCCGGTGATCGCCGGTTGGAACGACGACCTCGAGGGCTCTGACGTCCTGGAGTACGACAAGTCCGAGGCCAAGAAGCTCTGGGCCGAGGCCGACAAGATCTCGAAGTACGACGACACCCTCACCATCACGTACAACGCCGATGGTGGCCACCAGGCATGGGTGACCGCGGTCACGAACTCGATCTCGAGCACGCTCGGCATCAAGGCCGAAGGCAACGCGATCCCGACGTTCCAGGAGGCCCTCGACCTCCAGACGAACGACAAGCTCACGGGCGGCAGCCGCACCGGTTGGCAGGCCGACTACCCCTCGCTGTACAACTTCCTCGGCCCGACCATGGGCAAGGGCTCGTCGAGCAACTACGCGCGCTACGACTCGGCCGAGTACAACGAGCTGCTCGCGAAGGGCCGTTCGGCAGCCACTGTCGAAGAGGGCAACAAGATCTTCGACCAGGCTCAGGAACTCCTGTTCGAGGACCTGCCTGAGATCCCGCTCTGGTACTCCAACGTGACCGGTGTCTGGAACGCGGACAAGGTGTCGAACGTCAAGTTCGGCTGGAACTCGGTGCCGCTGTACTACGACGTCGAGGTCAAGAACTGACCCTGGTCTCGTAGAGACCACCACGCGAGCAGGTATCCTGCCTCGCGACCACCGGACGGGGGTTCGGGGGCCACATGGCCCCCGAACCCCCGTACCGCGGCGGTAAGACCTTCCCCCACACCGCGGGCGCCCTCCCGCACCGGACTTCCGTGCCGACCCTCGGACCGTCCACCCCTCACCACAATGAACCTGATCGACATCGCTCCGGACCGGGCAGTGATCTGATGCTCTGGTACCTCGGCAAGCGCCTCCTGCAACTCATCCCCGTGTTCTTCGGGGCCACGTTCCTCATCTACTTCATGGTCTTCTCGCTGCCCGGCGACCCGATCGCCGCGCTGTTCGGCGACCGCCAGCCGACACCGCAGGTGATCGAGCAGCTGCGACAGCAGTACAACCTCGACAAGCCGTTCATCGTGCAGTACCTGCTCTGGATCGGCGGCGTGTTCCGCGGCGACCTCGGCGTGACGTACTCGGGTCTGCCGGTCAGCTCGCAGCTCGCCTCGGCGTTCCCGATCACCGCCCGTCTGGCGATCCTGGCGCTGCTGTTCGAATCGGTCGCCGGCATCGTCGTCGGTGTCATCGCTGGTCTGCGCAAGGGCAAGCTGTTCGACGCCACCGCACTCGTCGTGTCACTGCTGCTCATCTCGGTCCCGACCTTCGTCGTCGGGTTCCTGCTGCAGTACGTCTTCGGCATCAACCTCGGACTGTTCCGGGTGACGGTGTCCGGCGAAGCGCCGTGGGACGAACTCGTGTTGCCCGCGATCGTGCTCGCCTCGGTGTCGTTCGCGTACATCGTGCGTCTGACGCGCGCGAGCGTCGCCGAGAACATGAGTGCTGACTTCGTCCGCACCGCGACGGCCAAGGGCCTGCCCCGTCGTCGTGTCGTCGGCGTGCACATCTTCCGCAACTCACTCATCCCCGTCGTGACGTACCTGGGTGTCGACATCGGCAACCTGATGGTCGGCGCCGTGGTGACCGAGGGCATCTTCAACATCCACGGTGTGGGTGGCACGGTGTTCCAGGCCGTCAAGCTCGGCGAAGGACCGACCGTCGTGTCGTTCGTCGCCGTGATGGTCATCATCTTCATGCTCGCCAACCTCCTGGTCGACCTGCTCTACGCCGTCCTGGACCCGAGGATCCGCTATGCCAAGTAACGCCGCATCCCGCTCGGCGACGCACTACGTCGCTCCGATCGAGGAGACCCCGCTCCAAGCGGTCGACCAGGTCGACGAGAACGAGAAGACCCGGTCCACCTGGACCGATGCCTGGGACTCCATGCGTGTCCGCCCGATGTTCTGGGTGTCCGCCGTGCTCATCCTGCTCATCATCGTCGTGGCGTTGTTCCCTGGCCTCTTCACGCACATCGACCCGAGGAAGGCGATCCTCGCCAAGAGCAACGAAGGCTCGGAAGCAGGCCACATCTTCGGGTACAACCGCCAGGGCTACGACGTGTACTCACGTGTCATCTGGGGTGCACGGAACTCGCTGATCGTCGGCATCGTCGCCACGGTGCTGGTCACGATCGTCGGTGTCATCATCGGCGCTCTCGCCGGCTTCTACGGCGGATGGCTCGACACCATCGTGTCCCGCATCGCGGACATCTTCTTCTCCATCCCCACCGTGCTCGGCGCAATCGTGATCATGTCGGTCATCCCGGCGCGGAACGCGATCACAGTGGCGTTGGTCCTCGCCGCGTTCGCCTGGCCGCAGATCGCTCGCATCATGCGTGGTGCCGTGCTCAGCGCGAAGCAGTCCGACTATGTGATGGCCTCGGCCGCGCTCGGCGTGAGCCGCTTCAAGACGCTGGTCCGTCACGTGATCCCGAACTCCGTGGCCCCGGTCATCGTCGTGTCGACGGTGTCGCTCGGCACGTTCATCGTGGCTGAGGCGACCCTGTCGTTCCTCGGCATCGGGCTCCCGGACTCAGCGCTCAGCTGGGGCCTCGACATCGGAACCGCACAGGTCTCGATCCGAACGGCACCGTCGACGATCTTCTGGCCGTCGGCAGCCCTGTCCATCACCGTGCTCGCGTTCCTGCTCCTCGGTGACGTGGTGCGCGACGCGCTCGACCCGAAGGCGAGGGCCCGCCGATGAGCGAGACACTGACCCAGACGAACAGCAGCCGCACCGGCGGTTCCGGCGCCCCGCTGCTCGAGATCACCGACCTGCAGGTCGGCTTCAAGACCCAGAGCGGCCTCGTGCAGGCCGTCCGCGGCGTCAACCTCACCCTCGAGCAGGGCGAGCGCCTGGCCATCGTCGGCGAGTCCGGTTCGGGCAAGTCGACGAGCGCCCAGGCGATCATCAAGCTGCTCCCCGGCACCGGTGAGGTCACCGGTGGCTCGATCAAGTTCAACGGGCGCGAGCTCGTCGGGCTGAGCGACAAGGAGATGTCGGAGATCCGCGGGAAGGAGATCGGCTACGTCCCCCAGGACCCGATGTCGAACCTCAACCCGCTGTGGTCGATCGGCTTCCAGGTCGAAGAGGCGATCCGTGCGAACGGCATGGCGACCGGCAAGAAGGCGGTCCGTGACCGTGCCGTCGAGGTCCTGCAGGAGGCCGGCCTCGGCGACGCCTCGACCCGCCTGAAGCAGTACCCGCACGAGTTCTCCGGCGGCATGCGCCAGCGCGTGCTCATCGGTATCGGTCTGTCGAGCCGCCCGCAGCTGCTCATCGCCGACGAGCCGACGAGTGCGCTCGACGTCACCGTCCAGCGCGTCATCCTCGACCACCTCGAGAGCCTGACCCGCGACTTCGGCACCTCGGTGCTGTTCATCACGCACGACCTCGGCCTCGCCGCCGAGCGCGCCGAGAAGCTCGTCGTGATGTACAAGGGCCAGGTCGTCGAAGCCGGTCCCTCCAAGGAGATCCTGGCCAACCCGCAGCACCCGTACACGCAGCGGCTCGTCGCGGCGGCCCCGTCGCTGGCCAGCCGTCGCATCCAGTCGAAGGTGCAGCACGCACGCGTCGACATCGCCGACGCCGGCAACGACGACGCCGAGCTGATCGCCCGGGCCCAGGAGCGCGAGCACCGTCCGGCCGAGGACCTCATCGTGGTGAAGAACCTCGAGAAGGTCTACAAGCTGCGCGGCAAGAGCCTCGCCACCCGCGAGCTCAAGGCCGTCGACGACGTGTCGTTCTCGATCCAGAAGGGCACCACCACGGCGCTCGTCGGCGAGTCCGGTTCCGGCAAGTCGACCGTCGCGAAGCTCGTCCTGCAGCTCGAGAGCATCACGAGCGGCACCGTGCAGTTCGACGGCATCGACATCGGCGCGCTGAAGGGCAAGGACCTCTTCGACTTCCGCCGTCGCGTGCAGCCGGTGTTCCAGGACCCGTACGGCTCCCTGGACCCGATGTACAACGTCGGGAACACGATCGCCGAGCCGCTCGCCACGCACAAGGTGGGCGACAAGGCCTCGCGTCGCGCCCGGGTGCTCGAGCTGCTCGACCAGGTCGCGCTGCCGAAGTCGATGGTGAACCGCTACCCGAACGAGCTGTCCGGTGGCCAGCGACAGCGCATCGCCGTCGCCCGCGCGCTGGCGCTCAAGCCGGAGGTCATCGTCCTCGACGAGGCAGTCTCCGCGCTCGACGTGCTCGTGCAGGGCCAGATCCTCGACCTGCTCACCGAGCTGCAGACCGAGCTCGGCCTGACGTACCTGTTCATCACGCACGACCTCGCGGTCGTCCGCCTCGTCGCGGACAACGTGTGCGTCATGCGCCGTGGGCAGATCGTCGAGAAGGCGACGACCGACGAGGTCTTCGCCGCCCCGAAGGAGCAGTACACGAAGGACCTCCTGGCCGCCATCCCCGGCGCCGGGTTCGAGTTCGGACGCTGATCCACCTGGACACGAACGAGGCCGGACGCCCCGTCGTCCTCCGCGCTGGTCGCGGGGGCGCGGTGGCGTCCGGCCTCGTCGCCGTCCTGGGCCTGTTCCTGCTCGGCGATGCGGCGTTCCGGGGGAGCTGGGACGTCGTCCTCCGTGCCGCCGGCCCGATCGCCGTGCTCGTCTGGGCGCTCTGGGTCCTGACCTACCGTCCGTGCATCGTCATCGACGAGCGCGCGGTCACCGTGGTCAACCCGCTCCGCCGCACCGTGGTGCCGTGGCAGGCCGTCGCCGACGTCCGGCTCCGCTGGCAGATCGTGATCGAGACGGTCGCCGGCCGGAAGGTCCAGTGCTGGGGCGGGCCGTCGCTGCCGCGGCCGAAACCGGCCCGGCGCGGCGAGCGGGCCGTCCTGCGACAGCCCGACGAGATGACGGTGCTGCTCGACCGCTGGTCCGAGCACCGCGACGGCACCGGCGCCGGCGACGCCGTGCGCGGCTGGGACGTGCCGGCCCTGGCGGTCGGCGCAGCGGCGCTGGCGCTGCTCGCCGCCTCGCTGCTCAGCCTGTGGCTCGGAGCCTGACGCGGCTCGCGATCGCGACCACACGACGGACGGGAGGCCCGGTACCAGCTGGTACCGGGCGTCCCGTCCGTCTGCTGGTCACGTCCACTGCCGCGCTCGGTGAGCAGGAATGGTCGAGTCCGCGGACGGGACCCGACCCTTCCTGCTCACGATCTGGAGCGGTGAACGTGACCGGGTCGTCAGACGACCGCGCCGACCCGCTCGGTGAGCAGGTGCTCCTGGTCGGTCTGGATGCAGGCGACACCGCGGCCGTGCACGGGCTCGAGACCCGGGTCGATCGTGCGGCACTGCTCCTGCCGGCCCTCGTCGAGGAGCTGGTAGAGCGGGCAGCGCGTGCGGAACCGGCAGCCGTCGATGCGCTCCGTGGGGGAGGGCAGGTCGCCGTCGAGCAGGATGCGCCCGCGGGCGGCCTCGGCCATGGGGTCCGGCACCGGCACGGCCGACAGCAGTGCCCGGGTGTACGGGTGCTGCGGGTCTGAGAACACCGCGTCGCCGTCGCCGTACTCGACGATGCGGCCGAGGTACATGACCGCGACGTCGTCGGCGATGTGCCGGACGACGGACAGGTCGTGCGCCACGAACAGGTAGGACAGCCCGAGGCGGTGCTTGAGGTCCTCGAGCAGGTTGATCACACCGGCCTGCACCGAGACATCGAGCGCGGAGACCGGCTCGTCGAGCACCAGGATCTTCGGCTCGACGATGAGCGCACGGGCGATGCCGATGCGCTGCCGCTGGCCGCCGGAGAACTCGTGCGGGTACCGGTCGATGTAGCTCGGCTCGAGCCCGACCAGCTCGAGGACCTCGCGCACCCGCCGGCGGATCTCGTCCTTCGCGACGCCGTGCACGGTGAGGGGTTCACCGATCACCGAGCCGATGTCGAGGCGCGGGTCGATCGACGCCATGGGGTCCTGGAACACGACCTGGATGTCGCGGCGCAGTGCCAGACGGTCCTTCTTGGACAGCGAGGCGGTGTCGACGCCGTTCACCCGGATGGTGCCGTGCTGGGCCCCGGCGAGCTCGAGGATCTCCATGATGGTGGTCGTCTTGCCGCAGCCGGACTCGCCGACCAGACCGAGCACCTGGCCGCGCTTGAGCGTCAGGGAGATGCCGTCCACCGCGTGCACCTCGCCGATCTGCCGGCGGAAGAGCGCGCCCTTGGTGAGCGGGAACGTCTTGACGACGTCCTGCAGCTCGAGCACGACCTCGTCGCCGTGGTCGACCGCTGCCTCGGGGACGTCCTCGGGGCGGGGGAAGATCTCCGAGCGCTCGAGAGTGCCCGCGGCGATCTCGTCGCGACGGATGCACGCGGCGGTGTGGTCGTCGAGCAGGGTGCCGTTGCCGATCGTCTGGACGGCACCGGTCAGGACCGGGTTGTCGGCGCTCTGCGGCACCGTCGGTGCGACGAGGGCGGGTTCGCCGTCGCGGCACGCGTCGATGACGGCGGGGCAGCGGTCGGCGAACGGGCAGCCGGTCGGCTTCTGCGTGAGCAGGGGCGGGCGGCCGTCGAGCGGGACGAGCCGCTCGGTGCGGGCGGACGTCATGTTCGGCATCGAGCGGAGCAGCCCGATCGTGTACGGCATCACCGGTTCACGGAACAGGGGGAGCACCGGCGCCGTCTCGACGATCCGGCCGGCGTACATCACGGCGACGCGGTCGGCGTTGCCGGCGACGACGCCGAGGTCGTGCGTGATGAGCACGACGGCCGCACCGGTCATGTCCTTGGCGGTCTGCAGCACGTCGAGGATCTGCGCCTGGATCGTCACGTCGAGCGCCGTGGTGGGCTCGTCCGCGATGATCAGCTTCGGGTCGTTCGCGATGGCGATGGCGATCATCGCGCGCTGGCGCATGCCGCCGGAGAACTCGTGCGGGAACGCGTCCAGTCGTCGCGCCGGGTTCGGGATGCCGACGATGCGCAGGAGTTCCTCGGCGCGGGTGCGTGCGGCGTGCTGGGTGAGGGAGCGGTCGTGCAGGCGCAGGCCCTCGATGATCTGCTGGCCGATCGTGTACACCGGCGTCAATGCGGACAGCGGGTCCTGGAACACCATCGCGATGTCCCGGCCGCGCAGCGCAGACATCTCGCGATCGTTCCTGCCGACGAGCTCCTGCCCGTCGAACCGGATGCTGCCCTGCACCTGGGCGGAGGACGGCAGCAGGCCCATCACGGCCATCGAGGACACCGACTTGCCGGAACCCGACTCGCCCACGATGCCGAGGAACTCACCGGGGGCCACCGAGTAGTCGACACCCCGGACCGCGTAGACGGGCTTGGTCTTCGGGTTGAACGTGACCGACAGGTCGGACACGGTGAGCAGCGGCTCAGTCACGGTTGGCTCCGGAGGTGGGGTCGATGGCGTCGCGCAGGGCGTCGCCGAGCAGGCTGGTCGAGAGCACGGTCGCGACGAGCGTCGCGGCGGGCAGGACGAACAGCCACGGGCGGGTGACGGCGGACTGGCTGCCGGCGGCGAGCAGGGTGCCGAGCGACACGTCGGGGATCTGGATGCCGAAGCCGAAGAAGCTCAGCGAGCTCTCCGCCAGGATCGCGGCGCCGACGCCGAGCGTGGCGTCGATGATGAGCAGCGACGCCACGTTCGGCAGGATGTGCCGACGGATGATCGTGAACGCCGGGACGCCCATGAACCGGGCGGCCTTGACGTAGTCGCGTTCGCGGAGCGACATCGTCTGCCCGCGGATCACCCGGGCCATCACCATCCAGCTGAACACCGCGAGGCCGACGATGAGGGCAACCCACGTCAGGTTCTTGAACACCGGGCTGAGCAGCACGAGCGCGTAGAACGACGGGATCACGAGCAGCAGGTCGATGACCCACACGAGCAGCCGGTCGGTGAGGCCGCCGAAGTACCCGGCGATCGCGCCGACGATGCCGGCGATCAGGGTCGCTGCCGGTCCGGCGATCAGGCCGATGAGCAGCGACTTCTGCAGGCCGACCAGGGTCTGCGCGTAGATGTCCTGGCCGATGTCGTTCGTGCCGAACCAGTGCGCAGCGCTCGGCGGCATGCCGAACGCCAGCCCGTCGGAGTCGACGGCGTTCCAGTGGTACAGGTACGGGCCGAGGAACGCCCAGAGGATGATGAGGAGCAGGGCGCTGCCGCCGATGCGTGCGCGCCAGGTGCCGAACACCTTGCGCCAGAGCGGGGTGCGGCCGCCCTTCACCTCGATGACGTGCGCCGGCGTCCCGGCGTTGCCGTCGCCGGGGTCACCGGCGGTGGTCGTGGTCGTGGGGTCGAGAACAGACACGGGTCACACCCTCACTCGCGGGTCGAGCGCGGCGTACAGCAGGTCCGCGAGGGTCCCTGCGATGAGCACGAGGATCGCCGTGAAGAGGATCGTGCCCGACGCCGCGTTGATGTCGTTGTTGCTGATGCTCTGGACGAAGTACTCGCCCATGCCGTGCCAGCTGAAGACCAGCTCGGTGATGCTCGCGCCGGTCAGGATGAGTCCGAACGAGTACGCGAAGAAGGTCGACATCGGGATGAGGGCGACCCGGACACCGTGGCGCATGATCGCCGACCCGCGGGTGCGGCCCTTCGACCGTGCGGTCCGGATGAAGTCGTTCGACAGCACGTCGAGCATCGCCGAGCGCTGGTAGCGCGAGTAGGTGGCGACGGCGCCGATGGTCAGCGAGATCGTCGGTAACAACAGGTGCACGAGCCGGTCGCCGAGCACCGGGAAGAACCCGGTCACCCCCGGCGTGTACTCGCCGGTGAACCGGATCACCTGCGTCCCCACGCCCTGGTTGAGCGTGGTCGCGAGGATCATCAGCACGACCGCGATGACGAAGGTCGGGGTGGCGAGCACAGCGAACGACAGGTACGTCGACACCTGGTCGGAGGTGCGGTACTGCCGGACCGCGTTCCAGACGCCGAGGAGCACCCCGAGGATCGCGCCGAGCAGTGTGCCGATCACGAGCAGCCGCAGGCTGGTGCCGGAGCGGGCGATGATGTCGGCCGTCACCTCGGTGCCGCGGGTGCTCATGCCCAGCGAGCCGTGCGTCACCAGCCCGACCCACCAGTCCCAGGTGCGGACGAGGAGCGGGGTGTCCGGATCGGCGCCGAGCTTGCGGAGCGACGCCTGGATGGTGCCCGGCGGCACGGCCGGGTTGCGCCCCAGGAACCGGGCTGCCGGGTTGAGCGTCGTGCTGGCGAGGATGTACCCGAGCGTGGTCGCCACGATCGTCAGGACGATGTAGTTGACGATCCGCTTTGCGATGAAGGCGAGCATGTGGTTCGTGACCTCTGGGTGCGGCCGTCCGACCGGACGGCGTTGTCGGTGGCGACAGGCTAGCCGTTCGAGCGACTGGGTGGGACAACGGAAGTGACGCTATGCAACATTCGTTACGAGCGTGTTTCGATTCATCGCACAGACCCTTGTGCCGCCTTCGGATGTGGCTAGGGTTCTCAACCAACAGGCGCGACGGCGGGGGCCGCCGCGGTCCAGCGCGATCTGCGCGAACCACAACGAAAGGGAATCCTCGCCATGCGAAAGAGGATCAAGGGCATCGCCGTCCTGGCCACCGCTGCGGCAGCTGCCGTCGTGCTGGCCGGCTGCTCCGGCGGCGGAGAAGCGGGCGGCGACAACTCCGCGGTCGCCGAGTCGTCGCTGAAGTCGACCGGCTGGACCGTCGCGGACCGCGCCGACGTCAAGGACGGCGGGTCGATCACCCTGCCGATCGACACAGCTCCGGCGAACTGGCAGCTGCTCAACCTGGACTCGGGGACCGTCGACGACACGACGATCTCGCAGACCTACCTGCCGAGCTTCATCCAGTTCAAGGAGAACGGCGAGTGGGAGGCGAACAAGGACTACGCGACGTCCGTCGAGCTGACCAAGGACTCGCCCCAGACCGTCGAGATCAAGATCAACCCGAAGGCCGTGTGGTCGGACGGCACCCCGATCAGCGCGAAGGACGTCATCGCGAACTGGAAGGCGCTGAACGGCTCCGACAAGGCCTTCGCGCCGCTGTCCACCAACGTGTGGGAGGACGTGGACTCGGTCAAGCAGGGCTCCGACGAGCGTGACGTCATCATGACGTTCTCGAAGACCAACGCCGACTGGGCGAGCGTCTTGACCGCGATCTACCCGTACTGGGCCGTCGACACCCCGGACCACTTCAACAAGGCCTGGGCCAAGGCGCCGTACGCCGCCGACGGCAAGACCTACGTCTCCGGTGGTCCGTACATCCTGAAGTCCTTCGACACCAACGGTGGCGTCGTGACCTTCGAGAAGAACTCGAAGTGGTGGGGTGACGAGGGCAAGCTCGACACGATCGTCTTCAAGACGGTCTCGCGTGACGGCGTCGCCCAGGCGTACGGCAACAAGGAGCTCGACGCGTTCAACCTGAACGGCAGCGCCGACAACCTCAAGACGGCGAACTCGCGGTCCGACTCGAAGATCGAGCGCTCGCTCGGCACCACGCAGCGTCAGATCACGCTGAACGGTACCTCGGACGTCTTCAAGGACCAGGACGTGCGCCAGGCGTTCGCACAGGCCATCAACCGCAAGGTCGTGGCCCAGGCGATCCTGTCGCCGGTGAAGAGCCCGGGCGACGTGCTCAACAACCTCGTCTACCTGCCCGGACAGCAGGGCTACCAGGACGACGCGTCGAGCGTCTACGGCTACAGCACCGACAAGGCGAAGTCGAAGCTCGAGGACGCCGGCTGGAAGATCGGCTCGGACGGCTACGCGACCAAGGGCGGCAAGGAACTCGACGTCCGCTTCGTGATCCCGTCGGACAACCCGAACTCGGCGAACGTCGCGCAGCTCGTGCAGCAGCAGACCAAGCTCGCCGGCTTCAAGGTGACCATCGACACCGTGCCCACCGACGACTTCTTCACGAAGTACATCACCACGACGACGCGTGACTTCGACGCCACGTACTTCGCGTGGCAGGGCACGCCGTTCCCGATCTCGTCGCTGAAGTCGATCTACTACCCCGCTGACGCCGGCCAGAACTACTCCGGCGTGACGGACGACTCGCTCGGTGCCGCGTGGGACAAGGCGAACGGCGAGCTCGACCCGGATGCCCGCATCAAGGACGCGCAGGCCATCGACAAGAAGATCGTCGCGGTCGCCGGCACCATCCCGCTGTTCGCCGAGCCGTACGCCTGGGGTGTGCGCAAGGACCTGGTGAACTACGGTCCGGCGCAGTTCCAGCAGTCCTCGGTCAAGTGGCAGGACGTCGGCTACACGAAGTAGTCGCGACCGCGTTCACGAACGACCCCGTTCACGAACGACACCCCCGACGTCGCACGACGTCGGGGGTGTCGTTCTGCGTCGTGACCGTCAGAACCGTGCCGCCGCCAGCGACGCCGCGACCCCGAGGACGACCATCGCCAGGATCGTCCAGCCGTGGGTGCGGTGCGTGATCGGCGCAGCCGTCACGGTCGACGGGGGCGGGCCGTCCTGCTCGGCCGGGGCGGGCACGTGGGCCAGCATCCGCGCGGCCGCAGCGTCGACGTCCAGGCGATCCGGGCCTCCCGGCCTGTCACCGGTGTGCGCGGCGAGACGCGCCGTCGGGCGGGTCGCGATCCAGACGCGGCGGACGCCCTCGCTGGTGACCACCTCGATGCCGTACTTCGTGCGCACCTCGCTGATGCGGGACCAGGTGTAGGTGCTGGTCCGCCGGACGTCCACGACGCGCAGGTGCTCCGGCGTCAGCTCGATCCGGGGACGCCAGAGCGCTGCCCAGGCGACGAACGCGACGGCGATGCTCGGGATCGGCACGAGCCAGGGCGCGCCGCCGCCGAGCAGGGCCAGTGGGACGAGCACGACGGCCACGACCCAGAGGACGACGGCGAGGGCGCGCAGGCCGGGGGCGACGATGGTGGAGGGCACCGGACGAGGGTACGAGATGCCTCCCCGGAGACGCCCGGGGAGCGGGTGTGACACACCGGCGCGTATCTCCGGACGACCCGATTCCCCGGGGAGGCAGATCCTGGACGGACCCTCGTGCCGTCAATGGTCGTCGCCCCCAGTTGGGGTGTCAATACCCCATCGCGACGCATTCAGGGGAATCCCACGCCGAGGACTACGAAACGAGCAGTTCGATCTGTTCGCGGATGGTCTCGGCCTTCGGGAACCGCAGACCGACCAGGCCGATGTGCCGCCACCGGACCACGCCGTCGGGGCCGATCACGAAGACCGACCGACGCAGGCCGATGCCCGGGGCCTGCACCCCGTACGCGCGGATCACCGAGCCGGCGGTGTCACTGAGCAGCGGGAACGCGAGCGAGGACCCGCGGGCGAACCCCTCGTGCGAGTCGAGTGCCTGCGGGCTGATGCCCCACACCGTCGCGCCGAGGTCGGTGAACTCGTCGAGTTCGGCCTGGTAGCTGCAGAGCTGGGCCGTGCAGACCGCCGTCGCGTCGCCCGGGTAGAAGGCCAGCACGACGGTCCGGCCGATCTCGGCGGACAGGTCGTACTCGTCGTCGGAGCGGACGCCGCCGCGCACGACCATCCCCGGCAGGGTGAACGACGGGGCGGACTCGCCGATCGCGGGGATGCTCATGGGTCTCACGGTAGGGCGGCCCGGCGGCGGTTGCCCCTCGGCGCGCTGTGCGGGGGCTGTGGATGCGCCCGCGACGCGCTGAACGGCCAGCGGCGCGTCGACGCTCCGCGGCCTACGAGAACAGCTGCGGGAACGCGTGCGCCACCCAGGGGTACCCGACGAAGACCACCGCGTCGAGCAGGGCGTGCGTGATGACGAGCGGCAGGAGCCGGCCCCACCTCGTGTAGATCCAGCCGAACACGACGCCCATCACCGCGTTCCCGATGAACGCCCCGAACCCCTGGTACAGGTGGTAGCTGCCGCGCAGCAGGGCGGTCGACAGGATCATCTGCCAGCGGCCCCACCCGAGGTCACCGAGACGGGCGTAGAGGTACCCGATCACGATCACCTCTTCCTGCAGGCCCGAGCGGATCGCGGACAGCAGCAGGACCGGGACCGTCCACCAGTACGAGTTCAGCGCGGCGGGGTCGACCGCGACCGTGATGCCGAGCGCCCGCCCCGCGAAGTACAGCGCGAGCCCCGGGATCCCGATGCACAGGGCGATGAGCGCCGGGCCGCCCAGGTCCGGCTTCGCTCGGAACCGGTCGATCCCGAGCCGGCCGAGGTGCGGTCGCGACGTGCTCCACAGCAGGTAGCAGACGAGCGCCACCGGGGCCAGGTCCACCGCGATGCCGAGGAGCTGCCGGGCGAGGTCGACGTACTGCACCGTCGTCGACGAGGTGTTCAGGGCCGTCGACTGCTCGCCGAGCGGGGTCGTCTGGGACAGGTCGTCGATGATCTGCAGGATCGAGTAGAGGGCGCTGGCACCGAGCGAGAGCAGCAGGACGATGGTGATCTCGACCCACGTTCGCCGACGGCTCATGCGCTGTACTCCTGTCGCTTGCGAACTACCGGTAGACTGGCGTGTCGGGCGTTCTGCCCACGGGTGCGGTGCTGTGAAAACACTGGCCCGACACTCTCCCAGAAATTGAAGGATGTCCTGTATGGCGCTCGCCACCCGGTCCGACCTGCGCAACGTCGCCATCGTGGCACACGTCGACCACGGCAAGACCACCCTCGTCGACGCGATGCTCACGCAGACCAACTCGTTCGACGCCCACTTCGAGGGCGAAGACCGCATGATGGACTCGAACGACCTCGAGCGCGAGAAGGGCATCACGATCCTCGCGAAGAACACGTCGGTGCTCTACAACGGCAAGCACGCGACCGAGTTCGGCGCGGACGGCCCCATCACCATCAACGTGATCGACACGCCCGGTCACGCCGACTTCGGTGGTGAGGTCGAGCGCGGCCTCTCCATGGTCGACGGTGTCGTGCTGCTCGTCGACGCCTCCGAAGGTCCCCTGCCCCAGACCCGCTTCGTGCTGCGCAAGGCGCTCGCCGCGAAGCTCCCGGTGATCCTGCTCGTCAACAAGACGGACCGGCCCGACTCCCGCATCGACGAGGTCGTCTCCGAGTCCCAGGACCTGCTCCTCGGCCTCGCCTCCGACCTGTCGGACGAGGTCGACGACCTCGACCTCGACGCGATCCTCGACGTCCCGGTGGTCTACGCCTCGGGTCGCAACGGCGCCGCGTCGCGCAACAAGCCGAACGACGGCGAGCTGCCCGACAACGACGACCTCGAGCCGCTGTTCGAAGCGATCCTCCAGCACGTCCCGGCCCCGAAGTACGACGACGAGCACCCGCTGCAGGCGCACGTCACGAACCTCGACGCCTCCCCGTTCCTCGGTCGCCTGGCGCTCCTGCGCATCTTCCACGGCACCATGAAGAAGGGCCAGACGGTCGCGTGGGTCAAGCACGACGGCACCGTCGTCAACGCCCGCATCACCGAGCTCCTCATCACGAAGGCGCTCGACCGCTACCCGGCCGAGTCGGCTGGCCCCGGTGACATCGTCGCCGTCGCCGGCTTCGACACGATCACCATCGGCGAGACCCTGACCGACCCCGAGGACGTCCGCCCGCTGCCGACCATCACGGTCGACGACCCGGCGATCTCGATGACGATCGGCACGAACACCAGCCCGCTCGTCGGCAAGGTCAAGGGCCACAAGCTGACCGCCCGCATGGTCAAGGAGCGCCTCGACCGCGAGCTCGTCGGCAACGTCTCGCTCAAGGTCCTCGACATCGGCCGCCCCGACGCGTGGGAGGTCCAGGGTCGTGGTGAGCTCGCACTCGCCATCCTGGTCGAGCAGATGCGTCGCGAGGGCTTCGAGCTCACCGTCGGCAAGCCGCAGGTGGTCACGAAGCGTGACGAGAACGGCAAGCTGCAGGAGCCGTACGAGCACATGACGATCGACACGCCGGAGGAGTACCTCGGCGCGATCACGCAGCTCATGGCCGCCCGCAAGGGCCGCATGGAGAACATGACGAACCACGGCACCGGCTGGGTGCGCATGGAGTTCATCGTCCCGTCGCGCGGCCTGATCGGCTTCCGCACGTCGTTCCTCACGGAGACCCGCGGCACCGGCATCGCCAACGCGATCTTCCACGGCTACGACGAGTGGGCCGGCGCGATCCAGACCCGCATCAACGGCTCGATCGTCTCCGACCGCTCCGGTGTGGTGACGCCGTTCGCCATCACGAACCTCCAGGAGCGGATGTCGTTCTTCGTCAACCCGACCGAAGAGGTCTACGAGGGCATGGTCATCGGCGAGAACTCGCGCGCCGACGACATGGACGTGAACATCACCAAGGAGAAGAAGCTCACCAACATGCGGTCGGCCAACGCCGACACGTTCGAGTCGATGACGCCGTCGCGTCAGCTCTCGTTGGAGGAGTGCCTCGAGTTCGCCCGTGAGGACGAGTGCGTCGAGGTCACCCCCGCCGCCGTGCGCATCCGCAAGGTCGAGCTGGACGCTTCGGCTCGCCAGCGCTCCTACGCGCGTCTCAAGCGCCAGGACGCGTAAGCACCAGCACGAGCAACACGCGCGGAGGCCCGTCCTCCGTCCGACGGTCCGGTCACCTGCAACAGGTGGCCGGGCCGTTCGCGGTTGTACCGTGGTCCGCGTGACTCTCGACCTGCTCTCGATCTACCAGGACCTGCACGCCCACCCGGAGCTCGGCTTCCAGGAGCACCGCACCGCCGGTGTCATCACTGCGAAGCTCGCCGAGATCGGCGGGATCGAGGTGACGACGGGCGTCGGCGGCACCGGCGTCGTCGGTGTCGTGTCGAACGGCGAGGGACCGGTGGTCTGGCTCCGCGCCGACATGGACGGCCTGCCCGTGCAGGAACGCACCGGCTTGTCCTACGCCAGCGAGCACGTCGGCACCGACGACGAGGGCCGCGAGGTCCCGACCATGCACGCCTGCGGCCACGACATCCACGTCACGTGGCTGCTCGGCACGCTGGAGCGCCTGGTCGCCACCACGGGGGACTGGCGCGGCACGGTCGTCGCCGTCTTCCAGCCTGCTGAAGAGGTCATCTCCGGCGCCCGCGCGATGGTCGAGGACGGCCTGGTCGAGCGGTTCCCGAAGCCGGACGTCGTGCTCGGGCAGCACTCCGCGCCCGCACCGGTCGGCATCGTCGCCGTCGGCACCGGCCCCGTGATGGCGTCGAGCGACCGGCTGACGGTGACCTTCAACGGCCGTGGGGCGCACGGTTCGGCGCCGCAGGCCTCGCTCGACCCGGTCGTCACCGCGGCCTCGGCCGTCGTGCGGCTGCAGACCGTCGTCGCCCGCGAGGTCTCGCCGAGCGACGCGGGGGTCGTCACCGTCGGCAGCTTCCACGCCGGCACGCGGGCGAACATCATCCCCGACGAGGCCGTCATCGAGATCTCGACCCGGGCCCGCAACGAGGAGACCCGCCAGCGCATCATCGCCTCGATCGAGCGCATCGTCCGTGCCGAGAGCACCGCCGGTGGCCTGTCCGAGCCGACGATCGTGCGTGCTCCGGGCGCCGAGGTCACCGTGAACGACGCCGATGCCGCCGCCACCGTGCTCGAGGCCATCCGCGCCGAGGTGCCGGGAGCCCGCGACCTCGAGATCGGGCTCGCCATGGCGTCGGAGGACGTCGGCCAGCTCGCCACCGCCGCCGGAGCGCCGCTCGTGTACTGGTTCACGGGCATCACCGACCCGGAGCGCTTCCGCCGCGGCGAGGAGATCCCGAGCAACCACTCGCCGTTCTACGCGCCGCAGGCCGAGACCGCGATCCCGGTCGGCGTCGACGCCCTGGTCGCGGCGACGCGCGCCTACGTCGCCTGACACGTTCTCCGGGAAGGAGGCCCGGGGCGGCCCCGCCGCGCACGTGACCGCCCCGGGGACGGCACGTTCACAGCCAACTCGCGCCGGGCCTCCCGGCTCGTCCGTTACGGTCGCGCCATGCGTTCCCTCCGTACCCCGCTGATCGCCGCCGTCGCTGCCGGCATCGCCCTGGCCGGACTCACCGGCTGCTCGACCCAGGCCGTGCAGCAGGCCACCGACCTCGGGTCCTCCGTCGCGTCGAACGTCGCCGACGGGGTCGCCGGCATCGACGGCAAGGCGATCCAGGACGGCATGTCCTCGGTCGCCGGGGGCATCGACGGCGCGCTCGACACGGCGCTCAAGGGCGCCGACGTGACCTCCGACGGCAAGGTGCCGGACGGGTTCCCGTCGGCCGACGTCCCGCTCGTCGACGGCACCGTGCTCGGCGGGGGAGCCGGCCCGAACGGCTCCGGGTGGGTCGCGCAGGTCCGGGCGGCCTCGGTCGACGACTTCCAGGCCGCCGTGCAGCAGCTCACCGACGCCGGGTACACCGAGTCGGCCAAGCGTGCCGACTCGTCGAGCGCGTTCGGCATGTTCCGGAGCGACGCCTACCGTGTCGTCCTGACCTTCTCGGAGACCAAGGACAGCGGCGGCGTCACGGCGACCTACATCGTCACGCCCCGCTAGTCCCGTACCCTTGGGGACGATGTCGAAGGCCCCCGCCACGCGCCCGGAGCGCGTCCTGATCGTGCACGCCCACCCCGACGACGAGACGCTCTCGTCGGGCGGGACCATCGCGACCCTGCTCGAGCGCGGCGCCGAGGTGACCGTGCTCACCGCGACCCGGGGCGAGCGCGGCGAGATGCTCACGGAGCAGTTGGCTCCGCTGGCGGGCGACCCCGCGCGGGTGGCACGGCACCGGGAGACCGAGATCGCCGCTGCCCTCGCCGCCCTCGGCGGTCCGCAGCACCTGTGGCTCGGCGGGCGCGGTGCCCGGCCGACCGACCTGCCGGAGCGTCGCTACGTCGACTCGGGCATGCAGTGGGGCCCGGACGGGCGGGCCACCGCCGCGGACGACGCCCCGGCCGACTCGCTGACGGCGGCCGACCTGGGCGAGGTCGTGGACGACGTCCGTGCCGCGATCCGCTCCACCGGTGCCGACGCCGTGATCAGCTACGCCGACGACGGCGGCTACGGGCACCCCGACCACGTGCGGATGCACCACGCGGCGCAGTACGCGGCCCGTGCCGAAGAGGTCCCGTTCTCGATGATCGTCGACCCCGCCAGCGGTCAGGCCGACGTCACGGTCGACGTCCTGCCGGTCCGGGCCAAGGTGCGTGCGGCCGTCGAGCAGTACCGCTCCCAGGTCGCCGTCGACCCCGTGGACCGCGCCGACCCGAGCGCTCTGTCGTGGGTGATGCCGCACGGCGTCCGGCAGCACGCCCCGGCGGTCGAGGCGTTCCGGCACGACGCGGCCCCGCAGCCGACGGCGCCGCAGACCTACGCCGAGATGTCCGGCCAGGGCAAGGCCGCGGCGGTCGTCGTCTCGCTGCTGCTCGGGCTGCTCGCCGGCGGGCTCGGGACGGTCACGCACCAGCAGACGATCGGCGCGTTCCCGGTCGGACTCGTCGTCACCACCCTCATCGTGCTCGGCCTCACCGTGGGCGTGCGGCTCGTCTACCGCTCGCGGGCGATGGTCGCCGCGATCGGCATCGGGATCCTCGTCGCGACGCAGGTGCTCGTGTCGGTCGGTGGGGAGAGCTCGCCGCTCGTCCTCGCCAACGCGGCCGGGTACGTGTGGACCTTCGCCCCCGCGGTCATCGCCGCCCTGGTCCTCGCGTGGCCGGACCTGTCGGGGCTGCGGTCCCGGACGGCCCCGGGCCGCGAGTAGACTCGAACCCGCTCGTCGAAGGGAGCACCCGAACCGTGACCTACGTGATCGCCCAGCCCTGTGTCGACGTCAAGGACCGTGCCTGCATCGACGAATGCCCGGTCGACTGCATCTACGAGGGTGACCGCTCGCTCTACATCCACCCCGACGAGTGCGTCGACTGCGGTGCGTGTGAGCCGGTCTGCCCCGTCGAGGCCATCTACTACGAGGACGACCTGCCCGACCAGTGGGCCGACTACTACAAGGCCAACGTCGAGTTCTTCGACGAGGTCGGGTCGCCCGGCGGCGCTGCGAAGGTCGGCGTGATCCACAAGGACCACCCTGTCGTCGCGGCCGAGCCCGTCCGCGGCTGACCGGACCCCCTCGTGGCGCTCGACCTCCCCGACTTCCCCTGGGACCAGCTCGTCCCGTTCAAGCAGCGCGCCGCGGCGTACGAGGGCGGCATCGTCGACCTCAGCGTCGGATCGCCCGTCGACCCCACGCCCGAGGTCGTCCGCACCGCCCTGGCCACCGCGACCGACGCGCACGCCTACCCGCAGGTCGCCGGCACCCCGGCGCTGCGGCAGGCCATCGCCGACTGGTACGGCCGCCGGCACGGCGTCGCCCTGACCGAGGCGAACGCGCTGCCGACGATCGGCTCGAAGGAGTTCATCGCGGGCCTCGCGCTCTGGCTCGGCATCGGGCCCGGTGACACCGTGGTGTTCCCGGCCGCCGCGTACCCGACGTACGAGCTCGGCGCCGCACTGGTCCGCGCCGAGGCCCTCGCGTCGGACGACCCGGCGGCGTGGCCGTCCACCACGAAGCTCGTGTGGCTGAACTCCCCGGGCAACCCGGACGGCCGCGTGCTGACCATCGACGAGCTCCGTGCCGCCGTGGTGCGCGCCCGCGAGCTGGGGGCCGTCATCGTCGGCGACGAGTGCTACGCCGAGCTCGGGTGGGACCCGGAGTACGCCACCACCCCGACGCCCACGATCCTCGACCCCCGGGTGATCGGTGACTCGCTCGACGGCGTGCTCAGCGTGTACTCGCTGTCGAAGCAGTCGAACCTCGCCGGCTACCGTGCGGCCTTCGTCGCCGGTGACGCCGCGATCCTGGCCGAGGTCCTGGCCGTCCGGAAGCACGCCGGGCTCATGCCGCCGCTGCCGGTGCAGCAGGCCATGGTCGTCGCCCTGCAGGACGAGACCCACGTGCAGCAGCAGAAGGCCCGCTACCGAGCGCGCCGGAACATGCTCCGGCGAGCACTCGAGGATGCCGGGTTCCGGATCGACCACAGCGAGGCCGGGCTCTACCTCTGGGCCACCCGCGGCGAACCCGCACTCGACACCGTGGCCTGGCTCGCCGACCGCGGGATCCTCGTCGCACCGGGCACGTTCTACGGCGCAGCGGGGGGCGAGTACGTCCGTGTGGCCCTCACGGCGACCGACGAACGCATCGCCGCGGCCTCCCAGCGACTGGCGAGCAGCCGTCGCCTCGGCACCGCGTAGCACGGACACGAGTCGTTCCGGTGGTGCCCGCAATCCGTGGGAACCACCAAATCGTCACCTGGGATGTGTGCACGACCGACAGGTGCCGCGATTAGGCTGTCCTCGTGACTGACACTGCCAATGACGCTCAGAAGACGGCCACACCGCCCACCACGCCCGTCCCCGTGAGTCCCGCCGCCGAACAGCAGGGCGCGACCGCGACGCTGACGTTCCCGGGTGGCACGGCGGAGTTCCCGATCCTGCAGAGCGTCGACGGCGCGTCCGCGATCGACATCTCGACCTTCAAGAAGCAGACCGGGATGAACACGCTCGACTACGGGTTCGTGAACACCGGTGCGACGAAGAGCGCGATCACCTACATCGACGGCGACCAGGGGATCCTGCGCTACCGCGGGTACCCGATCGACCAGATCGCCGGGAACTGCACCTTCCTCGAGGTCGCGTGGCTCCTGATCTACGGCGAGCTGCCGACCCCCACCGAGCTCGAGCAGTTCGACGCCCGCATCCGTCGGCACACCCTGCTGCACGAAGACCTCCGCCGCCTGTTCGACGCCCTGCCGCACTCGGCGCACCCGATGTCCGTGCTCTCGAGCGCCGTGAGCGCCCTGTCCACGTACTACGAGGACGACATGGACGTGGACGACCCCGAGAAGGTCGAGCTGCAGACCGTCCGGCTCCTCGCCAAGCTCCCGGTCATCGCCGCGTACGCCCACAAGAAGGCCATCGGGCAGGCGTTCCTGTACCCGGACAACTCGCTGTCCTTCGTCGACAACTTCCTGCGGCTGAACTTCGGCACCATGGCCGAGACCTACAAGCCCAACCCGGTGCTCTCGAAGGCGCTCGAGCGGCTCCTCATCCTGCACGAGGACCACGAACAGAACGCCTCGACCTCGACGGTGCGCATGGTCGGCTCGACGAAGGCGAACATGTTCGCCTCGATCTCGGCCGGCATCAACGCCCTGTACGGCCCGCTGCACGGCGGTGCGAACGAGGCCGTGCTCGAGATGCTCCAGCAGATCAAGGACTCTGGCGAGCCCGTGACGCGCTTCGTCGAGCGGGTGAAGAACAAGGAGCAGGGTGTCAAGCTCATGGGCTTCGGGCACCGCGTCTACAAGAACTACGACCCGCGCGCGAAGCTCGTCAAGGAGTCCGCGCACGAGGTCCTCGAGTCCCTCGGCGTGCAGGACGACCTGCTCGACATCGCGATGGAACTCGAGCAGATCGCGCTCGAGGACGAGTACTTCGTCAGCCGCAAGCTCTACCCGAACGTCGACTTCTACACCGGCATCATCTACAAGGCGATGGGCTTCCCGCCGCGGATGTTCACCGTACTGTTCGCCATCGGTCGTCTGCCGGGCTGGATCGCCCAGTGGCGCGAGCTGAACAATGACCCGCTGAACAAGATCGGTCGCCCGCAGCAGCTCTACGTGGGTGCGCCCGAGCGCGACGTCCCCGGGCGCTGACCGACCCCGAGCGCCCCGCCCCACGGTTCCGTGGGGCGGCGCGCTCGTGCGTTGTGCGCAGCGTGCCGCCGTCCGGCGGGACGCGCCGCTCGCCTCCGCCGAGTGGTCGCGAACTGTCGTCCGGCGGGTGTCGAACCGACGGTTCGTGCGCCCTCGGCGCACGCGGACGGCGTGTTGTGACCACTCGCGGGGCGGGGCGGGCTCTGGACACGACCGCCTGGAGGCCCGGTGCCGGTCTTGTTGACCGGCTCCGGGCCTCCAGGCGGGTGCGTCGGTGGGTGCGCGATCGTGGGACGCGCCGCTCACTTCCGCCGAGTGGTCGCGAACTGTCGTCCGGCGGGTGCCGGAGCGACAGTTCGTGCGCCCTCGGCGCGCGCAGGCGGCGCGTCGTGACCGCTCGCGGGGCGGGGCAGAGCGCTACGCGTGCAGCGCGGTGTTCAGCTGGATGCCCTCGCCCTTGCGCTGCAGCGCCTCGACGGCGCCGCTGATGCTGTTGCGGCGGAACAGGATGTTCGGGGTGCCGGAGAGCTCCGCGGCCTTGACGGTCTTCGGGGTGCCGTCGGGGTTCGGTGCCGCGCCGACCAGCACCACCTTCGTACCGGCCGTGACGTAGAGCCCGGCCTCGATGACGGAGTCGTCGCCGAGCGAGATGCCGAGGCCTGCGTTCGCGCCGAGCAGCGCGCGTTCCCCGAGCGAGACGCGGTGCGTGCCGCCGCCGGAAAGCGTGCCCATGATCGAGGCGCCGCCGCCGATGTCGGTGCCGTTGCCGACGACGACGCCCTGCGAGACGCGGCCCTCGATCATCGCGTCGCCGAGGGTGCCGGCGTTGAAGTTCACGAAGCCCTCGTGCATGACGGTCGTGCCCGGCGCCAGGTGTGCGCCGAGGCGGACGCGGTTGGCGTCGCCGATGCGGACGCGGTCCGGCACGACGTAGTCGAGCAGGCGCGGGAACTTGTCGATGGCGTGCACGGCGATGCCGGCGCGCTGCAGGGACGGCCGCAGGCGCGTCAGGGAATCGGGGTGCACCGGGCCGGCGTTCGTCCACGCGACGATCGGCAGGTGGCCGAAGAGGCCGTCGAGGGAGACCTCGTTCGGGCGCACGTGCAGGTGGCTCAGCAGGTGCAGGCGGAGGTACGCGTCCGGGGTGCTCGTCGGAGCGGCGTCGATCGTGATCTCGGTGGTGACGGCCTCGATCCGGACCTCGCGGCGGGGGTCGTCACCGACGTGCGCCTGCAGCTCGGCGGGGAACACGGCGTCGGCGGGCAGCGGGCCGAGGTGCGTCTCCGGGTACCAGGTGTCGAGCATCGTGCCGTCGGCGGCGATCGTCGCGAGGCCGTGGCCCCAGGCGTGGGTCGGGCGGTCGGTGGCAGTCGTGTCGGTCACGGCTCCAGGGTACCGAGCGGCCGTCGGCGGGCACCGTCCGGCCGGACGGCCGGGGCGGTGGGGTCGCGACCGTCCCGACTGCCGGGTCGGTGGGGTTCCCGACCGTCCGGACTGCCGGGGCGGTGCGAGGGGCGGCCGGTAGGCTGCCCGCATGCCGGAGCACCTCGACCTCACCGCCTCGTCCATCGACATCACCCGTGCCATCTGCGACATCGAGTCGGTGTCCGGGAACGAGCAGGCCCTCGCCGACGCGATCGAGGCCGTGCTCGCACCGCTGCCGCACCTCGAGGTGATCCGTGACGGCGACGCGATCGTGGCGCGGACGAACCTGGGCCGCGACCGCCGGGTCGTCATCGCCGGTCACATCGACACGGTGCCGCTCAACGACAACCTGCCGACCGAGTTCCGGACCACCGAGGACGGCACCGAGATCCTCTGGGGCCGCGGCACCGTCGACATGAAGGCCGGCTGCGCGGTGCAGCTCAAGCTGGCGTACGACCTGGTCGACCCCTCGGTCGACGTCACGTGGGTCTGGTACGACCACGAGGAGGTCAGCGACGCCCTGAACGGCCTCGGCCGCCTGGCCCGGACGCGACCCGAACTCCTCACCGCCGACTTCGCGATCCTGGGCGAGCCGTCCGGGGCGCAGATCGAGGGTGGCTGCAACGGCAACCTCCGCGCCGAGATCCGCACGTTCGGCAAGCGATCGCACAGCGCCCGGAGCTGGATCGGCGACAACGCGATCCACAAGACCGCCCCGATCCTGGCCACCCTTGCCGCGTACGAACCGCGGACCGTGACGGTCGACGGGCTCGAGTACCGCGAGGGCCTGAACGCGGTCGGCATCAGCGGCGGCATCGCGGGCAACATCATCCCCGACGAGGCGATGGTGCACGTGAACTACCGGTTCGCTCCCTCGCGCTCGGCCGACGAAGCCGTCGCCCACATCCGCGAGCTGTTCGACGGGTACGAGGTCACGATCGTCGACCTCGCCGCCGGTGCCCGCCCCGGGCTCGACGCCCCGCTCGCGCAGGACTTCGTCGCGGCCGTCGGCGGACCGGAGCCCCGTCCGAAGTACGGCTGGACCGACGTCGCACGCTTCTCGGCGCTCGGGGTCCCCGCGGTCAACTACGGGCCCGGCGAGCCGGTCTTCGCCCATCACGACGACGAGCAGGTCCCGGTCGCGCAGATCACCGCGGTCGAGGCCGGGCTGCGTCGGTGGCTGACGGCCTGACGACGGCGGGGGCCACCCGGAGGACCCCTGCTCGGAACCGCTGGCTGGCCCGGTACCGGGTCGTCCCGTGGTGGGTGCGCATCACGGTCGTCTACGTGCTGGCGCGGCTCGTCACGGGCGCGATGATGCTCGCCTTCGCCCGCGTGCAGGCGGCGAACTCGTTCACCGTGCAGAGCCCGGGGTACCTGTCGTTCGCGTCGATCTGGGACGGCGCCTGGTACCGCGTGATCGCCACGGGCGGGTACCCGTCGACGCTGCCCGTCGACGCCGCGGGGCACGTGACCGAGAACGCGTGGGCGTTCATGCCCGCGTACCCGTTCCTGGTGCGCGGGCTCACGCTGCTCACCGGAGCGTCGTTCGAGTTCGTCGCGGTCTCGGTGTCGTTGCTCGCCGGACTCGGGGCCGCGCTGGTGTTCCGCCGGCTCATGGGACGGTTCCTCGACCCCGCGCGGGCGACGTTCGCCACGGTGCTGTTCTGCGTCGCACCGGTGTCGGCGATGTTCCAGGTGGCCTACGCGGAGTCGATGGGTCTGTTCCTGCTGCTCGTCGCGCTGCTGCTCATGGTGGATCGACGGTGGTGGGCGATGCTGCCCGTCGTGCTCCTGCTCGGCATGACCCGACCGACGGGGCTCGCCTTCGCGTTCCTGGTGGTGCTCTTCGTGGCCGCGTGGGCGATCCGCCCGGCGTGGGTGCGCTCGTCGGAACCGCTGACCCTCCGCCGGCTCGTCCCACCCGCGGTGGTCGCCACGGTGTCGGGTCTGGTCGGTCTGGCCTGGCCGGCCATCGCGTGGGCGGTCACCGGCGTGCCGAAGGCCTACACCGACACCGAGCTCGCCTGGCGGTCGTCGTACATCGGGTGGAAGGAACTCGTGCCGTTCGCGCCGTGGGCGCAGGGGTTCGGGTGGTGGTTCGGGCAGCCGGCCGGCACGGTGCTGCTCGTCGTCGTGCTCGTCGGGTTCGCGGCGTTCGTGTGCATGCCCGCTGCGCGCCGGATCGGCATCGAGCTGCGACTCTGGGGCGTGGCGTACCTGGTGTACCTGCTGGCGGTGTTCTTCCCGCAGTCGAGCACCTGGCGCATCCTCGTGCCGATCGCGCCGTTGCTCGGCATCGTGGCGCTGCCGCGGTCACGGGTGTACCGCGTGGCCGTCGTCGTCGCGTTCGTCGGGCTGCAGTGGGTCTGGCTGTACTACACGTGGTGGATCGACGGCTACGACTGGACCCCGCCGTGATCGATGCGGGGCGCGGGAGGCCCGTGGATCCGCGTTCTGCGGAGCATCAGAACGTCGCATCCGACACCCCCAACCTGGGCGGTTTCGCAGTTGCCCCCTCCATACGGGATAATGGGACAGCATTTACTGCACGAAAGGGGACATCTGATGGCAGCCATGAAGCCGAGGACCGGTGACGGGCCGATGGAGGCTGTTAAGGAGGGTCGACTCATCATCGTGCGGGTTCCGCTCGAAGGTGGAGGCCGCCTGGTCGTCTCGGTCAACGATGCCGAGGCCAAGGAACTCCACGACGCACTCGCTGAGGTCGTCTCGGCCTAGTACGTCGAAGCACCAGAACGGAAGGCCCGGAGCGTGTACGCTCCGGGCCTTCCGTCTGCCCGCCGGTAGCGGGCGTCCACACGCAGTGTCGGTCGGGTCCGGCAGGATGGGGCCGTGCCGAGGACCCACCTGCCCATCCGACGCGTCGAGGAGTACCGCGACCCGGACCCGATGCCGCGCGACGAGTGGCCGGCCACGCTCCCGCCGATCCGGCAGCTGCTCGACGAGGGCCTCGACCTGGACCCGGTGACCGTGTTCGTCGGGGACAACGGTGTCGGCAAGTCGACCCTGATCGAGGCCATCGCGCTCGCGTTCGGGATGTCCCCGGAAGGCGGCTCGACCGGGGCACACCACTCGACCCGCCCGTCCGAGTCGGACCTGTGGCAGCACATCGCCCTGCGACGTGACTTCGGTGCGCCCCGCGGTGGCTTCTTCCTGCGTGCTGAGACCATGCACGGCTTCTTCACCTACCTCGAGGAGCACCCGAACCGCAGTCGCCCCGAGCCAGTGTTCCACGAGCGCAGCCACGGCGAGGCGTTCCTGGACTTCGTCATCGACCGGGCACGTTGGCCCGGGCTCTGGATCCTCGACGAGCCGGAGTCCGCCCTGTCGTTCTCTGGGTGCCTCACCCTGATCGCACTGTTGCGCTCGATCGTCGAGAGCGGCGTCGGCCAGGTCGTGCTCTCGACCCACTCGCCCGTGCTCGCCGCGTTCCCGGGCGCGACGATCCACGAGGTCGGCGAGTGGGGCCTGCGGCGCACCGAGTGGAGCGACCTCGACCTGGTGCGGAACGAGCGTGCGTTCCTCGAGTCGCCCGAGCGGTACCTGCGGCACCTGGACTGACCTGCGCGAGCGCCGGCTGGTCGAGCGCTAGTTGGTGACCTTCGTCAACTGCAGCAGCCCGTCACCGGCGGGCGACAGCGCGCTGCGCACCGCACCCGAGGTCGACACCTCGGTCAGGAGCAGCCGGAAGTCCGTGGTGGCGCGGTCGCGCTTCACCGGGTCGGCCACGCGTCCGCGCCACAGGGCGTGCGGCACCAGGACGGTGCCACCCAGGCGGGCGAGCCGCAGACCGTGCTCGACGTACTCGATGACGTGCTCGGGGTCGGCGTCGACGAGCACGACGTCGTACGAGGCCTCGTTCATGCGGGGGAGCACCTGGTTCGCCCGTCCGGGGATGAGCCGGATCCGTGCGGGGGCGGTGCCGGCGCTGATGTAGGCGTCGCGGGCGAACTGCTGATGGTCGACCTCGACGTCGATCGTGGTCAGGGTCGCGTTCGGGGCGCCGGTGAGCAGGTACAGGCCGGAGACCCCGAGGCCGGTGCCGATCTCGATGATGCTCGTGGCTCGCGAGGCTGCGGCGATGACCCCGATCTGCGCACCGATCGCGGGCGAGATCGCTTCGACCCCGAGTTCCAGGGAGTGCTCACGAGCACGGGCGATCGCCTCGGTCTCCGAGACGATGTCCTCGGCGAACTTCCAGTTCGACTCTTTCTCTGACACGCACACTCCGTTCGGGAGACAACTCTAGAGGTGCAACGCAGCAGCACGCGTTAGGCTCGCTCGCGTGGACATCCCGCTCGACAAGATCCTGATCATCGGGGTCATCGGCGTCCTCTTGCTCGGGCCGCAGCGCCTGCCGATGTACGCCCAGAAGCTGGCCGAGTTCGTCAAGGCCGTCCGTCGGTTCGCCGACACCGCGAAGGAGCGGATGCGCGACGAGATGGGCCCCGAGTTCGATGACATCGAGTGGCAGAAGCTCGACCCGCGCCAGTACGACCCGCGCCGCATCATCCGCGACGCCCTGCTCGACTCCGGGACGAGTGCCGCAGCCGTCCAGACCGCGCAGGTGACGGCCTCCAAGGTGCGCGCGACGGCTCCCGTCGTGCCCCTGGCCGCCGGTGAACCGGCACCCTTCGACGCCGAGGCGACCTGACGCCCGTCACGTACCCACCTGACGGACTGGAGGCCCGGTGCCAGCTGGCACCGGGCCTCCAGTCCGTCAGGGGGTCGCGTCGTCAGTCGCGGGTGGCGACGATCGTGTAGGTCGTCGGCATCCGGTCGCGGTCGTGCTCCGGCCAGGCCCACGAGCCGGTGTCGGTCTCGACCATGCGGGAGCTGAACCGCCACGGCAGGGTCCGGCCCTCGTCGAGCCGTCGGAGCCGCAGCCCGGCACCGAGCAGGGCGTTCACGATCTCGGACAGCGGGTGCGGCCACTCGAAGGTCCGGGTGTTCGCCACGGTCCCGTCACCGACGTAGGTGCCGGCGTCGTCCCACTGCTGCGCGGTGCCGTCCGGGAAGTACCGGTACCGGGTGACGAGCTCGTCGGCGTCCTCGTCGAGGGCGTACAGCGCCGGGTGTCCGTCGCGGATGAAGAACACCCCGCCGGGGCGGAGCAGGCCGGCGACCTGCGCAGCCCAGCGATCCAGGTCGGGGAGCCAGCAGATCGTACCGATGCTCGTGTACACGACGTCGAAGTCACCGGTGACGGCGGCGCGGGCATCGAGGACGTCGGTCTCGACCCAGGTGACGTCGAGACCGAGGCGCGATGCGAGCCCGGCGGCCGAGGTGAGGGCGGCGGGGGAGAAGTCCACACCGGTCAGTCGGGCACCCTCGCGGGCGAGCGACACCGTGTCGGTGCCGATGTGGCACTGCAGGTGACAGACGTCGAGGCCTGCGAGCGAGCCGTTCGGCAACCAGGGCGTCAGGGCCGGCAGGTCCTCGCGGACGACGTCCGAGCGGTGGCCGGGGTCGGCGAGGGCGTCGAGCGCGTAGGCGCCCTCGTGGATCGGCACCCGGTCGTCCCAGTTCGCGCGGTTGGTGGCGCGTGCGTGCTCCCAGTCGACGTCGACGTGATCGGTGCTCATGCCCCGAGCCTAGGACAGCGACAACCCGAGCTTCCGGCCGGCGAGCCCGCGCCCCATCGTGGTGATCCGGTCGGCGATCGCCGTCAGGGCCACGGCGGACGGGTCCTCGGGGGCACCGAGCACCACGGGCACGCCTGCGTCGCCGCCCTCGCGCAGCGGCACGGACAGCGGCACGCTGCCGAGCACCGGGACGGGGGCGTCCTGCCCGCGGGACAGCCGTGCGGCGGTCTCGGCGCCACCACCCTCGCCGAACAGATGCAGGACCGAGCCGTCGGGCTGCACGAGCCCGGCCATGTTCTCGACCACGCCGATGACCCGCTGCCCGGTCTGCCGAGCGACGATCCCGCTGCGCTCGGCGACGTCGGCCGCGGCGGCCTGCGGGGTCGTGACGACCAGGACCTCGGCGTGCGGCAACAGCTGCCCCACCGAGATCGCGACGTCGCCGGTGCCCGGCGGCAGGTCGAGCAGCAGGACGTCGAGGTCGCCGAAGAACACGTCGGTGAGGAACTGGTTCACGGTGCGGTGCAGCATCGGTCCGCGCCACGACACCGCGGTCGACACGTCGTCGACGAACATGCCGATCGAGACGACCTTCACGTCGTGCGCCACCGGCGGCAGGATCATGCTGTCCACGCGGGTCGGACGGGGTGCGACCCCGTGCTCGTCGGTCAGGCCCATCAGTCCGGGCACGCTGAAGCCGTGCACGTCGACGTCGACGACCCCGACCCGCAGGCCCCGGCGGGCGAGCGCGACGGCGAGGTTCACGGTGACGGTGGACTTGCCGACGCCACCCTTGCCGCTCGTGACCGCGATGACGCGCGTGAGCGAGTCCGCGGTGAACTGGACGCCCTTGGGGCGGCCGGCTCGCAGCCGCTCGGTCAGCGCAGCACGAGTGGCCGGGTCCATCACGGACACGTCGACCTCGACGGCGGCGACCCCCGGGACGGACCCGGCGGCGACGCGGACGTCGCGCTCGATGGTGTCGGCGGCGGGGCACCCCACGATCGTGAGCTGCAGGTCGACGCGCACCGCGCCTCCTGGCTGCACGTCGACACCGCGGATCATGTCGAGCTCCGTGACGGGGCGGCGGATCTCGGGGTCGATGACGCGCCCGAGCGCGGCGAGGACCGCCGTGCCGAGCTGTTCGTCGGTGGGGGCGGGGTCAGCCACGGGTGGAGCTGTCGTGTTCGTCCGCGTAGCCGGCCTCGTCGGCGTCGCGGCGGTCGAGCTCCTCGAGCAGGGAGCGGAGCTCGGCGCGGATGAAGTCCTTCGACGCCATGTCCCGCATCGCCAGGCGCAGGGCCACGACCTCGCGGGCCAGGTACTCGGTGTCGGCCAGGTTGCGTTCGGCGCGCTGGCGGTCCTGCTCGAACTGCACGCGGTCGCGGTCGTCCTGCCGGTTCTGCGCGAGCAGGATCAGCGGGGCGGCGTACGAGGCCTGCAGCGAGAGCACGAGCGTCAGAGCCGTGAAGCCGATGGCCGCCGAGTCGAACTGCCACGGCTTCGGCGCGAGGGTGTTGTAGCCCATCCAGACCACGCAGAACAGCGTGAGGCCGATGAGGAACCACGGCGTGCCCATCCCGCGGGCGATGCCCTCGGTCGCACGACCGAAGGTGTCCCCGCGACCACGGCGGCGGCTGGGCAGCACACGCGTGCGCATGCCCTTGGGGGAGTCGAGCCGGACCTCTTGGCGGTCACGGTCGCGACGGTTGTCATCCGTTCGGGCCACGGGTGGTCCTCCTTCCCGTCGTCACGGGTGTCCTGCGCGGGCGTTGGCGTGGAAGCGGTGAGGGTTCCCCCTCGCCCTGACTTCGCCAGTCGTCCGGCAGGACGTGGTCGAGGACATCGTCGATCGTCACCACCCCGACGAGACGGTGGGCGTCGTCGACCACGGGGACGGACAGCAGGTTGTAGGTCGCCATGATGCGGGTGACCTCGGCGGCGCTCGCGTCGACCCGGACCGGTTCGGTCTGCTGGTCGATGAGCGTGCCGAGCCGCTCGTTCGGCGGGTAGCGGAGCATCCGCTGGAAGTGCACGAGCCCGAGGAACCGACCGGTCGGCGGCTCGTACGGCGGCAGGGTGACGCAGACGGCGGCGCCGAGCACCGGCGCGAGCTCGTGGCGGCGGACCAGCGCGAGGCCCTCGGCCACGGTGGCGTCGGCCGAGACGATCACCGGTTCGGTGGTCATCAGACCACCGGCGGTGTCCGGCTCGTACTCCAGGAGCATGCGGACGTCCTGCGCCTCCTCCGGCTCCATGAGCTGCAGGAGGGCCTCGCTCCGCTCGTCGGAGAACTGGGCGAGGACGTCGGCCGCGTCGTCCGGCTGCATCTGGTCGAGGACGTCGGCGGCGCGCGCGTCCACCAGCCGGGTGAGGATCTCGATGCGCTCCTGGTCGGGCATCTCCTCGAGCACGTCGGCGAGGCGATCGTCCGGCAGTTCCTCGGCGACCTCGAACCGGCGCTCGGCGGGCAGGTCGAGCAGCGTCGACGCGAGGTCGGCGGGCAGCAGGTCGGAGTAGGCGGCGATGACGTGTTCGGCGGACTGGGCCTCGCCGGGGAGCTCGTCCTCGGTGACCTCGTTCCACGTCGCGAACGTCGTGGGGCCCTTGCCGAACGGCGACGGCGTGGTCTTCGGCTTGCGGAGGAAGAGCTGCGCGACCTCCCAGTCGCCCTGCCCGCGGTCCTCGATCGCGACGTCCTCGATCGTGGCGCGGATCCGCTGGTTCTTGATGAGCACCTTGCGGCCGAGCATCTCGGCGATGACGCGGACCTCGCCGCCGCGCTGCTCGAAGCGGCGCATGTTCACCAGGCCGGTCGTGATGACCTGCCCGGCACCGATGGAGGTGATGCGGCCGATGCTCACGAAGATGCGGCGCTTGCCGGGCACCTCGACGATCAGCCCGACGACGTGCGGGGGATCGGCCCGGCGGTAGACGACCAGGACGTCCCGGACCCTGCCGACGCGGTCGCCCGCGGGGTCGAAGACGGAGCACCCGGCGAGGCGGGCGACGAAGACCTTCGTGGCGCTCACCCGACCCAGCGTAGTCGCTCGGGTGTGCGCGTTCGCCCGCGCCGCCGACGGCACCGGTCGACGGCTTCCGATCGGCTGCTTCCGATCGGCTGCTTCCCTGAGAGTGCACGTGCGATTGCAAGGTGTGCGGTGAATGATGGCTGTGTGAGCAATCAGAGCCCCTTCGCCGGCAGGACCGCCCAGGCGTTCCCGACGCTGCCCAAGGGCGACGTCCTGGGAACGTACGACAGCTACCCCGACGCGCAGCGCGTGGTGGCGAAGCTGGCCGAGGCCGACTTCCCCGTCAACCAGCTCTCGATCGTCGGCAACGACCTGAAGACGGTCGAGCGGGTCACCGGCAAGATGACCTACGGCCGTGCCGCGATCGCCGGTGCGCTGTCCGGCCTGTGGCTCGGCATCTTCTTCGGCATCGTGCTCACGCTCTTCTCGCCGAGCGCCGGCGGCCTGATCCTGGCCGCCGCGATCATCGGGGCCGCGTTCGGCATGCTCTACGGCATCGTCTCGTTCGCGATCACGAAGCGGCAGCGCGACTTCACGAGCGTGCACCAGGTGCTCGCCACGAACTACCAGATCGTCGTCAACCCGCAGCTGACCGGGCAGGCGCAGCGCATCCTCGGCGAGCACGGGGCGACCCCGTCCACACACTGGAACGACGCTCCCCAGCAGCAGCAGCAGCAGCAGCAGCAGTGGCGTCCGGGCCCCGGTGGGGTCCCGCCGCAGCAGCAGTCGCCGTACGGCGGGCACGCCACACCGCACCAGCAGCCGGGAGGCCCGCAACACCCCGGCACGTCGGCCCCCGGCGCGCAGACGGGTGCGCCTTCGGGCCCGCCGCGCTACGGCACGAACGACGGACCCCGGTACGGGGAGACCCCCGAGACGGCTGCCGCCCCCGCGGCTCCGCCGGTGCCGGAGCGTCGACCCGAGGAGCCGCCGCGTTACGGCGAGCGGGTCGCCGGTGCCACTCCGCCGGAGCCCTCGTCCTCGCCGGACGCCCAGCGCGACGGTGACGGGAGCAGCGACCGCCGCTAGCCGGGCTCCGGCTGGTGCGACCGGGATTCGTCCTCGGTTCGTGCGAGGTCGGGTCGCGCGAGGTCGCCAGACACGCCGTTCACGTCCGCCGAGGTCGCACGAACTGTCGCCGCCGAGCTGCGTGCGCGGCACTTCGTGCGACCTCGGCGGCGGAGTCCGGGCGATCGGGCGGTCCGGGCGGTCGCAACACCCCGCGCGCACGGCCTCGAGCGGTCGGAGATCGTCGTTCGGCACCGGCCCAGACGACGGTTCGTGACCGCTCGGCCTCGGGCAGACGGCACGTCGTGACCGGGCGCGGTGCGGGCTTGCGCGCGGCGCGGGCCTGCGGATGGAACGGCACGGCACGGCACGGAACCGCCGGGCAGGTTCGGCGCGGCTAGAGGACCTTCGAGTAGCAGACCGACAGGGGCGCCCCGACGTAGGGCCCGAAGTTCGCGATCCGCCGGAACCCCTCGCGCTGGTAGAACCCGACGGCGCGCTGCTGCTCCGTGCCCGTCTCGAGGACGAGCGCCGGGGACCCGAGGTCGAGCGCGGCTTCTTCCAGTCGGCGCAGCAACGCAGCCGCGGCGCCGGACCCGCGGGATTCCGGCCGGACGTACATCCGCTTGATCTCGGCGATGCCGTCGTCGACGATGCGCAGGCCCCCGCACCCCAGGGGAGTCCCGGACTCGTCCCGTGCGACGAAGAACACCGCGATCGACTCGGCGGTCGGCTTCTCACCCGGTTCGGTGTCGCCGCCGTGCGCCCGGTCGATCTCCAGGCGCTGGGCGGCGCGGAGTCGCTGGGCGTCGGGGGAGTCGAAGTGCTCGACCTCGATCGAAATGGTGTTCGGGGAGGCCTCGGGCATGGTCACCCGATCAGGCTAGCGGCCCGAGCGGGCGATCCACCCCTCCACTTCCGAGGGGGTCCGGGGGATGCCGACCGACAGGTTCTCGGCGCCGTCCTCGGTCACCAGGATGTCGTCCTCGATGCGGACACCGATGCCGCGGAACTCCTCCGGCACGGTCAGGTCGTCCTGCTGGAAGTACAGTCCGGGCTCGATCGTGAAGACCATGCCGGCCTGCACGGTGCCGTCGAGGTACATCTCACGACGGGCCTTCGCGCAGTCGTGCACGTCGAGGCCGAGGTGGTGGCTCGTGCCGTGCACCATGTAGCGGCGGTGGAACTGGTTGTCCGGCTCGAGCGACTCGGCGGCGGAGACCGGCAGGAAGCCCCACTCGGCGGTCTTGCGCGCGATGACCTCCATCGCGGTGGCGTGCACCTGGCGGAACGTGATGCCCGGCTTGACGATCGCGAACGCGGCGTCGGCTGCCTCGAGCACGGCTTCGTAGACCATGCGCTGCACGGGCGAGAACGTGCCGCTCACCGGCAGCGTGCGGGTGATGTCGGCGGTGTAGAACGAGTCGACCTCGACCCCGGCGTCGATGAGGATGAGGTCGCCCGGCTGCACGGCGCCGTCGTTGCGGGTCCAGTGCAGGATGCAGGCGTGGTGGCCCGAGGCGGCGATGGTGTCGTAGCCCACGGTGTTGCCGTCGGCGCGGGCCCGGCGGTTGAACGTGCCCTCGACGATGCGCTCACCCCGCGGGTGTGCGAGCACGGCGTCGAAGTCGCCGATGACGTCGTCGAACCCGTGCTTCGTGGCGTCGACGGCCTTGCGGAGCTCACGGATCTCGTACGCGTCCTTGACCAGTCGCAGCTCGGACAGGTCGCGGGCGAGCAGGTCGTCGGTGGCCGGCGACCCCTCGGTCTCGTCCGCGCCACCGATCGCTGCGCCGGTACGGGCGTCGAGCGAACGGGTCAGGTCGTCGTCGGCTTCACGCACGAGCAGCGCCGACGCGTCGAGTGCGTCGGCGACGGCCGTGAACGCCCCGAGGTCGGCCGTGGCCAGCCCGAGGTCGGCGGCGACGGCGTCGAGCGAGGGGCGCGGCCCGACCCAGAACTCCCCGATCTCGGGGTTGGCGTAGAACTCTTCGGAGTCGCGACCTGCGGTGGCACGGAAGTACAGCGTGGCGTCGTGTCCGGAGCCGCTCGGCGTCATCACGAGCACGGAGCCGACGACGGTGTCGGTGCCCCAGCCGGTCAGGTGCGCGAAGGTGGAGTGCGGGCGGAACGGGTAGTCGCAGTCGTTCGAGCGGACCTTGGCCTGCCCGGCCGGCACCACGATCGTGCGGCCCGGGTGCAGCTCGGAGATGCGTGCGCGACGCTCGGCCGCGAACGCGGCCTGCTCGCGGGGCTCGGGCTGCGCTTCCGAGCGCTCGGCCCACTGCGACCCGATGAAGTCCTTGAAGGTCGAGGACCCGGGGGTCGTGGATCGGTTGCTCGTCGCGCGGGGAGTCGTGTCGGCCATGCGTCCATCATCGCACCGCCGGGCGACACCCGGCCTGTGCGGCCGCTCACCTGTGGATAGCATTGGCCACGTGCCAGACCCGTTCATCGACCTGCACGCGCACTCCAGTGTCTCCGACGGCACCGAGCGTCCCGCGGAGCTCGTCCGAGCGGCCGCGGCCGCCGGACTCGACGCCGTCGCACTGACCGACCACGACACGACCGCGGGGTGGGCGGACGCCACGGCCGCGGCGCACGAGCTGCCCCTGACCCTGCTGCCGGGCCTCGAGCTGAGCACCCGGATCGGCTACCGCAGCGTGCACGTGCTCGGCTACCTGGTGGACCCGGAACACCCCGGACTGGTCGAGGAGACGACCCGGATCCGCGACGGCCGGCTCTCCCGCGCGCACCGCATGGTCGACCGCATCGCCGAGGACCACCCGATCACCTGGGCGGACGTCCTGGCCCAGTCCAGCCCCGGTGCCACGATCGGCCGTCCGCACATCGCCGACGCCCTGGTCGCCCGCGGGCTCGAGTCGGACCGGTCCGCGGCGTTCCGCGGGATCCTGCACCCGGCGTCCGGCTACTACGAACCCCACGAGGCACCGTCGCCCCTGCGCGGCGTCGAACTCATCCGGCAGGCGGGCGGCGTGCCCGTCATCGCGCACCCGGCGGCGTCCTCGCGCGGGATCGTCATCGACGAGCCGATGCTCCGCGACCTGGTCGACGCCGGGCTCGGCGGGCTCGAGGTCGACCACCGCGAGAACCTGGCACACGGCAAGCGCACCCTGCTCGACTGGGCGACGCGCTACGGCCTGTTCGTCACCGGTTCGAGTGACTACCACGGCACCGGCAAGCCGAACCGGCTGGGGGAGCACCGCACGGCGCGCGTCTCGTTCGACGCGATCGTGTCCGAGGCGACGGGCAGCGCTCCCGTGGTCGGACCCGGCTCGCGCCTGTCCTGACGCGTCGCGCCGTCCCACCGAAGCGACAGATCTCGCGCGGCGCGGCTCGACCCATCCGCAAAAGCGACAGATCCCCGCTGACAATTCGCGGCGATCTGTCGCTTTCGCGGGGGGGGGCAGTCGGCGGGTGGGGACGACGAAGGGCCCGTCGCGTCAGCGACGGGCCCTTCGAACTGGAGGCGCTACTCGCCGTCCGACGTGCCCTGCGGTGCCGAGGCGGTCACCGAGGCATCGCCGGTGCCGGCTCCGCGACGGCGGCGACGACGGCGACGCTTCGCGGCGCCGTCGGTGGAACCACCCTCGGTGGCCGAGCCGTCCTCGGGGCCTGCCGCGGCGGTGGGGGTGACCGACTCGGTCGCCGGAGCCTGCGGGGCGGACTGCTCCGAGCCTCCTGACCGGGTGCGGCTGCGCGACCGCGAACGCGACGCGTCACGCGAACCCGACGCCGGGCGGTCGCTGCTGCGCTTCTCGACGGGCGCGCCGGCCGAGGCGGCGTGCGACGACGAGCCGGGCAGACGGCCCTTGGTGCCCTTGGGGATGTCGAGTTCCTCGAACAGGTGGGGCGACGACGAGTAGGTCTCGACGGGCTCGGGGATGCCGAACTCGAGGGC
This sequence comes from Curtobacterium sp. ME-Dv--P-122a, assembly GCF_030209645.1. Lineage (NCBI taxonomy): Bacteria > Bacillati > Actinomycetota > Actinomycetes > Micrococcales > Microbacteriaceae > Curtobacterium > Curtobacterium sp. ME-Dv--P-122a. The sequence continues at coordinate 78,549 of NZ_JARVRO010000014.1, forward strand.
CTTGTCGATCAGCGTCCACTTGTGCAGGTCGTCCCAGTCGACGAAGGTGACCGCGATGCCGGTCTTGCCCGCACGGCCGGTGCGGCCGGCGCGGTGCAGGTACGTGTCCGGGTCGTCCGGGATCGTGTGGTTGATCACGTGCGTGACGTCGTCGACGTCGATGCCGCGGGCGGCGACGTCGGTGGCGATGAGCACGTCACGCTTGCCGGCCTTGAACGCCGCCATCGCGCGCTCGCGCTGCTCCTGGTTGAGGTCGCCGTGCACCGCTGCGGCGTTGAACCCGCGGTCCTTCAGCTCCTCGACGAGCTTCGCCGCGGCACGCTTGGTGCGGGTGAAGATCACGGTCTTGCCGCGGCCTTCGGCCTGGAGGATGCGGGCGATGACCTCGTCCTTGTCCAGGGAGTGCGCGCGGTAGATGAGGTGCTTGATGTTGGCCTGCATGAGGCCCTCGTCCGGGTCGGTCGCCCGGATGTGCACCGGACGGCTCATGAACCGGCGGGCGAGGGCGACGATCGGCGCGGGCATCGTCGCCGAGAACAGCATCGTGTGCCGCACCTCGGGGACGGCCTGGAAGATGCGCTCGATGTCCGACAGGAAGCCGAGGTCGAGCATGCGGTCGGCCTCGTCGAGCACGACCTCCTGCACGTGGGAGAGGTCGAGCAGACGCTGCCGCTGCAGGTCGATGAGTCGCCCGGGCGTGCCGACGACGATCTGGGCGCCGGCCTTGAGCTGCTCCACCTGGCCCTCGTAGGCCTTCCCGCCGTAGATCGAGACGACCGTGGTCGGACGGTTCGAGGCCGCGAGCTCGAGGTCCTCGGTGACCTGGACCGCGAGTTCACGGGTCGGGACGACGACGAGCGCCTTCACGCCGTGCGCCGGGTCAGCACCGAGCCGCTGGATCAGCGGCAGACCGAAGCCGAGCGTCTTGCCGGTACCCGTCTTGGCCTGGCCGATGATGTCCTGGCCGGTCAGGCCGAGCGGGATGGTCTGTTCCTGGATCGGGAAGGGGTCGATGATGCCCTTGCCGGCCAGTGCATCGACGATGTCCTGGTCGATGTTGAGGTCTGAGAAAGTCAAAGAATCACCTTAGTTCTGGTGGAAGTCCGGGCCAGTCTACCGACGGGCTGGTGGTCCGGGGCACTCCGGCTCCCGACGGGCGCGTGGTCCGGGGTGCTCCGGGGTGCTCCGGGGTGCCGCTGGGCGTCGGGGCGGGCGCCCGGCGGGCGCCGCTGGGCGTCGGGCGGGTGACCGGCGGGTGCCCTCTATGCTGGTCGGGTGGTGTCGTGGTGGAACCGGAAGCGCGCGGCGCAGCTCGCTGCCGCATGGCTCGCGTCGCGGAACCCGCGCGGAGCCGCGCAGGTCAAGCGGCTCGCGCTCGACGACGTCACCCCGGAGCTCGACGTGTACCTGGGGCAGGCCGCGTACCTGCAGCTGTCCGTCTACGAGACGATGGGACGAGCCGGTGCTTCGGCACCGACGCTCTCCGGCCGCCTGGTCACCGGGGTGCTCGCGACCACGGCGCTCGAGCGGCACCGCACGATCGTGGCCGAGATCGAGCGCACCGGCGGGGACCCGGCAGCGCTGATGGCCCCGCACCGCGAAGCGATCGACCTGTTCCTCGAACGGACGAGCGGCGCCGACTGGTACGAGTCGATGCTGACCGGCTACGTGACGGCCGGCATCCTGAACGACCTGTTCGGCAACCTGCTCCGCTCGCTGCCGCTCGACGTGCGGCAGCGGCTGCGGTCGGTGTTCGACGCGCGCGAGGAAGCGGCGGTCGTCGAGGAGCTGACGGCCCACATCGAGGACGACCCGCAGATCGGTTCGCGTCTGGCGATGTGGGGACGTCGTCTGGTGGGCGACACCCTGCTCGTCGCCCGGTCGGCGCTGGCGTCGCACGCCCGAGAGGACCAGGAGCGGCTCGAGCCGGTCTGGACCGAGCTCATCGCCGCGCACACCCGACGGATGGACGCGCTCGGTCTGACGGCCTGAGCGGTCAAGCTGCCCGAGGGGCGGGCTGGTCGAGCGTCAGGTTGCTCGGGCGTCAGGGTGCTTGAGCTTCGGCTGCCGGGGCGTCAGGCGCCGCGCGTCTTGAGCAGCTCGTAGTACTCGGCGTCGCGCTTGTCGCGCTGGGTGCCGAGGAGCCACTCGACGACGAGGGTGATCGCGCCGGACCCCACGAGGGCCACGACCCAGATCCAGGTGCCGTCGTACCGCCAACCGGCCCAGGTCAGCGCTTCCCAGAGCACTGCTGCGGCGATGCCGCCGACCGCTGGGCCGACGAGCACGCCACGGTTCGACCGCCACGGCAGGATCACGTGCGCGACCGCACCGATGATGACGCCGCCGAGGACGGCGAAGAGCAGTTCCACGTCGTCAGGCGACGAAGCCGATGCGCCGTGCCTCTTCCGCGCCGACCTCGACGTACGCCAGGGCCGAGACGGGGACGATGAAGCGACGGCCCTTGTCGTCCTGCAGCGACAGGTGCGTCGACTTGGCGGTGAGCGCCTCGGACACGGCCTTCTCGACCTGGTCCGCGGTCTGGGCGGTCTCGAAGGCGATCTCGCGGGGGCTGTTGATGATGCCGATCTTGATGTCCACGAGCACAGCGTATCCGAGCGGTCCCGTGCGGCATCGGGCGTTCGCCGCGGGCGCACTCGACGGCGTGACGACCGGTGCCCCGCGCGTCCGCAGCGGTGCTGTCGGCGGTCCTGGGTACCGTACGAGCGTGCCGCAGACCACGCTGATGCCCGCTCCCGAGGACACCGGGTTCGCGCGCGCACTGGTCGACGACCCCTCGCAGGCTGCGGTGCTCGCGTTGCCGGACGGCCGTCACGCCGCGGTGATCGGTGCGCCGGGCAGCGGCAAGACGACCACGCTCGCGCGGCTCGTCGCCGACCGGCTCTCCCGTCCCGACGCGATCACCCCCGACGGCCACGCGACGGTGCTCGCCCTGACCTCGGCGCGGACGGCTGCGACGGCGCTGCGCGACCGGCTCGCACGGGCGGTCGACCGGGTCGTGCCGGGTGCCCTCGCACGCACCGTGAACTCGCTCGCGTTCCAGATCGTCACCCACGCGGCGTCGGTGCAGGGGCAGGAACCCCCGACGCTGCTCACCGGTGGGGAGCAGGACCGGATCATCGCCGACCTGCTCGCCGGGCACGAACTCGACGGAGCCGGACCGGCCTGGCCCGACCCGATCACCGCCGTCGTCCGTGAGCGAGCGGGGTTCCGCACCGCCCTGCGCGACGTCATGATGCGTGCGGTGGCCGCCGGCGTCGAGCCCGACGACATGCGGGAACTCGGCGACGAGCTCGGACGGCCCGAGTGGCGGGCCGTCGGGGACTTCGTGGACGACTACCGGGCATCGGTGACCGCGTTCCGACCGACCGGGCTCGACTCCGGCGAACTCGTGGCGTACGCCACCGCCGCGGTGCTGCGGCACGAGCTCCCCGCCGGCATCGCCGCCCTGCGCCTGGTCGTGGTCGACGACACGCAGGAACTGGTGGAGGGTGAGATCGCGCTGCTCGGGGCACTCGCGCGCTCCGGCGTGCAGGTCGTCGCCTTCGGGGATCCGGACATCGCCGCCTCGGCGTTCCGCGGCGCCGAACCGGACGTGCTCGGTCGGCTGGCCGTGCGACTCGGGGTGGACCGCGTCGACGAGCTGTTCCTCGGCGCCGTGCACCGGCACCCCGCCCCGATCCGTGCCCTGGTCACCGGCGTCACGGGTCGAATCGGCACCGCGGCGGCCGGTCGGCAGCGCAGCGCGTCGGCGGGCGACCAGGATGCGCGGTCCGACGCCGTCGTGCACCTCGAAGCCGCCAGCCGGTCCGCGCTCGTCGTGGCGATCGCCCGTCGACTGCGCGAAAACCGTCTGCTCGACGGTGTGCAGTGGCACCGGATGGCCGTGGTCACCCGCAGCGGTGCTGCCATCCCCGAACTCGTCCGGGCACTCTCCGTGGCCGAGGTCCCGGCGACCGCTGGTGCCGCGCCCGTCCGTCCGCGCGACGACTCCGCGGCGCGGGCGCTGCTCGACGCGGCCGCGGTGGCGCTCGACGTCGTGCCGTTGGACGCTGCCCTGGCCACCGCGTTCGCCACCGGGCCCCTCGGTGGCCTCGACACCCTGGCCATGCGCCGGCTCCGGCTCGCCCTGCGGCGCGAGGAACTCGCGGGCGACGGCAGCCGCACCGCCGACGAACTGCTGGTCGATGCCCTGGGCGCGCCGGAGCGCCTGGCGACCGTCGACGCCGGGTTCGCGCGACGGGCGACCCGGTTGGCCCGCAGCCTGGTGCAGGCTCGTGCCGACGCGGATGCAGGATCGAGCATCGAGGAGATCCTCTGGGGCCTCTGGGAGCGCAGCGGTCTCGCGAAGTCATGGGGTGCCCAGTCCGCCGCCGGTGGGGTCGGCGCCGGGGAAGCCGACCGGCACCTGGACGCCGTCGTCGGCCTGTTCACCGCCGCCAAGCGCTTCGTCGAGCGCACGCCGGACGCGCCCGCGCGGGTCTTCGTCGACGACCTGCTCGGCGCGGACCTGCCAGAGGACTCGATCGGCCCCGACCGGACCGCCGGCCGGGTGCGGGTCCTGACGCCGTCGGCGACGATCGGGCTCGAGTGCGACGTGGTCGTGGTGCTCGGTCTGCAGGACGGCGTCTGGCCGAACACCCGAGTGCGCGGCAGTCTGCTCGACCCGGACGGCCTGGTCCGCGCCGCTGCCGGGGTCGAGCGATCACCCATCGACGACCGAGCCGCCGTGGTCGCCGACGAACTGCGGCTGTTCGCCCGGGCCGTTTCTCGGGCCACCACCCAGGTCGTCATCGGCACGGTGGCGAACGACGACGAGTCGCCGTCACCCTTCGTCCGGCTCGTCCCGGTGCCGCCGGACCGTCAACCGACCGTCCACCCGCTGTCCCTGCGTGGGCTCGCCGGGTCGCTGCGCCGCCGGGTGGTGGGCTCCGGCGACCACGAGGCCGCGTCCGCGCTGGCCCGCCTGGCCGAGGCAGAGGTCCCCGGGGCGGACCCGGACGAGTGGTACGGGCTCGCCGAGCCGACCACGGACGACCCCCTGGTCGACCTCGACGCCGAGCCAGCGCCCGAGATCGAGGGCGGCGAGCCCGTCGCCCCGGCCGTGTCGGTGTCGCCGTCGCGGATCGGCACCTTCGAGGAGTGCCCGGTGCACTGGTTCGCGCAGACCTTCGGCGGCGGTGCCCCGAGCCCGGCGATGGGCATCGGCACGATCGTGCACGAAGCGATGGAGCACGCCACCGAGATCGACGTCGAGTCGCTGTGGGAGCGGGTCGAGGCGCGGTGGGACGAGCTCACGTTCGAGTCGCCCTGGGTCGCCGACCGCGAACGTGCCAGGACCCGGCGGATGATCGAGGGGCTGAGCGACTACCTCCGCACCTTCGCCAGCGCCGGCCGCAGGCTGCTCGGCGCCGAGACCTCGTTCGCGCTCGTGACCGGGCCCGCCCGGATCCGGGGGAGCATCGACCGCATCGAGGTCGACGCCGAGGGCCGTGTCAGCGTCGTCGACCTGAAGACCGGCCGGTCGATGCCCAGCGAGAAGAACGACATGCCGGAACACCCGCAGCTCGGGGCCTACCAACTCGCGGTCGAGGACGGCGCGGTCGAGGGCGTGCCGGCGGGGTCTCCGATGACCGACGCCAGGCTGGTCTTCGTCCAGAACCCCCGCGGCGGACAGGCGTACTCCGAGCGGACGCAGCACGCGTTCGACGCCGAGGCGCGCGAGGCCTACCGCGAGCGGTTGCACGGGGTGGCGCGGGGCATGGCCGGACACACGTTCGTGGCGCACGTGGACGACCACTGCGAGAAGGCCCGGACCGGGGTCGAGTGCCGGATCCACGTGGTGGCGGAGGTGACCTGGTGAGCGACACGACCGAGGCGGCGGACACGACCGACACGGCGGACGCGACCGACGCGGGTGACGCGACCGGCACGGCTGCCGCTGCGGACGACACTGTTGCCGCTGCACCGCCCGTCATCCGGCACGGCGCCGACGCCATCGCCGACGCCCTCGGCCGCCCTCGTCCCACCGCCCAGCAGCGTGCCGTCATCGAGTCACCGCTCGTGCCGGCGCTGGTCGTCGCCGGTGCCGGCAGCGGGAAGACCGAGACGATGGCCTCGCGCGTCGTCTGGCTGCTGGCCAACGGACTCGTCCGCCCCGACGAGGTCCTCGGCCTGACCTTCACCCGCAAGGCCGCCGGCGAGCTCTCCGTCCGCATCAACGACCGCATCCGTGCGCTCGAGGACGTGGGGTTGATCACCCCCGGTGACGCCTTCGAGGCACCCACCGTCTCGACGTACAACGCCTTCGCCAACGCGGTCTTCCGCGAGAACGCCCTGCTCGTCGGGCGTGACGGCGAGTCCCAGGTGCTGACCGAGCCCTCGGCCTGGCAGCTCGCCCGTCGGGTCGTGGTGGCCGCGCGCGACGACCGGCTCGCCGGGCTCGACCGCGACGTCGACACCCTGACCGCGGCCGTGGTCGCGCTCGCCGGCGCCACCTCGGAACACCTCGTCGAGCCGGAGGACCTGCGCCGGTTCGCGATCGAGTTCTCCGAGCTGCTCGAACTCCCCGGCAACCGCGGCAAGCCGTACAAGGCGATCACCGACGCGGTCGCCGCGATCGGCGCCCTCGAACCCCTGGCCGACCTGGTCGCCGAGTTCCGACGACAGAAGGTCGACCGCGGGTTCGTGGAGTTCTCCGACCAGATCGCCCTCGCGCTCGCCGCGGCAGAGTCGGCGCCGCGGGGCGTGACGGACCTGCGGAGCCGGTACGGGGTGGTGCTCCTCGACGAGTACCAGGACACCTCGGTGGTGCAGACCCGGTTCCTCGCCCGGCTGTTCCGCGGGCACTCGGTGATGGCGGTCGGCGATCCGCACCAGTCGATCTACGGGTTCCGCGGTGCGAGTGCCGCGAACCTCGCCCGGTTCCCGCGCGACTTCGGCGGCGACGAACCCGGCGTGGCCGAACCCGTCACCTTCGCGCTGTCGACCAGCTGGCGGAACCCGGTGGACGTGCTCGCGGGGGCGAACGCGATCGTGTCACCGCTGTCCGAGGCGTCCGAGGTCGACGTCGAACGACTCTCCCCGCGGCCAGGTGCGGACGCCGGCACCGTGCGGGTGGTGTTCCCCGAGACCCTGCCGGAAGAGGCCGACGAGGTCGCGGCGTGGTTCCAGGACCACCGCAGGCAGAACCCGGCGGGCTCGATGGCGCTGCTGCTGCGGGCCCGGAAGGACCTCGCGGCGTTCACGGCGGCGCTCGGTGCCCGTGGGGTGCCGTACCACGTGCTCGGCACCGGCGGACTGCTCCAGCGTCCGGAGATCGTCGACCTGGTGGCGTGCCTGCGGGTGCTGCACGACCCGGCGGCCGGAAACGACCTGCTCCGGCTGCTCGCGGGTGCACGGTGGCGGGTCGGGGCGGCGGACATCGTCGCCCTGCACCAGCTCGCCCGGTGGCTGTTCCAGCGCGACCACACCCAGCAGCGCCTCGATGACGACCTGACCGCGGCCTTCCGTGCCTCGGTGGCTGCCGGGGAGCACGGGTCGATCGTCGACGCCCTCGACTTCGTCGCGACCGCACCCGACGAGCACGGCGCGCTCGAGGGCATCACCCCCGCGGGTCGCAGCCGGATGCGTGCGCTCGGCGGGCAGCTCGCGATGCTCCGCTCACGCGCGGGGAGCGACCTGGTCGACTTCGTGACGCTCGTCGTGCAGGAGATGCGACTCGACATCGAGGTCGCCGCGCACGAACAGGGCAGCGGCGCGTACCTCGACGCCTTCATCGACGAGCTCGCCGGTTTCGTGTCGACCGACGACCGGGCCGACCTCGGTTCGTTCCTCGGGTGGATCGACGCCGCCGCCCGGCGTGACGACATGGGCCCGCGTTCCGAGGAGCCCGAGGCCGGCACCGTGCAGATCCTGACGATCCACGGGTCCAAGGGGCTGGAGTGGGACGCCGTCGCGGTGCCCCGGATGGTCGAGGGCGGCCTGCCGGCGCGTCCGCAGGAGGGCTCGTCCGGTTGGCTCGGGTTCGGCCGGCTGCCGTACGAGTTCCGCGGGGACGCCGCCGAGCTGCCGCGACTCGCATGGCGCGGGCAGGAGACCCAGAAGGACGTCACCGCGGCGATCGACGCCTTCAAGGAACAGGTGAAGGCCCGCAACGAGGACGAGGAACGCCGGCTGACCTACGTCGCGCTGACCCGTGCCAAGCACGACCTGCTCGTGTCCGGCTCGTTCTGGGCCGGCGGGGTCCGACCCACCGAGCCGAGCCGCTACCTGCGCGACCTGGTGGACGCCGGCGTCATCGACGGTGCGGCGATCCCGGAGACGACGGTGCACGACGAGAACCCGATGGGGGAGAGCGGCGCGACCCAGACCTGGCCGCACGTGCCGTTCGGACAGCGTGCACCGCGGGTCCTGGCCGCCGCCGAGCGGGTGCGGAACGCGAACCCCGGCGCTGCGGGGCGCTTCGCTGCCGACATCGACCTGCTGCTCGCTGAACGGCATGCCACCCGGAACGCGAAGCACGCGGTCGCCGTCCCGCACCGTGTCCCGGCGTCGGGCTTCAAGGACTACCTGACCGAACCCGACTCCGTGGCCGAGCGGCTCCGCCGGCCGATGCCGGAGCGACCGTACCGCGCCACCCGGCTCGGCACGCTCTTCCACCAGTGGGTGGAACAGCGGGCGCGGAGCGGCGGCGCGCTCGAGACGCTCGACGTCTGGGACGGCGAGCTCGACCTCGATGCCGACGACCTCGCCGATTCGTCGCCGGACGCCGTGGTCACCGACGACGACGCCCGTCGCCTTGCTGCCTTCCAGGCGACGTTCGCCCGCTCACGGTGGGCCGGGCTGACGCCGATCGAGGTCGAGCGCGAGATCCACATCCCGTTCCTCGGCCACAGCGTGGTCTGCAAGCTCGACGCCGTGTACGAGATCGACGGGCGCGCCGAGGTGGTGGACTGGAAGACGGGCAAGGCGCCGTCGGGGGCGGACGACCTGGCCCGCCGCACGCTGCAGCTCGCGCTCTACCGCGTCGCCTACGCCGAGTTCACCGGGCGGCCGCTCGACCAGGTCGATGCGGTGTTCTACTTCGTCGCCGACGACTTGGAGGTCCGTCCGACCGAGCTGCTCGACCGCGCCGGACTCGAGCGTGCCTGGTCGGAGGCCGTCGGCTGACGTCCTGCGGCCGCGTTGCGTTCGTGTCGTGCTCCGCACTGGAGGCCCGCTGCCGGCCCGCCGGACCCGCGCCGGGCCTCCAGGCGGTCGCGTCCACGACTCCTGCCGCGCTTTGGTGAGCAGGAATGGTCGGGTGCGCCGCAGCGACCCGACCATTCCTGCTCACGAAGCGTGGGGCGGCGGCGTCAGCCGTGGCGGCGTTCGGTGGAGGACAGCAGCTGCTCCACCTCGCCGATCTCCATCGTCTCCGGTGACACGGACTGCAGCGGTTCCGCACTCGGGGCGTGCACGGCATCGACCAGGCGGTGCATCATCGCGACGGCGTCATCGACGACCTCGGTGCTCTTCGCCTGGACGCCGTGCAGCAGCCAGTGCGCCGTCTCGAGTTCGTGGTGCACGCGTGCACGCTGTGCGAGCTGTCGGTCACGCCCGCCGCCGTTCGCCTCGTAGGCGCTGAGGACGGTGTCGAAGGCGTCGCGGCGGCCGGCGAGCACCCAGGCGAGATCCTTCGCCGGGTCACCGAGCCGCAGCTCGCCCCAGTCGAGGATCCCGGTCACCGCGTCGCCGTCCACGAGCAGGGCGCCTGTGCCGAGCGAACCGTGCACGACGGTCGGCGTGAACTGCCAGAGCTGCTGGTCGCGGGCGGCACCCTCCCAGCGTTCGACGAGCGCGGCGGGGACGAGCTTGGTCGCCACGGCGCGGTCCATCACCGAGACGGCGGACCGGAGCACCTCGAACGGCGTGAGCGACGGCAGGCCGGCGTCGGAGACGAAGCTCGTCGGCAGCTGGTGGATCGAGGCGACGGCACGGCCGACGCTGGTGGCGAGGTCGGGGCGTTCGACGAGCGACGCGAGGGTCGGGTGGGCCCCGACCAGCCGCGTCGTGACGATGGCGCGCGTCGACCCGATCGGCGCCTGGCCGCGGTACTCGGCGACGCCGAACGGCAGGCGTGTGCGGATGCCGGCGCTCAGCGCGCGGATGGCGACGAGGTCGGCCGACTGCCGCGCCTCGGCGCGCTGGTTCCGGGGGCGGCGGATGACGATCTCGGCACCGTCGGCGTCGCGGAGGAGCGCCGACTCGTAGTCGCCGGCCGCGGCCGAGCCGAGCGTGCGCGTGCCCGTGACGAGGAGACCTGGAACGGCCGTCGTCGCCAACGCGGCTAGAGTGAACTGGGATCCCGCCATGCCCCTCAGGGTAGGCGCGTGACGCGTGCACGGCTGCACGCCACGCTGTTCGGCGGCCCGCACGCCCACCGCACGTCTCCTGCACGTCCGCACCCGATCCGAGGAGCTCTCCCGCCGTGACCGTCGAGTTCGCCGCCCGGCTCCCGCTCTCCCGCAACGAACTCGACCGCGACGCCGAGTTCCGCACGACCGACGACGTCGAGCGCGTCCTGCGCGAGGACGAGCACACCCGGTACCTGCCGGTGCGTGGTGCCGAGATGCTCCGGAACGCCGACGGCACCCTGCGCTTCGTGACCGCGGCGGAGATCCCGGTCGACACCGTGACCCTGTACCTCGGCCGTGCGGTGTCGGACGCCGCCGATGCCCCGGCGGGTACGCGCTTCGTCGCCGCCCTGATCGACAGCGCGACAGCCACCGCCATCGAACCCGACAACGACGCCTGGCAGAGCCTCCGGATGTTCGCCACCGAGCTCTCGCCGCGCGACCAGGGCCTGGCGGTCGAAGCCGTCGCGATGGCCAACTGGCACGCCGTGCACGGCTTCTCGCCGCGAACCGGCTCACCCACTGCCGTCGTGAGCGGCGGATGGGTCCGCCGCGACCCCGAGGGGCACGACCTCTTCCCGCGCACGGACGCGGCGATCATCGTCGGGGTCGTCGACGCCGACGACCGGATCCTGCTCGGTTCCAACGCCGCGTGGGACGCCGACCGGTACTCGCTGCTGGCCGGGTTCGTCGAGCCGGGGGAGTCGCTCGAGGACGCCGTCCGCCGCGAGGTCTGGGAAGAGTCCGGCGTCCGTGTCGAGGAGCCCGAGTACCTCGGCTCGCAGCCGTGGCCGTTCCCGGCGTCGCTGATGGTGGGCTTCCGTGCCCGCGCAGCCGGCGGTGACCCCACGACCGCCCGACCCGACGGCGTGGAGATCCTGGACGTCCGGTGGTTCTCGCGCGACGAGATCCGCGAGCGCGCCGGCGACACCCTGCTGCTGCCGGGACGCACCTCGATCGCCCGCGCCATCATCGAGGAGTGGTACGGCGGGCCGCTGGACCTGCCGTGAGCGTCACCGGTCCGCACGGTGCAAGGGGCGCCGGGGCAGTCGAACCCCGGCCGCCCTCGCCCGACGAACTGCTCGCCGCGCTCGACGCCGAGCAGCGGACGGTCGCCCGCACCCTGCTCGGTCCGGTCGCCGTGCTCGCCGGTGCCGGGACGGGCAAGACCCGCGCGATCACGCACCGGATCGCCTACGGCGTCGCCACCGGGACCTACGCGCCGAACCACGTCCTCGCGCTGACCTTCACGACCCGTGCCGCCGGCGAACTGCGGTCGCGCCTGCGCGCGCTCGGTGCCGGGACGGTCCAGGCGCGCACCTTCCACGCCGCCGCGATGGCGCAGCTCAGCTACTTCTGGCCGGACACCGTCGGCGGGCACGCCCCGAAGATCGTCGAGTCCAAGGGGCGGATGATCGCCCACGCCGCGGACACGGTCGGCATGAACGTCGACACCCCGGTGCTCCGCGACCTGGCCGCCGAGGTCGAGTGGCGCAAGGTGCAGATGCTCTCGCTCGACGAGTACGAGGCTGCCGCCGCCGACCGGGTGATGCCGCGCGACACCACGCCGCGCCGAGTCATCGACCTGATGAAGGCGTACGAGCGGCTGAAGGACGACCGGCGGCAGCTGGACTTCGAGGACGTCCTGCTGGCGACCCTCGGCATGGTCGAGTCCGAGCCCCGCGTGGCGTCGTACGTGCGGCAGCAGTACCGGTTCTTCGTCGTCGACGAGTACCAGGACGTCTCGCCGGTGCAGCACGACCTGCTGCGGGCCTGGCTGGGTGGCCGTGACGACCTGTGCGTCGTCGGCGACGCCAGTCAGACCATCTACTCGTTCGCCGGCGCCTCGAGCGACTACCTGCTCGGGTTCGGCTCGGAGTTCCCGCGCGGGTCGGTCCTGCGTCTCGAGCGGAACTACCGCTCCACCCGCGAGGTCGTGTCCGCGGCCAACACGCTGATGCGCGGGCAGCCCGGGGCACTCGACCTGGTGGCCCAGAGCCAGGAACCGGGCCCGGACCCGGTCGTGCTGGCCTGCGTCCACGACGGTGACGAGGCACAGACCATCGCCCGGCGCATCGCCGAGCTCGTCGGAGCCGGAGCGTCCTACGGGGACTGCGCCGTGCTCTTCCGCGTCGGAGCGCAGTCCGCTGCGCTCGAGTCCGCGCTCGGCCGGAACGGCATCCCGTACCGCGTGCAGGGCGGGACCCGGTTCTTCAACCGCCCGGAGGTCAAGCTCGCCGTCCACCACATGCGCGGCGAGGCGATCCGGCAGACCGACGACGAGCTGACCCGACGTGTCCGGCTGGTACTGCAGGTCAGCGGCTGGACGGAGACGCCGCCGGAGGGCACCGGCGCAGTCCGCGAGCAGTGGGAAGCGCTGCAGGCGATCATGGGCCTGGCCGAGGACGCCCCCGCCGGCACGACGATGCAGCAGTTCACCCAGGACCTGGTGGACCGTGCGGCGACGCACCACGAGCCCGAGGTCGACGCCGTCACGCTCGCGACGCTGCACTCGTCGAAGGGCCTGGAGTGGCCGCACGTGGTCATCGCCGGCGCCGCCGAGGGGCTCCTGCCGATCTCGCACGCGTCGACCGACACCGAGGTGGACGAGGAACGACGCCTGTTCTACGTCGGGCTGACGCGCGCCCGCCGTTCCGTCACGATCACGTGGTCGCAACAGGGCTCCACGCGTGGGGGAGCCCGGGCTCCGAGTCGGTTCCTGGCAGCGCTCGGCACGCGCACCGCGGATGGGGCCGGACCGGCGAACGGCTGACCGACAGGTCGTCGCGCTCGAAGACGAGCTGGTCGGGCTCGGCTCGCTGCGTCCGGAGCGGGAGCCGTTCCAGCAGCATCCGCGTCGTGGCGGCGGCCACCGCCGCCGACCGCCACGGTGACAGCGGTGCCGGGTGCCGGCCCCACACCTGGGCCGCGATGGCCGGCCAGGCCGGGTCGTCGTCGACGCGTGCGTACTCAGCGCACTGGAGGCACGGCCCGGCTCCCGGCACGACGAACGGCCCGAGACGGACGCGTCCGTCGCCGACGACGACCGCCAGGTGCGGCACGCCCCGGCGGGTCCACGCGGCGCGGAGCGCCGGGTCGACGACGTGGTCGGCCACCACCACGGCGCGGCGCGGTTCGGGCTCGGGCAGCACGATCGGGCCCCCGGGGGGCGCGCTGGTGCGGCTGACCGTCACGCCCTCGCCGGACAGGAACGTCGCCACGGTGTCGGCGAGGACACCGGCGCCGTGCACCTCGATGCGTTCGAGCGGCTCGGGCAGGACCTCGACCACCGCGGGCGACGCGGCACCGAGCACACCCGCAGCACGTTCCGGCGAGCACCCCGACGCGACCGCCAGGCCTGCCAGCACGTCGTGGCCGGTCTCGCGTCGCAGACCGTTGAGGAACCGTTCTTCCCCCGTGGTGGGCACCGCGACGACGGCGCGTGGAGGATCGACCCCGAGCTGGACCGTGGCGGGGTCGCGCCAGACGAACTCGAGCGTCGGATCGATGCGGATGCCCATGACCCCACGCTGCCGGAGTGTGCGGCACGCGTGGGGTCACAAGAGGGATCTGTGGAGAACTCAGCGGGGCTGGTCGCCCGTGTCGTTCCCGGGCTCGTCGCCCGCTCCGCCCTCGGTGTCGTCGGCCACGCGGCCGGACTCGTCCTCGTGCGGACGCGCACCGGTCGAGTCGTTCAGCAGGTCCTCGAGGGCCTTGTCGAACGCGTCGTCCTCGTCGGTCTGGGAGGGGTTCCGCAGCCGTGCGATGAGGGCATCGGGGGCGTCGACGTCGTCCGAGGTCGGCACCAGGTCGAAGTGCGACCAGAGGGCGTCACGCTGTTCGGCGCCGAGCTCGTCGGTCACCCGCTGCCACATCGCCGCGGCCTCACGCAGGCGACGCGGTCGCAGCTCGAGGCCGACGAGTGTGGCGAACGCCGACTCGGCCGGGCCGCCGGCCGCGCGGCGACGGCGCACCATCTCGGCGATCGCTCCGGCCTTGGGGAGACGGACGGTGGCCGCGGCGGTGACCGTGTCCACCCAGCCCTCGACGAGGGCGAGCATCGTCTCGAGCCGGGCGAGCGCGGCGTCCTGCTCGGCGGTCCGCGGCGGGATGAGGGCGCCCGAGGCGAGTGCGTCGCGCAGCTGTTCCTGGTTGGTCGGGTCGATGTCGGCCGCGAGCTCCTCGACGCGGTCGAAGGGGATGTGGATGCCCCGCGCGTATTCCGTGATGGACGAGATGATGTGCAGCCGGAGCCACCGTGCCGACCGGAAGAGCCGGGCGTGGGCGAGTTCGCGGACCGCGAGGTAGATGCGGACCTCGTCCTCGGAGACGTCGAGGCCCTCGGCGAACTCGGCGACGTTCTGGGGCAGGAGTGCCGCGACCTGCTCGTCGAGGAGCGGCACGCCGACGTCACCGCCGGACACGACCTCCTTCGACAGCTGCCCGACGACCTGGCCGAGCTGGATCGCGAACAGTGCCCCGCCGATGCCGCGCATCGCCTTCGAGACGTCACCGAGCATCGCCTTGAGCTGCTCGGGAGCACGCTGGTCGATCGCCTCGGTCAGGGCATCGGCGATGCTGAAGGCCACCGGCTCGGCGATCTGCGTCCACACCGGGACGGTCGCCTTGGCCCACTGCTCACGCGTGTAGAGGCTCGGGGTCGCGGTCAGCTCGGCGACCGTCGTGACCTCGTCGAGCCACAGTGCAGCGACCTGGAAGGCCTGGTCGGCCGCCTGCGAGGTGGCCGGGTCGACGGGGTGGCCGCCGTCCCGAGCGATCGCGGTGGCGCGTTCGGCGGTGGCCGAGAAGTCGATGCCGTCACCGCCGGACTGCGCGGCACGCTGGAGCTGGCTCATCAGGTTCGCCACGGAGGCCGGGTCGTTCGGCAGACCGGCGGCACCGGCGAGCTGCGACGGGTCGATCTGCCCCTCGCCCGAGAGCAGCTTGCGCAGCATCTCCTGGAAGTCGTCGTCCGGCCCCGGCTGTGGTTCATCAGGCATGCCGACTACGCTAATCGCTGCTCACGGGGCCGCACCTGGGATGCCCCCGTGGGAACGCCCGAAGCGCTGCGCCCAGGGCGAACAGCCCCGTCGCGAGACGTGGGCGACCACCCTGCCGCCAGGCGCGGGTGCCCACCTCGGAAGGACCCCGCGTGACCCTCTTCGCCCCCGCGCCCCGTCGTCGCTCGCGTGCCCGGACCGTCGGGTGGGCGTTCCTGATCGGCGCGGTCGTGCTGGGGCTGCTGGCGAGCCTGCTGCCCAGCCCGTACCTCATCGAGGTCCCCGGGCCGGTCTACAACACGATCGGCACGCAGGAGCAGGGGACGGGCAAGGACGCGAAGGACGTCAAGCTCATCCAGGTGTCCGGCCACGAGACGTACCCGACGGCCGGCGCCCTCGACATGCTCACCGTCGGCATCCAGGGCGATGCCACGAACCGCCCGTCGTGGACCAGTGTGATCCGCGCGATCTTCACCAGGTCGCAGGCGGTGATCCCGGTCGAGGCGATCTACCCGAGCGGCACCACGACCGAGCAGGTGAACGAGCGGGACTCCGCCGACATGCAGGCGTCGCAACAGTCAGCCGTCGCCGCCGCGCTCATCCAGCAGGGGAACGACCTGCCCACGGAACTCGAGGTCAGCGCCGTGCAGGAGGGCTCAGCGGCCGACGGCGCGATCGAGAAGGGTGACGTCATCACGGCGTTCGACGGCAAGTCGCTCACGACCAACGCCGACGCGGTGAGCCTGCGTGAAGCCGTCGCGCAGCACGGTACCTCGAGCCCAGCGACCGTCACCGTCGAACGGGACGGCGCGACGAAGGACGTCCGGGTGACGCCCCGCAGTGAGCAGGGCACGGCGCTGCTCGGGGTCGGCGTCACCGAGCGCTACGAGTTCCCCTTCAAGGTGTCGATCCGCCTGCAGGACGTCGGCGGTCCGTCCGCCGGCATGATGTTCGCGCTCGGGATCATCGACGAGATCACGCCGGGCAAGCTCAACGGCGGCAAGCACGTCGCGGGCACCGGCACGATCACGGCGGACGGCGAGGTCGGGCCCATCGGCGGGATCCGGCAGAAGCTCTACGGTGCCGCGGACGCGGGCGCCACGGTGTTCCTCGCCCCCGCGGACAACTGCGACGAGGTCGTCGGGCACGTGCCGGACGGGCTCGACGTCTACAGCGTCTCCACGCTCGACCAGGCCGTCACCGACCTGCAGACGATCGCTGACGGCGGGAGCACCGCGAAGCTCGCCCGCTGCGGGTCCTGACCCGGTCCTGAGCCCCCGTACAGGTTCACGCTCGGTCCGGTCCCATAGGATCAGTGTCACTGACGGCCCGCCGCGAGCCGGGCCCGCCGGTCCGACACGTCTGGAGCACATCAAGTGACGACAACCTCGTCCACCTCGGGGCGGCGTTCGCCGCGGGTCCCCATCGTGGTCACGATCATCGTGCTGGCCGCACTGGTGATCGCCTTCTTCATCTTCGCCAGCCTGTACACCGACTACGCGTGGTTCGCGCAGCTCGGGTTCCAGCAGGTCCTCACCACCCGGTGGATCGCCGGGACCCTGATGTTCCTGGCGGGCTTCCTCGGCATGGCGGTCCCGGTCTTCGTGAGCATCGCGCTCGCGTTCCGGTTCCGGCCGGTCTACGCGAAGCTCAACTCGCAGCTCGACCGCTACCAGCAGGTCATCGAGCCGCTGCGGCGCGCCGTGATGATCGGCATCCCCGTGGTCCTCGGCATCTTCGCCGGGCTCTCGACCGCGGGCCGCTGGAGCATGGTCCTCGAGTACTTCAACCGCACGCCGTTCGGCAAGAGCGACCCGCAGTTCGGACTGGACATCGGGTTCTACGTGTTCGAGCTGCCGTTCTGGCGCTCGATCGTGGCATACTCGTCGGCCGTCGTCCTCATCGCCGGCCTCGCCGCGCTCGCTGCGAGCTACCTCTACGGTGCGCTCCGCTTCGGTGGTCGTGAGGTCCGGATCTCCCGTGCCGCACGCATCCAGCTCGCGGTCACGGCGGCGCTCTACATTGCGCTGCAGGCCGTCAGCCTCTGGCTCGACCAGTACGCGGCCCTGACGAAGTCGAACTCCCTCATCACCGGTGCCCAGTACACCGACGTCAACGCGGTCATCCCCGGCCGGGAGATCATGGCGGGCATCGCGGCGATCGTCGCGCTGCTCTTCATCGTCACGGCGGTCATCGGCCGCTGGCGCATCTCGATCGTCGGCACGGGCCTGCTGCTCGTCGCCGCGATCGTCGTCGGCGGCATCTACCCGTGGGTCGTCCAGCGTCTGCAGGTGAAGCCCTCGGAGCGAACCTTCGAGTCCGCCTACATCGAGCGGAACATCAAGGCCACGCGAGACGCCTACGGTGTCGCCGGCGTCGAGGAACAGAACTACGACGCCACGACCGAGACGAGCTCGGGTGCGCTCGCGAAGGACGCGCAGACGACGGCGAACATCCGCCTCATCGACCCGAAGATCGTCTCCGACACGTTCAGCCAGCTGCAGCAGTACCGGCAGTACTACCAGTTCCCGAAGGAGCTGGACGTCGACCGCTACGACGTCAAGGGCGAGACCGAGGACACCGTCATCGCGGTCCGCGACATCGACCTCGCCGGGCTCAGCTCGGCTGCGAACACCCAGTACAACCGGGCGTTCGTCTACACCCACGGCTACGGCGTCACCGCGGCCTACGGCAACCAGCGCGCGAGCGACGGCAAGCCGGTGTTCCTGGAGTCCGGCATCCCGTCGAACGGTGCACTGGGCGACTTCCAGCAGCGCGTGTACTTCGGTGAGACCTCGCCGCCCTACTCGATCGTGGGTGCGCCGAAGGGCACGAAGGACGTGGAGCTCGACTACCCGTCCGGTTCGGACGACGACAACGGCGGCAACGCGACCACCACCTACGCCGGCGACGGCGGTCCGAGCCTCGGCAACTTCTTCAACCGGCTCGTCTACGCCGCGAAGTTCCAGTCGGAGCAGATCCTGCTCTCGAACGCGGTGAACAAGGACTCGCAGATCCTCTACGACCGCGACCCGATCACCCGCGTGCAGAAGGCGGCGCCGTACCTGACCGTCGACAGCGACGCCTACCCGGCGATCGTCGACCACCGCATCCAGTGGGTGGTGGACGGCTACACCACGAGCGACGCGTACCCGTACTCGCAGAGCCAGAGCCTGTCGGACAGCATCGCAGGCGCCGAGTCCTCGACGTACCGCACCGACCAGGTGAACTACATCCGGAACTCGGTGAAGGCCACGGTCGACGCCTACACGGGCAAGGTGACGCTGTACACGTGGGACACGAAGGACCCGGTCCTGAAGACGTGGCAGAAGATCTTCCCGACGTCGATGAAGCCGGTGTCGAGCATGAGCGCCGAGCTCCTCGACCACGTGCGGTACCCGACGGACCTGTTCAAGGTGCAGCGCTCGATCCTCGGCACGTACCACGTGACCAACGCCAACTCGTTCTACTCGGGTGACGACGCGTGGAACACCCCGCAGGAACCGACCAGCACGGCGACGTCGGACAGTGACGCCGACACCGCGGCGACGTCGACGAACGCGCTCGGCGCGCAGACGACGACGACCGCCAACAGGGCGAACCTGCAGGACCCGTACTACCTGACGATGAAGGTGCCGGGGCAGGGGACCGCCTACTCGCTGTACACGACCTACATCCCGCAGCAGTCGGCCGGAGCGAACAACCGCAACGTGCTGACCGGCTACCTGGCGGTGAACTCCGACGCGGGTGGTGCCGGCAAGGGCGAGAAGGCGTCGGGCTACGGCAAACTCACGCTGTTGACGATGCCGAAGACCGACAACATCCCCGGCCCCGGGCAGGTGCAGAGCCTCTTCAACGGTGACTCGACCGTGTCGCAGGAGCTCAACATCCTGAAGCGGGGCAACTCGACCGTGAAGCAGGGCAACCTGCTCACGCTCCCGGTCGGCGGTGGGTTCCTCTACGTGCAGCCCGTCTACGTCCAGTCGACCTCGAGTGGGTCCTACCCGCTGCTGCAGAAGGTCCTCGTGGCCTTCGGCGACAAGATCGCGTTCGAGGACACCCTCGACGAAGCCCTGAACTCGCTGTTCGGCGGCGACTCCGGTGCCGCGGCGGGCGACTCCGGCGCGAGCGGCAGCGGTTCCGGCAGCGGTTCCGGTTCCGACAGCGGTTCCGGCTCCGACACGGGGTCCGGTTCCGACACGGGTTCCTCGGGCTCGGGCTCGACCGGCTCGACGGGTTCCGGCTCGACCGACAACGACGCCCTGCAGGAGGCCCTGGCTGACGCCAAGGCTGCCCTGCAGGACCGCCAGGAGGCCTACGCCGACAACGACCTGGTCGCCGCGGCGGAAGCCGACCAGCGCCTCCAGGACGCGATCGAGGCCGCCACGGCAGCCGAGAACGGCAACTGACACACCGTGGCGGGGCACTCGATTTGTGTCCCGCCACGGCCCCGTGTAGGCTTCTAAACGTGCCGCGGGGTGGAGCAGTTCGGTAGCTCGCTGGGCTCATAACCCAGAGGTCGTAGGTTCAAATCCTGCCCCCGCAACCAAGCGTCACATGAAGGCCCCGGTCCAACAGGACCGGGGCCTTCTTCGTGTCCCCACCGCGAGACGCCCAGACACGAGACACGAGACGCGAGACGCGAGACGCGAGACCCCCGGCGCAGGACGCCCAGCCGCAGGCCCGCCCGCCACAGACCCCCGGGTACGCTCGCCCCATGGCCACCCTCACGATCGCGGCGGCGCAGTTCGCCCCCGTGGACGACCCCGCCGCCAATCTCGCCACCGTGCGTACCTCCGCGGTCGACGCGGCGGCCCGTGGCGCGGACCTCCTCGTCACGCCGGAGTACACCTCGTACTTCACCGCCGACATCGACGATCGGTTCGTGGCGGCCGCGCAGCCCCTGGACGGTCCGTTCGTCTCCGGCCTCCGCGACATCGCCCGCGAAACGGGCATCGCCCTGGTCGTCGGGGTCGCCGAGTCGGCAGACACGCCGGAGCGCTTCCGGAACACCCTGGTCGCGGTGCTCCCGTCGGGCGACCTGGCGGCGACGTACCGGAAGGTCCACCTCTACGACGCCTTCGGCTCGCGGGAGTCGGACCGCATCGAGTCCGGCGACCCGGAGCAGCTGCCGGTCTTCGACCTCGGTGGAGTCCGTGTCGGGCTCGAGACCTGTTACGACCTGCGCTTCCCCGAGGTCACGCGACGGCTCGCCGCTCCCGAGACCGGAGCGGCCGACGTCGTCGTCCTCCCGGCGGAGTGGGTGCGCGGCCCCGGCAAGGAGCACCACTGGCACACGCTCCTCACCGCCCGCGCGATCGAGAACACCGTCTGGGTCGTCGGGGTCGGGCAGACGCCGCCGATCGGGATCGGCGGCTCGGTCGTCCTCGACCCGTCGGGCGTCGCGGTCGTTTCGGCCGGCGCTTCGCCGACCACGCTCACTGCCACGATCGACACCACCGTCACCGACGCCGTCCGACGGGTGAACCCGTCGCTGTCGCTGCGGCGCTACGATGTCGCACTGCGCACCCTGCCTGGAGGCCCGGGGCAGCCCTGACGCGTCGGTCGCGTCCCCGACGCGGTCGCGTCTCAGGCGCCGGGGCGCGCTCCGAGGGTCGCCAGGCGTGCGGCGGCGTCCTCGAGGACACTCCGGCGCTTGCAGAACGCGAAGCGCACCAGGGACCGGTAGCCGGAGACCCGGTCCGGGCGGACGAACGCCGAGACCGGCACGCCCGCGACTCCGGCCAACGCGGGCAGTTCGAGGCAGAAGGCACGGGCGTCGTCGTACCCGAGCGGCGCGGCGTCGGCGAGCACGAAGTACCCGCCGTCGGGTCGCATCACGTCGAAGCCCGCCGCCGTCAGTCCGTCGGCGAGCAGTTCGTGCTTCGCGCGCAGGTCGGCGGCGATGCCGGTGAAGACCGCGTCGGGCAGGCGGAGTCCCACGGCGACGGCCGGTTGGAAGGGCGCGCCGTTCACGAAGGTCAGGTACTGCTTCACCGTCGTGATCGCGTCGACGAGTGCCGGGGGCGCGGTGAGCCAGCCGACCTTCCACCCGGTCGTGTTGAAGGTCTTGCCGGCGCTCGAGACCGACACCGTCCGCTCGGCGGCGCCCGGCAGGGTCGCGATGGGCGTGTGTGGGACGTCGAACGTCAGGTGCTCGTAGACCTCGTCCGTGATGATCACCGCGTCGCGCTCGGTGGCCAGGTCGACGATCGTCTGCAGCACCTCGGTGGGCAGGACCCGGCCGGTCGGGTTGTGCGGGGTGTTCACGAGCACGGCGCGGGTGCGGTCGGTGAAGGCCGTGCGGAGCGTGCGCTCGTCGGGCAGGAAGTCGGGCGCGGTGAGCGGGACCGTGACGTGCACGCCGCCGGCCAGCCGGATGAGCGCTCCGTAGGCGTCGTAGAACGGCTCGAAGGTGATCACCTCGTCACCGGGTTCGACCAGCGCGAGGATCGTCGCGGCCAGCCCCTCGGTGGCGCCGGCGGTGACGAGGACCTCGCGGTCGGGGTCCACCTCGAGCCCGTACCACCGCTGCTGGTGCTCGGCGATCGCCGTCCGCAGGTCGGGGGTGCCCCGGCCCGGCGGGTACTGGTTCACGCCGTCCCGGATCGCCTGCACCGCGGCCTCGAGCACCTCGGCCGGTCCGTCCTCGTCGGGGAACCCCTGCCCCAGGTTGACCGCGCCGGTGCTGGCGGCGAGGGCGCTCATCTCGGCGAACACCGTCGGTGCGGGGACCCCGTCCGGTCCGAGCAGCATCGCTCCGTCGGCGGCTCGCAGCCACGGTCCTGCCTGGCGCATGTGGTTCCCTCCCGTGCGGGCGACGACGTGTCGCGCTGAACGGACCCCAACCTAGCTGTCCGTCCCGCGGCAGACCGGGCCACCGTGTACAGCGCACGCATAAGATCGCCAGGGGTGGCTCGCAGCCTCGCCAGAAGGACCGCTCAGGTGCTTGCGACAGACTGCACGAGCTTGAAAGGAGCACGTCCAGCATGACCGACACCACGCCCAGCGGGCAGGGCGACGACCGCCGTCCGGACGATGCGGCTCCGCCTGCCGCCAGTGAGGACGCCGCAGCAGCGGCCACGAGAGGGAACACGTCGATGCCGAACGACTCCGACCAGCCGGACGAGACCCCTCGCCCGAACCAGAACGAGAACGACGAGACGACCCCGGACCACACGGATGTGATCCCGTCGTCGACGGACCACGCGACCGACCGTTACACCGCGCCGTACCCCGCGGTCTCGGGCGACTCCTCGGGTGCGCAGCAGGGCGGCTACGGCCAGCAGACGTCGCCGTACGGCCAGCAGTCGCAGCAGAGCCAGAACCCGTACGGACAGCAGTCGCAGCAGAGCCAGAACCCGTACGGCCAGCAGTCCCAGCAGAGCCAGAACCCGTACGGACAGCAGCCCCCGCAGGCCCAGAACCCGTACGGCCAGCAGAGCCAGTACGGCCAGCAGCCCCAGAACCCCTACGGCCAGCAGAGCCAGTACGGCCAGCAGCCCCAGAACCCCTACGGCCAGCAGTCCCAGTACGGCCAGCCGGGCGGCGAACGGCCCCGCTACGGCGAGTACGCCCAGCCGACGTCCTCGGCCGCTCCGAGTTCGTCCTCCGAGTACGCGAACGCGTCCGCGCAGGCTCCGCAGTCGGCCACGAGCGGCTTCGGTGACGTCGACGGCGCGAACCAGCGCAACGGTCACTACTTCAGCGACGACGCCTCGGGCGCCGCGGCGACCACGACGACCAAGGACCGCTCGGGGCGCAGCAAGCTGCTCCTGCCGGTCATCGCCGCGGTCATCGCCGGTGGTCTGGTGGGCGGCGGTGCCGGTTGGGCCGTCTCCTCGGGCAACGACGGTGGCAGCGTGGTGTCCTCCGGTTCGTCGCAGGGCGGCAACCTGACCGTCAACGACTACGACTCCGCCACCGTGGTCACCGCCGTCGCGGCACAGGCCACCCCGTCCGTCGTCACCATCAACGTGTCCGCGAGCAACGAGGCCGGCACCGGTTCCGGCGTGGTGATGAGCAAGGACGGCTACATCGTCACGAACACCCACGTGGTCACCCTCGACGGCGACAGCTCGAACGGCCGGATCACCGTCACGACCTCGAACGGCAAGATCTACGCGGGCAAGCTCATCGGTACCGACCCGACGGTCGACCTCGCGGTCATCAAGATCGACGCGACCGACCTCAAGCCGATGGAGTTCGCGGACTCGTCCAAGCTCAACGTGGGCGACACGGCGGTCGCGATCGGCGCGCCCCTGGGCCTGTCGAACACCGTCACCGACGGCATCGTCTCGACGCTGAACCGCAGCATCCAGGTCACCTCGAGCGCCCCCAGCGAGGGTGGCGACTCGAACGAGGGCGGCAACGGCGGCTCGGGTCCCTTCGACTTCTGGGGCAACGGGGACAACGGCAGCAGCTCGTCCGCGAACACCACCGTGTCGCTCCCGGTCATCCAGACCGACGCATCGATCAACCCGGGCAACTCCGGCGGTGCGCTGCTCGACTCGAAGGGCCGACTGATCGGCATCAACGTGGCGATCGCCTCGGCCGGCAGCTCGTCGTCGTCGGAGTCGGCCGCAGGCAGCATCGGCGTCGGCTTCTCGATCCCGGCCAACCTGGTCAAGCGGGTCGCGAACGAGATCAAGGACAACGGCTCGGCGACCCACGGTCTCCTCGGCGCAACGGTCGGCGACGCCACCGAGGACGCCAGCGCCACCCAGGTCGGTGCCCTCATCAAGTCGGTGTCCAACGGCGGTGCCGCGGCGAAGGCCGGTCTGCAGAAGGGCGACGTCGTCACGAAGATCGGCTCGGCGTCGGTCTCCGACGCCACCGACCTGACCGCGCAGGTGCGCTTCTTCGCGGGTGGCGCCTCGACGACGATCAGCTACGTCCGCGACGGCCAGACCCGCCAGGCCGACGTGAAGCTGGGAACGTTCGACAGCAAGGGCTGACGCCACCACACGACGGACAGGAGGCCCGGGGCACGACGTGCGCCGGGCCTCCAGTCCGTCACGGGGCGCGTCCGGCGCCGACGCAGCTGGGTGGTTCGGCCTCTTGATAGGCTCATGGTCGCTCTGCGGGGCGGCACCGCCCCGGTGCGTCCCGTGCCGCCAGCCAGCACCCCGAGGTACGCATGCAGTCAGACGGACAGCCCCTGCCGGGCGTCTCGTACGTGATGCCCGTGCTCAACGAGGTCACCGAGGTCCGGGCCGCCGTCGGCAGCCTGCTCGACCAGGACTACACGGGCCCGTTCGAGGTCATCCTCGCGCTCGGGCCGTCGATCGACGGCACGAACGAGCTCGTCGCCGAGATGAGCGCTGCCGACCCCCGGATCCGCGCGATCGACAACCCGGTCGGGTCGACGCCCGCCGGGCTGAACGTGGCGATCCGTGCGTCCGTGCACCCGGTCGTCATCCGGGTCGACGCGCACTCGGTCCTGCCGACCGACTACACGCGCATCGCGGTGCACACGCTCCTCGAGTCCGGTGCGGACAACGTCGGCGGCATCATGCGCGCCGAGGGCCGGACCCCCTTCGAGCGGGCCGTCGCCCTGGCCTACGGCAGCCGTGTCGGGCTCGGTGGCACGCCGCACCACGTCGGCGGCACCGCGGGCCCGGCCGAGACCGCCTACCTCGGCGTGTTCCGACGCGAGCGGCTGTTCGACGTCGGACTCTTCGACGAGGGCATCAAGCGCGGACAGGACTGGGAACTCAACCGGCGGCTGCGCCAGACCGGTGGGACCGTCTGGTTCACGCCCGAACTCGTCGTCACGTACCGCCCGCGGCCGAGCCTGAAGCGCCTGGTGCGGCAGTTCGTCGCCACCGGGCTCTGGCGCGGCGAGCTCGCCCGTCGGTTCCCGGCGAACAACGGCCTGCGCTACTTCGTGCCGCCGGCCATGGTGGCGGCGATGGCGCTGGGCATCGTCGCCGGGCTCGTCGGCATCGTCGGCGCCGTGCTCGGCACGGCGCTCGCCTGGGCGCTGCTCGGGTTCGTGGTGCCCGTCGTCTACCTGCTCTTCGTCGTCCTGGGGTCGATCGCCGTGGCGCGTCGCTCCGGGCTGCCGACGCTCCTCTGGCTGCTCGTCGTGCTGCCCTGCATCCACGTGGGCTGGGGGCTCGGGTTCATCATCGGGTTCCTGACCCGCACGTCCGAGCTGACCACCCACACGGGACGGTGACCGAATGACCGACCAGCCCACGACCGGCCGCGGATCCGCACGGCCGACCTCGATCGCCGAGCTCCGGGCCGTCGCCCAGCCGGACGAGGTCCGAGCCCGCGCCAACGCCGAGCACTGGACGGCCTCGCTGTACCTGCGCGACGTCTCGCCGTACCTGACCTGGGTGCTCCTGAAGACCCGTGTCAGCGCGAACCAGGTCACCGGCCTGATGATCCTGGTGGGCTGGAGCGTCGCCGCCGCCCTGCTCATCCCCGGCATCTGGGGCGCCGCGCTGGCGCTCGTGCTCGGCCAGCTGCAGATGCTCGTCGACTGCTCGGACGGCGAGGTCGCCCGGTGGCGCGGCACCAAGTCGCCCGCCGGGGTGTTCCTCGACAAGGTGGGGCACTACACGACCGAGGGGCTGATCCCGGTCGCGCTCGGCATCCGGGCAGCCACCTGGCCGATCCACGACGCCGACTGGATGTGGACGACGATCGGCTGCGCACTCGGCCTGGTCATCGTGCTGAACAAGGCCCTCAACGACATGGTGCACGTGGCCCGTGCGAACGCCGGGCTCGACAAGCTCGTCGACCGGCGGGACGCCTCCACCGCGCCGTCCGGTCGGAAGCTCGCCTCGCTCCGCCGTCTGGCGAAGTTCCTGCCGTTCCACCGCCTGTACCACTCGGTCGAGCTGAGCATGCTCGCGTTCGTCTTCGCCCTGCTCGCCCTGGTGATCGGCGACCCGCTCGCCAGCCGGATCCTGGTCGGTGCGCTGTTGCCGCTCGCCGTGCTCGCGACGGTCGGGCACTTCCTGGCGATCATCGCCTCGAAGCGGGTCAAGGCGTGACCGAGGACACGACCGTACCCGGAACGCTGCGCCGCCATGCGGTGGTGCACCGCGGGCGACCGCGCGTCGCCGTCGTGAGCCTGTCGCAGGGCACCCGACCGGACGACCTGCGCCGCGGGCTGGACAGCGTGCTCGCGCAGGAGGACGTCGAGCTCGACGTCGTCTGCGTCGGCAACGGCTGGGCGCCGACCGGGCTGCCGGACGGCGTTCGGGCGCTGGCCCTGCCCGAGAACGTCGGGATCCCGACCGGGCGCAACGCCGGGGCCGATGTCGTCGACGGCGACTACGTGTTCTTCCTCGACGACGATGCCTCGGTGCCGTCGCCGACGTTCCTGCGCGACGCGATCGCGGTGTTCGAGCACGATCCGTCGCTCGGCCTCGTGCAGCCACGGGTCGTCGACCCCACGGGCGCCGCGAACCCCCGCCGGTGGGTGCCGCGGATCCGCAAGGGCGAGCCGGACCACTCGTCGCCGGTCTTCTCGGTCTGGGAAGGCGCCGTCGTGCTGCCGATGGACGTGTACCGGGCCGTCGGCGGCTGGGGTGCCGAGTACTTCTACGCCCACGAGGGCATCGAGCTCGCCTGGCGCGTGTGGGACGCCGGCCGTCGGACCTGGTACGCCGGGGACCTCGTCGCGCACCACCCCGCGATCGACCCGGCGCGGCACACCGAGTACTACCGGTTGAACGCCCGGAACCGGGTGTGGCTCGCTCGGCGCAACCTGCCGGCGGTGCTGCGACCGCTGTACGTCGGATCGTGGGCCGCGATCCAGATCGCGCGCTGGTGGCGTCACCCCCGCCGACTGGCCACCTGGTTCGGGGGCATCCGCGAAGGATGGACGACCGACTGCGGTCCGGTCCGCCCGATGGGCTGGCTCACAGTCGCACGCATGACCATCGCAGGGCGGCCGCCGGTCGTCTGACCCGCCCCGCCCCGTACCGCCCGAGCAGACCCGGAGAACGACCATGTCGATCATCAGCGACCTGCGGACCGCCCTGCGGCTCGTCGAGCGACTCCTGACGTCGCGCCGGAGCCGGCGGCAGCTCGCACAGCGACTGCCGTCCGCGCCGAAGCCGGCGCCCGGTTCGGTCGAGATCGCCGTGTACTTCGCCGACGGTCCGGTCAACATGTACCAGGTGCGCCAGTGGTACGCGCCGCTGGCCGAACTCGCGAAGACGCACCCGGTGGCGATCGTCTCGCGGAGCCCGGGCACGATGCTGACCCTGCTCGACGAGTCGCCCGTGCCCGCGGTCTACGCCCGGCAGGTGGTCGACCTCGAGCACTTCGTCGACACCCAGGCGCCGAAGGTGGTGCTGTACGTCAACCAGAACGCCCGCAACTTCCAGATGATGCGGTACGGGCGGATGTGGCACGTCTTCGTCAACCACGGCGAGAGCGACAAGATGTACATGACCACGAACCAGTTCAAGGCGTACGACTACGCCCTGATCGCGGGGGACGCAGCACGCGATCGTCTGGCCGAGGCGCTGTGGGACTACGACCTGGACGCCCGGACCATCGCGATCGGACGCCCGCAGGCCGACCACTTCGCCGGAGCGGCCCCGTACCCGGACGACGACCGGACCGTCGTGCTCTACGCCCCGACGTGGGAGGGCGACCGCGGTGCCGCAGCGTACGGGTCGATCGCGTCGCACGGCACGGTCATCGCCGAGCAGGTGCTGGCGTCGCCCCGCCACCGTCTGGTCTACCGTCCGCACCCGCGCAGCGGTGTGCTCGACCCGGCGTACCGCGCGGCGCACGAGCGGATCGTGGCGGCGATCAGCGCGGCCAACGCGGCCGACCCCGCCGCGCACCACCTGTACGACGACGGCGGTGACCTCGGCTGGCAGCTGGCGGACGCCGACGTCGCGATCACGGACATCAGCGCGATGATCTACGACCGGCTGGCGGTCGGCAAGCCGCTCATCGTCACGCGGCCGGTCTCGCCCGAGGCCGACGTCGACGAGCGGGGCTACCTGAGCGACGCGAACTGGTTGACCGCGGCCGATGCCCCGTCGGTGCTCGCCCGTGTCGACGCGGCCGCGAGCGACGCCGAGGAGCTCGCACGCCTGCAGCACTGGGTCGCACGGTACTTCGGCGACACGACCCCGGGTGCCGCCACGGAGCGGTTCCACGAGGCCGTGGAGTGGCTGCTCGAACGGTGGCGGACCGTCGCGGCCGAACGCGACGGGCGCTGACGGCCGGTCGTCACCCCGGGTCCTCCGTGGCGCAGGTCGACGCAGGGTCACGGCTGGAGCCCCGGCCCGACGAGCGACATCCGCCAGAGGTACTCGGACCGGTCGGGCCGACGCCACCGCACGATGACGACCCCCGTGTCCTCGGGGTCGGCGCCGAACACCGCCAGCGACAGCGACCGGCCTGGGTCGAGACGGCGCACCGCGAGCGGCGGGCAGTAGCCGTTGCCCAGATGGGTGAGGGAGAGCCCGTCGACCGGCTCGGGGCCGGTGTTGACGAGGTCGTACCGACGCGGTGCGTGCGATCGGTCGACGGCGAACGGGACAGCGTACGCGGTTGGTGGGTGGTGCATGGGGGGAACGCTAGGGGGAGGGTCCGACGGCGGGACCCCGGGGGCGCGCACGAGGGCCGGGGCTGTGGAGGGAGCCAGCGATACCGGTGTTGGTGCAGGGGGAGTACCCCGGCCGGTCAGGAGCCGTAGTCGGCCGCGTACCGGGCCAGCGCGGCCTCGATGGTGCCGTCGAGCTGCAGACGACCCTTGTCGAGGTAGAGCCCCCGGTCGCAGAAGCGGCGGAGGTCCTTGTCGCTGTGGGAGACGAAGAACAGCGTCCGGCCGCCGGCCAGAAGCTGCTCGATCCGCTTGTAGCACTTCTCGCGGAAGGCCTTGTCGCCCACCGCCAGCACCTCGTCGACCAGGATGACCGGCTCGTCGAGCCGCGAGATCACCGCGAACGCGATGCGGACCTTCATGCCGCTCGACAGGTGCTTGTAGGGGGTGTCCACGAAGTCGGCGATCTCGGCGAAGTCGATGATCTCGTCGAAGGCGTCGCGGATCTCGGCCCGTGACATGCCGTGCAGGCCCGCCGTCAGGTACACGTTGTCGCGCACCGTGAGGTCCCCGACGAAGCCACCGGTGATCTCGATGAGCGGGGCGACGCCGGCACCCACGTCCACGCGGCCCTCGTCGGGCAGCATGACCTGCGCCACGAGCTTCAGCAGGGTCGACTTGCCCTGTCCGTTCCGCCCCACGACGCCGATCGCCTCGCCCGGGCGGACGTCGAACGACACGTTGCGGAGCGCCCAGAACTCATCGGCACGCTTGCGGCGCGCGCGTCCGGCGAACAGGTCCTTGAAGTTCCTGCTCGCGCGACGGTTGCGCTTGAAGCAGATGCCGGCGTCGCGCACCGAGATGACCGGTGCGACGGTCTCGGTGCGACGGGTCTGGTCGGTCGCGGTCATCACAGCTCCTTCAGCACGCGGTGCTCGCTGCGGCGGAACACCGCGAACCCGATCACCAGGACGATGCCGGTCACGACCACCGAGGCGCCGACCTCGAGCCAGTCGAGCTGGCCGGGGAAGAACGCCGCGCGGTACATGCCGAAGATGCCGGTGAGCGGGTTGATCGCGGCGATGTCGCGCAGGGCGGAGGGCAGCGCGTGCGTGCCGTAGATGATCGGGGACGCGTAGAACAGGAACCGCAGCACGAGCTTGGTGGCACGCTCGAGGTCACGGAAGAAGACCACCAGCGGCGCGACGATGAGGCCCAGGCCGTAGACCAGCGCGCACTGCAGCACGATCGCCAGCGGGAAGAACACGACCTGCCAGTGCAGGTGTGCACCCGTCGCGATCGCGAAGGCAGCCAGGACCGGCAGGCTCAGCAGGAACTCGATGCCCTTCGACGCGATGATCCGAGCCACCCAGATGGTGCGGGGGATCGTGGTCGAACGGATGAGCTTCGATTCCTTGATGAACGCCCGGGTGGAGTCCGAGACGCCGCCGGTGAACCACATCCACGGCAGCAGCGCGGACAGCAGGAACACGATGTACGGATCCTCACCGACCGAGCCGCGGTGGAAGACCTGCGTGAAGACGAACCAGTAGATCCCCGACATCACGAGTGGGTCGAGGATCGACCACACGTAGCCGAGCGCCGACGTCGAGTAGCGGACCCGGAGGTCGCGGACGGTCAGCAACCACAGGGCCTGACGATAGCGCCGACCGGCGCTCCGGGCCTTCGCGGGTGCGGGAGCCACGGGCGCGGTCGGCGCACTCGCTGTGGTCACGGTTTCCCTCCGGGCGGAACCGCCGAGGGGGTCCTGACGGTGGTTCAGGCGAACAGGTTGTTCGCGCGCTCGAGGTCCTCGGCGAAGTCGATCTCGACCGCGTACAGGTCGGAGATGTCGATCGGCGTCCAGCGTAGCCCGTCCTCGGCGATGGCAGCTTCGATGCCGCCCTCGAAGTACTCCTGGTCGTCGACGCGCCCGAGCTGGCGGATGAGGGCCTGCTTGTCGGCGGCGGAGACGTAGTTGATGCCGACGGCTTCGCCGAGACCCCCGACGACCTGCTTGGAGAGCTTGTGGATGAAGCCCTCGGCGTCGACGGTGTACTTGACCTCTTCGTCGGAGACCTTGTCGGTGTTGACGCTGACGAAGGAACGGCCCTCGTCGATCATGTCGGCCGCACGGACCAGCGCCATCGGGTCGAAGACCACGTCGCCGTTCATCCAGAGGACACCGCTCTTGCCGGTGGCCTTGAGAGCGCGCAGCAGGCTCTTCGAGGTGTTGGTGGAGTCGTAGGACTCGTTGTAGACGAAGTTCGCTTCGGGGAACGCCTCGACGATGTGCTCCGACTTGTAGCCGACGACGATCGTCACGCGGGCGCTCGAACCGAACGCGGCGCGGATGTTGTCGAACTGCTGCTGCATGATGGTGCGGCCGTCACTGAGCTCCGTGAGCGGCTTCGGCAGGCTGCGGCCGAGACGGCTGCCCATCCCCGCTGCGAGGATCACGATCTGCGTGGTCATGCTGGTCCCTTCTGGTGTCCGCCCGCGCACCCTGGGGTACGGGCGGGCCTCGTCGAGTCTGCGCTTCCAACGTCCGAGTTGCCCGAGAACCGGTCGCGTCGACGTGGTCGTCGCAGCGAGGAGGCTGCCGGGATCGCCTGCTGGAGCAGGTTTCCAAGTGGTGAACACTCCTTCGTGCCCTGGTGAATGATACGGAAACACCCCCTCGCGGGGTACGGGTCTGCGTGCTTCGTACTCAATTCGTGACCCTGGCCGAGACGGTTCCCGACGGTCGGAGAGCGTTGGTACGGTGGGTCGATGCCAGCGCGAGCAGAGAACGAGGACGTGTACGCCACGGCCGACGCTGCCTGGATGACCGAGGCGGGGGACGCCTACGACGCGGACACCGCCGCGGCTGCTGAGGACGACGCAGCCGACGACGACACGGGGGACACTGATGCGGACGACGCCGCCACTGATGACGCGATGACCGACGGGACGGCCGTCCGCACCGACGCGACGACTGCGACCCACCCGGACGACGCGACGACCGGCACCGACGCGACGACCGGCACCGAAGCGACGACCGGCACCGAAGCGACGACCGAGACCCGCACGGACGACGCGACGACGGACGACCGCACCGACGACACGGCGGCCGCAGCGCCCCGCCCCGCGAAGGCGCGCACCGGCAAGGGACGCACCAAGCGCCCGACGAAGGCCGCCCCGCGGACCGACGCCGCGCCTCCCGTCCCGACCGACGCGGACGACGCGACGGACGTCGCTGACCGGGCGAGCACCGCCGCGCCCGCGGCGAAGAAGCGTGCGCCCCGCACCGCCGCCCCGAAGCAGCCGCAGACGCTCCAGCCCGTCGTCCTCGCGGCGAACGGCCTGGTCAAGCGGTACGGGCAGACCCTGGCCGTCGACGAGGTCGACCTCGAGATCCGGCAGGGCTCCATCTTCGGCGTGGTCGGCCCGAACGGCGCCGGCAAGACGACGACCCTCTCCATGATCACCGGACTGCTGCGCCCCGACGCCGGCTCGGTGACGGTGCTCGACCACGACGTCTGGGCCGACCCGACGGCGGCGAAGCGCAGTCTCGGTGTGCTGCCGGACCGGCTCCGCCTGTTCGACCGGCTGACCGGCGCACAGCTCCTCTACTACTCGGCCACGCTCCGTGGGCTCGACGGTGCCACCGCCCGGAAGCGCAGCGCCGACCTCGCCGAGGCCTTCGGGCTGGGCGAGGCGCTGGGCCGCCAGGTCGCCGACTACTCCGTCGGCATGGCGAAGAAGATCGCCCTGGCCGCGACCCTGATCCACTCGCCGCGGGTGCTCGTGCTCGACGAACCGTTCGAGTCGGTCGACCCGGTGAGTGCGGCGACGATCACGGACATCCTGCGCCGGTACACCCGGGGCGGCGGCACGGTCGTGCTGTCCAGCCACTCGATGGAGCTCGTGCAGCGCACCTGTGACTCGGTCGCCATCATCGTCGGCGGCAAGGTCCTGGCGTCCGGCACCATGGCCCAGGTCCGCGGGCGCAAGAGCCTCGAGGACAAGTTCGTCGAACTCGCCGGCGGTCGTGTCGTCGCGGAGAGCATGGAATGGTTGCACAGCTTCTCCGGCTGAGGGCGGACCTGCTCGCTGGCGAGGTCCGCGGCACCGCCCGCCGGTCCGTCGCCGTCGTGCTCGCCAGCCTCGTCGGACTCCTCGCCGCCGTGTTCGTCGCGTCGCAGACCATCGCCCTCGGTGACGCCGACCCGGACGTCGCACGTGCCGTCATCGTGCCCGTCGGCACCCTGATCACCTTCGGGTTCACGGTCGTGCCGCTCGTCGTCGGCCGGAGTGACCAGCTCCACCCGCGGCGCTTCGCGGTGTTCGGCATCGAGCGCCGTCGCCTGGCGATCGGACTCGTCGTCGCCGGCCTCGTCGGCATCCCGGTGATCGGTGTGGTCGTCGTCGCGGTCGGCCAGGTCGTCGCCTGGGCCCGTGACCCCGGTCTCGGGCTGCTCGCGGTGCTCGGCGGGCTGCTCGGGGTCGCCACTTGCGCGCTCCTCATCCGGGTCTGCTGCACCGTCGGCTCCCGGCTGATCGGGCCGGGCCGCTCCCGCGACGCCGGGTGGCTGGTGGCCCTCGTCATCATCGCGCTGTCGATCCCGACGGTGGCGCTGCTGCTGCGCGTCGACTGGCTCGACCCGCAGGGCGCGGAGATGCAGCGCGTCGCGGACGTCGCCGGGTGGACCCCGTGGGGCGCCGCGTGGGCTGTGCCCGCCGAGGTCGCGAGCGGCCACGTCGGCGCCGGTGTCCTGAAGCTCCTCGTCGCGGTCGCCGTCGTCGCGCTCCTCGCCTGGGCGTGGTGGGCACTCGTCGGCCGTGCGCTCGAGACCGTCGACGACCGCGCCCGAACCCGTCGCTACCAGGGCCTGGGCTGGTTCGACCGGTTCGGTTCGGCTCCGGTGTCGGCCGTCGCCGCCCGGGCGCTCACCTACTGGGTCCGCGACCCGCGGTACCGCACGTCGTACCTCATCATCCTGCTCGTGCCGATCGTCGTCATCCCGCTCGGTGTCGCCGGTGTGCCGTGGCAGTGGACCGCCCTCGTGCCGCTGCCGCTGATGGCCTTGATCGCCGGGTTCCTGCCGCACAACGACGTCTCGTACGACAACACCGCCGTGTGGCTGCACGTCGCCTCGGGTGCGCCCGGGTGGAGCGACCGGCTCGGTCGTGTCGTGCCCGTGCTGGTCGTGGGGGCGCCAGCGATCGTCGCGGGGGCCGCGCTGTCCGCCCGGCTGTTCGGAGACTGGGCGGCGTTCCCGCTGCTCATCGGCGTGAGTGCGAGCGCGCTGCTGTCCGGCCTCGGGTTGTCGAGCGTCCTGTCCGTGCTCATGCCCTACCCGACGGTGCGGCCGGGCGACCACCCCTTCCAGCAGCCCCAGGCTGCCGGCGTCACCGCCACGGTCGCGCAGGCGTC
The DNA here is from genome assembly GCF_030209645.1 of Curtobacterium sp. ME-Dv--P-122a. NCBI lineage: Bacteria > Bacillati > Actinomycetota > Actinomycetes > Micrococcales > Microbacteriaceae > Curtobacterium > Curtobacterium sp. ME-Dv--P-122a. Next base: position 112,917 of record NZ_JARVRO010000014.1, read on the forward strand.
CATGGTGATCGGCATCGTGCTCTGCACGGTCCCCGCTGCCTGTCTCGCGGTGCTCGCTGTCGTGCAGGGTCCGGAGCCCTGGTCGGTGCTGACGCTCCTGGTGGGCATCGGGGTCGGTGCCGTCGTGCTCGTGATCGGTGTCTCCGCCGGCGGACGCCTGTTCGACCGCCGCGGCCCCGACCTGCTCGCCGCGGCACAGCGCAACTAGCGACACAGCGCAACGAGCGGCGCAGAGCGCGGACGAGCGGCGCGCCCGAGGGCGGACCGTCGTACCCTGGACCCATGAGCATGACGGAACCAGGCGGCGGCCTCGACGTGATGGACCGGGAGCTCGAGAAGCTCCTCGAAGACGAAGCGATCGAACCCGGTGACCACGAGCGGTTCTCGCACTACGTCAAGAAGGACAAGATCCTGCAGTCGGCGCTGTCCGGCAAGCCGGTCAAGGCGCTGTGCGGCAAGAAGTGGATCCCGGGTCGCGACCCGGAGAAGTTCCCGGTCTGCCCGGACTGCAAGGCCATCTACGAGAAGATGAAGGCCGAGTAGACGCGACCAGTAGACGGACGGGAGGCCCGTGGCGACGCCGCCACGGGCCTCCCGTCCGCCTGTCGGTCGCTTCGTGAGCAGCAATGGTCGGGTCCGTCACACAGACCCGACCATTGCTGCTCACGAAGCGGCGCCGCGACGCGCGCCGCGACGCGACGCGCGACGCGTGCCCTAGATCACCAGGGTGGGGATGGCGGGGTCGCCGCGACCGATGCGCGACGCATCGGCGGGCAGCTCCGCCTTCGCGCGCCTGTGGTGCGCGCGTGCGGCCTCGACCCCCTGCGTGCCGAGGAACGCCGGGTCGACCTCGCCGCCGGTGACCACGGGGACCAGCAGCGGCCGCTCGTCCGGGCCGACCTGCGCGCCGGTGAGCACGATCTCGGCGGTGGCGACGCCGTTGCGGAGCCGTCGGCCCGCCTCCTTCCGGCCGCCGATCGACGCCTTGTCGGCCGACTTCTTGGCGACGGGGACCCAGTCGCCGCCGTCCGCGTCCCGGTGCGCGACGAGCTTGAACACCATGCCGGCGGCCGGGTGCCCGGAACCGGAGACGACCGAGGTGCCGACGCCGTACGAGTCGACCGGGGCGGCTCGGAGCGCGGCGATCGTGTACTCGTCGAGGTCGTTCGTCACCGTGATCTTCGTGCTCGTCGCGCCGAGGCGGTCGAGCTGCGCACGCACGGCGGCGACGACGGACGGCAGGTCGCCGCTGTCGATGCGGACGCCGCCGAGCTTGCCGTCGGTGAGCCGGACGGCCGTCTCGACCGCGGCCTCGATGTCGTAGGTGTCGACGAGCAGGGTCGTGCCGTTGCCGAGCGCGTCGAGCTGCGAACGGAACGCCTGCTCCTCGGAGTCGTGCAACAGCGTGAAGGCGTGCGCGGCGGTGCCCATCGTGGGGATGCCCCAGGTGCGACCGGCCTCGAGGTTGCTCGTCGCACCGAAGCCGGCGATGTACGCGGCACGGGCGGCGGCGACGGCGTTCCACTCACCGGTGCGGCGGGAGCCCATCTCGGCGAGCGGGCGGCCGTCGGCGGCCGACACCATGCGGGCGGCGGCCGAGGCGATCGCGGAGTCCGCGTTGAAGATGCTCAGGGCGAGGGTCTCGAGCACGACGGCCTCGGCGAAGGTGCCCTCGATCTGCAGGATGGGGGAGTTCGGGAAGTAGACCTCGCCCTCCCGGTAGGCGCGGACGTCGCCGCTGAACCGGTAGTCGGCGAGCCACGCGGCGGTGCCGGCGTCGATGACGCCGCGGTCGCGCAGGAACCCGATCTCCTCGTCGCCGAAGCGGAAGTCGCCGAGGGCGGTGAGGAAGCGTCCGAGCCCGGCAGCGACGCCGTAGCGGCGGCCGTCCGGCAGCCGCCGGGCGAACACCTCGAAGACGCATCGGCGGTCGGCGGTGCCGTCCTTCAGGGCGGCGTCCACCATGGTGAGCTCGTACTGGTCGGTGAGGAGCGCGCTGGTCACGTCTCCGACACTAGTGACGTACCGGTGGGGAGGCCCGGATCATCCCGTGCGCCCGGCCTGCGTGGCGCGCGTGGTCGCGTCGGTGCTGGTCGGCGGGCGTCGGTACGCTGGTGCCGTGACGGATGCACCGATCGGAGTCTTCGACAGCGGGGTCGGCGGCCTCACCGTGGCCCGCGCCATCATCGACCAGCTCCCGCGCGAGAGCATCCGCTACGTCGGCGACACCGTGCACTCGCCCTACGGCCCGAAGCCCATCGCCGACGTCCGCCGCTACGCGCTCGAGGTCATGGACGACCTGGTCGAGCAGGGCGTCAAGGCGCTGGTGATCGCGTGCAACACCGCGTCCTCCGCCGTGCTCCGCGACGCCCGCGAACGGTACGAGCAGGCATACGGCATCCCCGTCGTCGAGGTCATCCAGCCCGCGGCCCGCGCCGCCGTCAAGCAGACCCGGACGGGCCGCGTCGGGGTGATCGGCACCGTGGGCACCATCGCGTCGCGCGCCTACGAGGACGCCTTCGCGGTCGCCGCCGACGTCACGCTGACCACCGCCGCGTGCCCCCGGTTCGTCGAGTTCGTCGAGGCCGGGGACACCTCGTCGCCGTCCCTGCGCGAGATCGCGGCCGGCTACCTCGACCCGATCCGTGCCGCCGACGTCGACACCCTCGTGCTCGGCTGCACCCACTACCCGCTCATGTCCGCCGCGATCCAGTTCGTCATGGGTCCGGAGGTCACGCTCGTCTCCAGCGCCGAGGAGACCGCGAACGACGTCTACCGCCGACTCGTGGAGCACGGGCTCGAGCGCACCGCGACCACCGCCCCGACCTACTCGTTCGAGGCGACGGGCGACGACAAGAACGGCTTCATCCGGCTCGCCCGGCGCTTCCTCGGTCCCGAGGTCTCGAGCGTCGGCCACCTCCAGACGGGGGCCATCACGCTGCCCCGCACCGAAAGGACCCCATGACCGACACCCTCCGCGTCGACGGCCGCACCGCCACCGACCACCGTCCCGTCACCATCGAGCGGGGGTGGAGCACGCAGGCCGAGGGCAGCGCGCTCATCTCCTTCGGCAACACCAAGGTGCTCTGCACCGCGTCCTTCACCAACGGCGTACCCCGCTGGCTCGCCGGCAAGGGCACCGGCTGGGTCACCGCCGAGTACTCGATGCTGCCGCGGTCGACGAACGAGCGCATGCAGCGCGAGTCCATCAAGGGCAAGGTCGGCGGCCGCACCCACGAGATCTCCCGCCTGATCGGGCGTTCGCTCCGCGCGGTCGTCGACACGAAGGCCCTGGGTGAGAACACCCTGGTCATCGACTGCGACGTGCTGCAGGCCGACGGCGGCACCCGCACGGCGTCGATCACGGGCGCGTACGTGGCGATGGCCGACGCGATCGAGTGGGGCCGTGCCAAGGGCTTCATCGCGAAGAAGGCCACTCCGCTCACCGACAGCGTGCAGGCGATCTCGGTCGGCATCGTCAAGGGGGAGCCGATGCTCGACCTCGCCTACACCGAGGACTCCGCCGCCGACACCGACATGAACATCGTCACGACGGGCTCGGGCAAGTTCATCGAGGTGCAGGGCACCGCCGAGCACGCGCCGTTCGACCGTGACGAGCTGAACGTCCTGCTCGACCTCGGCCTGGCCGGCAACCAGTCGCTCGCAGCGATCCAGCGTTCGGTCCTGGGTCTGGCGTGACGTCCCGCGAGGTGGTGCTGGCCACCCACAACCAGGGCAAGGTCGTCGAGCTGCGCGAGATCCTCGGGTCGGCGCTGGGCGAGGGTGTCGAACTCGTCGGGTACGACGGCCCCGAGCCGGTCGAGGACGGCGACAGCTACGCCGCGAACGCCCTGATCAAGGCGCGTGCCGCGGTCGCGCACACGGGGCTGCCGGCGCTCGCCGACGACTCCGGGATCGCGGTCGACGCACTCGGGGGCGCACCGGGCATCCACTCGGCCCGGTACGCCGGCACCCGCTCGGACGCGGACAACATCGCGCTGCTGCTCACGAACCTGCAGGGCGTCGTCGAGCGGACCGCCTCGTTCGTGTGCGCTGCCGCCTTCGTGACGCCCGACGGTCAGGAGCACGTGGTCGAGGCGGTCTGGAACGGCGAGGTGCTGACCGAGCCCGTCGGTGACGGCGGCCACGGCTACGACCCGGTGTTCCGGCCGGACGACGCCGACCGCTCGTCGGCGGAGCTCACCCGCGACGAGAAGAACGCCCTGTCGCACCGCAGCAAGGCGTTCCGGGGCATCGCGCCGATCGTGCGGGAGCACTTCGGCGTCTGAGCACCGGCGCGCTCGTCGTCCCGCACAACCGAAGTCGCCCCGAACCACGTGATCACGTTGTTCGGGGCGACTTCGGTTGTGCAGGGCGCTAGAGCGTCGGGTCGACGGTCGGGGCCGTGGTGGCCTCGGTCTCGTTCGTGTGCTTCGCCTTGCGGGCGTTGCGCAGGTACGTCAGCGCCATCGGCACGACGGTCACGACGACCGCGGCGAGCAGGATGATGTCGATGTACTCGCGGACGATGTGCGCCACGAACGGGATGTGCCCGATGAAGTACCCGAGGAACGTCACGCCGACGCCCCAGACCACGGCCCCGATCGCGTTGTAGAGCGAGTACTTCTTGTAGTCCATCCGGCCGACGCCCGCCGCGATCGGGGCGAAGGTGCGGACGACCGGCACGAAGCGCGCCAGGATCACGGCCAGGGGGCCGAAGCGGTGGAAGAACGCGTTGGTGCGCTCGACGTTCGCCTTCGAGAAGAGCCCGCTGTCCTTGCGCTCGAAGATCGGGGGCCCGGCCTTCTTGCCGATGTAGTACCCGAGCTCGCCGCCGAGGAACGCGGCGGCGCCGATCATCAGCGCCGCGACCCAGATCGGGATGCCGCCGATCTCGCCACCGCGGTCGAAGGCGAACAGGCCGGTGATGACCAGCAGGCTGTCGCCCGGGAAGATGAAGCCGATGAGCAGACCGGTCTCGGCGAACACGATCGCGCAGACCACGAGCACGGCGATGGCCCCGAAGTGGTCGAGGATGTACTGCGGATCGAGCCACGGGATCAGGGCGAGTGCGACGGAGTGCATGGTTCTTCCGGTCGTGGAGCGGGAGTCACGGGGAGGACTCCCGCGGGATGAGGGTACCGCCCGGAAGTGACCGGGCCATCCCTCGCAGGGTTGACCTGCACGAGGCGTGCGGATGACCGCAACGGTGCGCCAGGAGGGACTCGGTGCGGAAGGAGGGACTCGAACCCTCACGCCTGGGGCACAGGAACCTAAATCCTGCGTGTCTACCGATTCCACCACTCCCGCGAGCAGCGGCAGTCTACCGAGCGCGGGGTGCGGGGCGGACGTGCGCCGGGCCTCCAGGCCGTGGGACGCACCGTGCGCGCTCCGCGACCCGGTGCGAGGAACCGGACGTGGTGCGGGGTGGGCCGAGTGCCACCGAGTACGGAACCTCGCACGGGACGGCCGCGCGTCAGCGCAGCGGGCGCGGCAGGTACCGGGGCACGTACCGGAGCAGGATGCCCGCGCCGACCAGGCCGAGCACGCCCATCACCCCGCTCGCGACGGCGATGGACGCGACGGCGGTCACGCCGGAGATGAGGAGCGGTGCGGCCGCCGACCCGAAGTCGCCGGTGAACCGCCAGGCCCCCAGGAACGGTGCCGGGGCGTCGCGCGGTGCGAGGTCCGCGCCGAGCGTCATGAGGATGCCGGAGCCGACCCCGTTGGCCAGGGACATGCCCATCGCGATCGCGACGAACCAGCCGACCCTGGCGTCCAGGTGGCCGCTCCAGGCGAGCAGGAAGTAGCTGATGCTCAGGCCGAGCATGCAGGGCAGCGCGCTCGCGAGCCGTCCCCAGCGGTCCATGATCTGCCCGCTCGTGTAGAACAGCGCGAAGTCGACGGCTCCGGCGATGCCGATCACGAGGGCCGCGGTCGAGTCGTCGAGACCGACGCTCACCGCCCAGAGCGGCAGGATCACCTGCCGCCCGGCGCGCATCGCACCGATCAGGCCGGCGCCGCTGCCGAGCCGCAGCAGGACCGCCCCGTTCGCGCGGATGGTGCGGAAGAGGCCCTGCGCCTCCTGCTGGACGAACTGCGCCCCGGTGTCGGCGGGCGGTTCGGTCGCTTGGTCGCTCGCGTCCGTCGTGTGGTCGGCCGACAGCCGGGAGGCCCGTGGCGGCAACCGCAGGCCGCGTGTGCCCGTCGCGGGGTCGCGCAGCACCAGGAGCACGGTCGCCGCCGCCAGGCAGCAGACGACGTGGATCCAGAAGGCGCTGCTGGTGGTGCCGGTCAGGTGGATGACGCCGGCGGCGATGAACGGGCCGACGAAGTAGCCGAAGCGGAAGACGCCGCCGAGGCTCGACAGCGCCCGGGCCCGGATCCGCAGGGGGATCGCGGTGGTCATGTAGGCGTGCCGGGCGAGGGCGAACACCGCGGTGGAGACACCGACCAGGAACACCCCGAGCGCCAGGACCCAGGCGTTCGCGGCCGTCGTGGCGACCACGAGCCCGACCACGGACACGAGCGCGGCGCCGATCATCGCGTTCCGCTCGCCGATGCGGGCGACGACGATGCCGGACGGCACGTCGCCGATGAGCTCCCCGACCAGGATGAGCGAGGCGACGAAGCCCGCGAACGCCAGGCTGGCACCGAGCGAGTCGGCCGCGATCGGGATGATCGGGATGATCGCGCCCTCACCGATCGCGAAGAGCGCAGCGGGCAGGAACCCGGACAGCAGGACGGACCGGAAGTCGAATGAGTCGTTCCCCGTCGTGGCCATCGCCCGACCAACGGTACGCCAGCGGTACCGCTTCGTCGGCGGGTTACCCTGGACGCATGCGTGTTCTTGCGGCGATGAGCGGTGGTGTCGACTCGGCGGTGGCCGCAGCCCGGGCGGTCGACGCCGGCCACGACGTGGTGGGCGTGCACCTGGCCCTGAGCCGGATGCCCGGCACCCTGCGCACCGGCAGCCGCGGGTGCTGCACCATCGAGGACTCGATGGACGCCCAGCGCGCCGCGTCGGCCCTCGGGATCCCGTACTACGTGTGGGACTTCTCGGCCCGGTTCAAGGAGGACGTCGTCGACGACTTCGTGGCCGAGTACCAGGCCGGCCGCACCCCGAACCCCTGCATGCGCTGCAACGAGCGGATCAAGTTCGCGGCGCTGCTCGAGAAGGCACTGGCCCTGGGCTTCGACGCCGTCGCGACCGGGCACTACGCCTCGATCGTCACCGGTCCGGACGGCTCCCGCGAGCTGCACAGGTCGGCCGCGTGGGCGAAGGACCAGTCGTACGTGCTCGGCGTCCTGACCGCCGAGCAGCTGCAGCACGCGATGTTCCCGCTCGGCGCGACGCCGTCGAAGGACGAGGTCCGGGCCGAGGCCGCCGAGCGCGGGCTGACGGTCGCCCAGAAGCCGGACTCCTACGACATCTGCTTCATCCCGGACGGGGACACCCGCGGCTGGCTGGCGGACCGCGTCGGCACCGCCCCCGGTGAGGTCGTCGAGCGCGACGGCACGGTCGTCGGCTCGCACGAGGGCGCCACCGGCTACACCGTCGGACAGCGCCGCGGCCTGGCCCTCGGTCGCCCGGCACCGGACGGCAAGCCCCGGTTCGTGCTCGAGATCCGCCCGAAGGACAACACGGTCGTCATCGGCCCGAAGGAGGCCCTCGCCGTCACCTCGATGTCCGGCTCGCGGTTCACCTGGGCGGGCACGGCCCCGGCCGACCCCGCGACGCCGTTCGCCTGCGACGTGCAGATCCGCGCGCACGCCGACCCGGTGCCCGCGACCGCCCGGGTGCAGGACGACGTGCTCGTGATCGACGTCGACGAGCCGCTGCACGGGGTCGCTCCCGGGCAGACCGCCGTGGTCTACGTCGGCACGCGGGTGCTCGGCCAGTGCACGATCGACACCACGGTCAGCGCCGTCCCCGTCGACGCCTGACCCCGCCGCTCCCGGGGCACACGCTCGCTGCACGTCGCGTCGGTGGTGCACGGTAGAACTGATGCCATGAGCGAGACCGACGCGACGTTCGAGACCATCGACCCCGACGGGCTCGACGCCGCCCAGGCCGCGCGCGAGGTCGACCGGTTGCGCGCCCGCGTCACCGAACTGCGCCACGACTACTACGAGGGCAACGCATCGCCCCTGTCGGACGCCGACTACGACGCCCTGGTGCACCGCCTCGACGCGATCGAACGGCGGTTCCCGGAACTCCTGACGCCCGACAGCCCCACGCAGACCGTGGGCGGGCAGGCGCAGACGACGCAGTTCGCGCCGGTCGAGCACGCCGAGCGCATGCTCTCGCTCGACAACGTCTTCAGCCCCGACGAGCTCACCGAGTGGGCCCTCAAGGTGCAGCGGGACGCCGGTGCCGAGCGGGTGCGGTTCCTGACCGAGCTGAAGATCGACGGCCTGGCGATCAACCTGCGGTACGAGCACGGTCGGCTCGTCTCCGCCGCCACCCGCGGTGACGGCGTGGTCGGCGAGGACGTCACCGGCAACGTCCGCACGATGGGCACGATCCCGGACCGCCTGTCCGGCACCGGTCACCCGCCCCTGGTCGAGGTCCGGGGCGAGATCTTCTTCCCGGTCGCCGAGTTCGACGAGCTCAACGCCAACCAGCGCGAGGCGGGGGAGCGCGTGTTCGCCAACCCGCGCAACGCCGCCGCCGGGTCCCTCCGCCAGAAGGAAGAGGGCAAGTCCGAGGCGAAGCGGGCACTGATGGTCGACCGGCTGCGGCGTCTGCGGATGCTCGTGCACGGCATCGGCGCGTGGCCCGTCCGTGAACTCGAGCAGGGCACCGACGTCCGCAGCCAGTCCGAGGTGTACGAGCTGCTGCAGACCTGGGGACTCCCGACGAGCAGCCACTACCGGGTGTTCGACACCATCGACGAGGTCAACGCCTTCGTCCGGACCACGGGTGAGCGCCGGTCGTCCGTCGAGCACCAGATCGACGGCGTCGTCGTGAAGGTCGACGACCTCGCCCTGCACGAGGAACTCGGGTCGACGTCGCGGGCGCCGCGGTGGGCGATCGCGTACAAGTACCCGCCGGAAGAAGTGCACACGACGCTCACCGACATCGTGGTCAGCGTCGGCCGCACCGGCCGTGCCACCCCGTTCGCGGTGATGGCACCGGCCGAGGTCGCCGGGTCCGTCGTCCGCCAGGCCACGCTGCACAACCAACAGGTCGTCAAGGCGAAGGGCGTGCTGATCGGCGACACCGTCGTGCTGCGGAAGGCCGGCGACGTCATCCCCGAGGTGCTCGGCCCGGTGGTCGAGCTCCGTGACGGCTCCGAGCGCGAGTTCGTGATGCCGACGAACTGCCCCGAGTGCGGTACCGAGCTCGCCCCCGCGAAGGAAGGCGACATCGACCTGCGGTGCCCGAACGCGAAGAGCTGCCCGGCGCAGGTGCGCGGTCGGGTCGAGCACATCGCCTCGCGCGGGTCGCTCGACATCGAGGGGCTCGGCGAGGTCGCGGCCGCAGCACTCACGCAGCCGCTTCGCCCCGAGACCCCGCCGCTCGTCACCGAGGCCGGGCTGTTCGACCTGACGATGCAGGACATCGTCCCGATCGAGGTCATCGTCCGCGATGCCGAGACCGGCATGGAGAAGGTGGACGACGACGGCACCCCGAAGCGCGTCACGCCGTTCAGCCGGGCGCGCAAGAAGACCGACCCGCCGTTCGACCCCGAGGCACGCGGTGCCGACTACACCGGTGAGCCGAGCCGCTACCCGTCGAAGAACGCGTTCGAGATGCTCGCGAACATCGACGCGGCGAAGACGAAGCCCCTGTGGCGGATCCTGGTCGGCCTGAGCATCCGCCACGTCGGACCCGTCGCCGCCCGGGCCCTGGCGAACCACTTCGGCTCCCTCGACGCGATCCGGTCGGCCTCGCGCGAGGACCTCGCCGCCGTCGACGGCGTGGGCGGGATCATCGCCGACGCCCTGCTCGCCTGGTTCGACGTCGACTGGCACCGCGAGATCATCGACCGCTGGACGGCGGCCGGCGTGCAGTTCACCACCCCGGGCCACCCCGGCCCGGGCAGCGCCGACGTCGAGGGCGGCGTGCTGAGCGGCGTCACCGTCGTCGCGACCGGGTCGCTCGAGGGCTACACGCGCGAAGGTGCACAGGAGGCGATCATCACCGCCGGTGGCAAGGCTGCCTCGAGCGTGAGCAAGAAGACCGACTTCGTGGCGGCCGGTCCGGGTGCCGGTTCGAAGCTCACGAAGGCCGAGCAGCTGGGCGTCCGGATCATCGACGCCGAGCAGTTCCACCTGCTCGTGACCGAGGGACCCGCGGCGCTCGCCGAACCGGAAGCCCCCACGACCGAGGACTGAGGACCGAGGACCGACCGGGGCGCACAGCACGCCCGGTCGCATCCGCTGAGCGCGGCGCGCCGTCGAACGCGCCCAGTTCGGGGGACAAGTTGCATCGCGCATGGATGATCCGCGGACATCTCCATAGACTCGACCGAGCATCACCCGTCGTCTGCAGGGGGACGTCGGGACGGCCTTCCCGGGGGAGACCCGAATGCTGCTCATCGCTGCGGCTCTGCTCACCGCCTCGGTGCACTCGCTCGGAGTGATCGAGGCCCCAGGCATGCCCCCGGCGCACCATGTCACGGTCGCCAGCACCGCCACGACCCGCATCGTCCCGGTCGACGACACGCTCTCGTCGGCGTCGGCGTCGGCGTCGGCGTCGGCATCGGCATCCGTGTCGGCTCCCGTGGCGACGCCGGTGGCGACAGCGGCGTCGTCGACGACCGCGGTGGGGGTCGACGACCTCGCCGCCGCGCACGGGCGCGCCTTCGTCGAAGACCTCGGTGCGCTCGGCGCCGCCGACCTGCGGAGCGCGGCCACCGACCGCGGCGTCGTGGCGACGGTGCAGGACGACCCGCCGCCCGCGCAGACCGTCGCGCAGTGGTGGTCGCACCTGCCCGCCGACGAGCAGGACCGACTCCTCGCGCACGCGCCCGCCCTGGTCGGGAACCTCGAGGGCGTGCCGTACGCCGTCCGTGACCAGGCGAACCGTGCGACGCTGACGTCCGGCCTCGCCGACGCCGATCTCGGTGCAGCCCGGGCCGCGATGCTCGGGCAGGTCCGGGACTCCCTGGTGCAGCAAGCCGGCGACCCGCGGCGCTTCCTGGTGGCGCTCGACACCCGGGGGTCCGGCCGTGCGGCGATCAGCATCGGCGACCTCGACACCGCGGCCGACGTCACCGTCGTGGTGCCGGGCATGTTCTTCACGGTCACCGGGCAGATGACCGACTTCACGAACACCGCCAACGACCTGTCCCGCGAGCAGGCCACCCTGGCGCCGCTCGCCGCCACGGGCAACGGGTCGGGAGCCGCCGTCGTCGCGTGGATGGGGTACCGCACGCCGGACCTGTCGAACATCCTGTCGCTCGGGCTCGCCCGGACCGGGGCGGAGCGGCTCGAACGGACGGTCGCAGGGCTGCGTGTGATCCGTGCCGGAGACCAACCGCGCGTGAACATCGTCGCGCACTCGTACGGGTCGACCACGGCGATGACGGCCCTGGCGTCGGGGCGGATGACCGCCGACACCCTGACCGTGCTCGGGTCTCCGGGCAGCGACGTCCGGACGGCGGACGACCTCGCCGTCGCCACCGGGCAGGTGTTCGTCGGCGGCGCGCACAGCGACCCCATCGCGGGCTCCGGGTACTTCGGCACCGACCCGGGCGGGGCGTCGTTCGGGTCGACCGTGCTCGACCTCGCCGGGGGTGCCGACGCGCTGTCGGCCGGTGACGTGTTCCGGCGACCCGTGGGGCACAACGACTACCTCAAGCCGGGCACGGCATCGCTGCACGACGTCGCCCTGATCGGCATCGGACGCGGCGACCTGGTGCGCGAGCAGGTCCGACGCGGCAAGTCGGGTGGTGACGGCATCGTCGGCGCCTCGCCGGACATGTACCTCGTGCGCCCGCAGGACCTGCAGCCCCGTGACTGACCGGCCGTGACCGACCGACCGGCCGACCGGCCGACCAGCCCTGAACGGCCGGCGGTGCCCGACCACCGACCGGGCGGACCCGCCGGTCGTGGCGACGCGGTGGACGTGACCCGATCGTGACCGGCGGCCGACGTGGCGGAGCCGTTGCGGGCCTCCCGGCCGGATCGGCGCGCACGCGCGGATCGCGACCCGACCTCGGAACCGCCTGGGTGGCAACCTGAGCGCGACCGCAGCCTGCACTCGTTCCAGGGCAGAACCAGTACAGCCCTGCTGCCTACGGTGCCGTCATGCGTGTGGTGCGATGGCCTGGTGCTCTCCTGATGTTCGTGGTGATGTCCGTGCTCGCTGGCATGCTCGTCGCCGTCGCGGTGACCCCGGCGGTCGCCGTCGCGGGTGAGGGGACGTCCGGGGCGGTCTCGTTCTTCGAGGACCTGCCGACCTACCTCGACGTGCAGACCCCGCAGCAGGTGTCGTCCGTGTACGCGGAGCAGGGCGGGAAGCAGGTCAAGATCGCCTCGTTCTACGCCGAGAACCGCACGAACGTGACGGCGGACCAGATGGCGGACTCGCTCAAGCAGGCGGCGATCGACACCGAGGACCCGCGCTACTACGACGAGGGCGGCATCGACGTGCTCGGGACGCTCCGCGGGGTCGCCGCGACCGTCGTCGGCGGGGACGTGCAGGGCGGCTCGAGCATCACGCAGCAGTACGTGAAGAACGTCCTGGTGCAGCAGTGCGAGGAGCTCACGGGCAAGGACCAGGCCGCCACCGAGAAGAAGGTCGAAGCCTGCTACGAGGACGCGGCCGGCGTCACGCCGCAGCGCAAGCTGCAGGAGATGCGGTACGCGATCGCGGTGAACAAGAAGTACTCGAAGGACGAGATCCTGACCGGGTACCTCAACATCGTCGGGCTCGGCGGGCGGGTCTACGGGGCCGAGGCCGGGGCCGAGCACTACTTCGGCGTGCACGCGAAGGACCTGTCGCTCGTGCAGTCGGCCACGCTCGTCGCGATCCTCAACAACCCGTCGAACCTGCGCATCGACGTGCCGAGCGACAAGGACAACGGCAAGGCCAACGGGTACGAGCTGACGAAGGAGCGCCGCGACTACGTGCTCCGCCGGATGCAGGCGCACGGGTCGATCACGAAGGCACAGATGACGAAGGCGATCGCGACGCCGGTCACGCCGAAGATCACCGAGACCGCCAACGGGTGCTCGACCGCCGCGACGCACCACGACGCCGGGTACTTCTGCGACTACGTCCGCGACCAGGTGCTGCAGGACCCCGCGTTCGGCAAGACCGCGGCGGCACGCATCGCCACGCTCGACACCAAGGGCCTGCAGATCCACACCTCGCTCGACCTCGACCTGCAGGACCAGGCACAGTCCGCCCTGTCCACCTACGTGCCGGCCACGATGGCCGGCGTCGATGTGGGCGGCTCGAACGTCACCGTGGAACCCGGCACCGGTCGGATCATGTCGATGGTCCAGAACACCACGTACACGCAGGGGGACAACGCGGCTGCCGGGGCCACGGCGGTGAACTACAGCGCCGACTCCGGGTACGGCAACTCGGGCGGGTTCCAGACCGGCTCGACCTACAAGGTGTTCACCCTGGCCGAGTGGCTCGCCAGCGGGCACACCCTGTCCGACTCGGTCACCACCTCGGAGCACCAGTTCGAGAACGCCGAGTTCACCAACACCTGCCAGAACGTCGCGGGCGGCACCTGGAACGTCGCCAACGCCGAGAGCGTGCCGTCGTCGATGTCGGTCGAGGCGGCGACGGTCGAGTCGATCAACACCGCGTACGCCCAGATGGGGAAGCAGCTCGACCTGTGCAAGATCGCCCAGCTCGCGCAGTCGATGGGCATCCACCGCGCCGACGGCGGCGACCTGACGCAGACGCCGTCCTCGATCCTCGGCGTGAACGAGCTGTCGCCGATCGACCTGGCCGAGGCCTACGCGGGCTTCGCCAACGGCGGCATCGTGTGCACGCCCACCGCGATCGACTCGGTGACCGAGGCGGACGGCACGAAGATCACCCCGACGCCGTCGTCCTGCACGCAGGGCGTCTCGGCGGACGTCGCGGGCACGGTCGACTACGCGCTGCAGGGCGTCCTGTCCGGTTCGGGCACCGCGGCGAGTGCGAACCCCGGGGACAGCGTGGCGAAGTTCGCGAAGACCGGCACCACCGACGGCGACGTGCAGAACTGGCTGGTCGCGTCGTCGACGAAGTACACGAACGCCACCTGGGTCGGCAACGTGCAGGGGAGCGTGAGCCTGGCGAACTGGCCGTTCCTGCAGGGCACCACCGGGTACAGCGCGAAGTTCGGGGTCGGGAAGTCGATGATGGCGTACCTCGACCAGACCGTCGGCGGGGGAGCGCTGCCCGCGCCGAGCCAGGCGATGATCGGGCAGGCGAGCAAGTCGTCTTCATCGTCTTCGTCGTCGTCGGGGTCCTCGTCCGGGCAGGGGACGGCGCAGGACGACCAGACGACGCCGACGGCTGCTCCGGCTGCGCCTGCTGCACCCGCTGCTCCGGCTGCGCCGGCGCCCGCCGCGACGGTGGCCCCGGCGGCACCGGCTGCGAGGGGCCAGAGCGGGAAGTGACCCTCGACGCCCTGGAGGCCCGGTGCCGGTCCGGCGGACCGGCACCGGGCCTCCAGGGCGTTGTCCACAGCCGCGCCTGCGCGCCCGACGCAGCCAATAGACTGTGGGGCATTCCACGAACCGATCGACGGAGCACCATGCCTGACATCACGAGCGAGCAGGTCGCACACCTGGCGAACCTCGCACGTATCGCACTCACGCCCGACGAGATCGAGAAGCTGACCGGGGAGCTGTCGCACATCGTCGAGAGCGTCGCCAAGGTCGCCGAAGTCGCGACCGACGACGTCCCGGCGACGAGCCACCCCGTGCCGCTCGGCAACGTCACCCGACCCGATGTGGTCGGCACGACGCTGACGCAGGAGCAGGCGCTCTCCGGGGCGCCCGACTCCGACGGCGAACGGTTCCGCGTGACCGCCATCCTCGGCGAAGAACAGTAGGGCGAAGAACAGTGACTGACGACATCACGAAGCTGAGCGCCGCGGCGCTCGCCGACGCCCTCGTGGCGCGCGACGTCTCGAGCGTCGAGGCCACCCAGGCCCACCTCGACCGGATCGCCGCCGTCGACGGCGACGTGCACGCGTTCCTGCACGTCAACCAGAACGCCCTGGCAGTGGCGAAGTCGATCGACTCCCGCCGTGCCGCGGGCGACGACCTCGGGCCGCTCGCCGGTGTGCCGATCGCCGTCAAGGACGTCCTGTGCACGCAGGACATGCCCACGACCGCCGGGTCCAAGATCCTCGAGGGCTGGGTGCCGCCGTACGACGCCACCCCCGTCGCGAAGCTCCGCGCCGCCGGCCTCGTGCCGCTCGGCAAGACAAACATGGACGAGTTCGCGATGGGCTCGACCACCGAGTTCTCGGCCTACGGGCCGACCCGCAACCCGTGGGACCTCGACCGGATCCCCGGCGGCTCCGGCGGTGGCTCGGCCGCTGCGGTCGCCGCGCACGAAGCCCCCTTCGCCCTCGGTTCGGACACGGGTGGCTCCATCCGTCAGCCGGGTGCCGTGACGGGCACGGTCGGTGTGAAGCCGACCTACGGCGGGGTGAGCCGCTACGGCGCCATCGCCCTGGCGTCCAGCCTCGACCAGATCGGCCCGGTGTCCCGCACCGTCCTCGACGCCGCGCTCCTGCACGACGTCATCGGCGGGCACGACCCGAAGGACTCCACGTCCATCCCGGACGCCTGGCCCTCGATGGCCGCCGCCGCACGCGAAGGGCTGCAGGCGGACACGCTCCGCGGCCTGCGCGTCGGCGTGGTGAAGGAACTCGCCGGGGGCGACGGATTCCAGGCCGGTGTGACCCAGCGCTTCCAGGAGACGGTCGCGCTGCTCGAGTCGGCCGGTGCGGTCGTCGTCGAGATCGACGCACCGTCGTTCGCGTACGCGATCAGCGCGTACTACCTGATCCTCCCGGCCGAGGCGTCGTCGAACCTCGCCAAGTTCGACTCGGTGCGCTTCGGCCTCCGGGTCACGCCCGAGAACGGTGCCACCGTCGAGGACGTCATGGCCGCCACGCGTGAAGCCGGCTTCGGGCCCGAGGTCAAGCGGCGCATCATCCTCGGCACCTACGCCCTGAGCGCCGGCTACTACGACGCCTACTACGGCTCGGCGCAGAAGGTCCGCACGCTCGTGCAGCGGGACTTCCAGGCCGCATTCGAGCAGGTCGACCTGCTCGTCAGCCCGTCGGCGCCCACGACCGCGTTCCCGATCGGTGAGCGCATCGACGACCCGCTGGCGATGTACCTCAACGACCTCACGACGATCCCGGCGAACCTCGCCGGCGTCCCCGGCATGAGCATCCCGAACGGCCTCGCGCCCGAGGACGGCCTGCCTGTCGGCGTGCAGCTGATGGCGCCCCAGCGTGAGGACGCCCGGCTGTACCGCTACGGTGCCGCCCTCGAGCGTCTGCTCGAACAGCAGTGGGGCGCGCCGCTCATCGCGTCCGTCCCGGACCTCGACCAGAGTCAGCAGTCCGCTGCGCAGGAAGGTGTGATCTGATGGCGCAGAAGGACGCGCTGATGGACTTCGACGAGGCGCTCGAGCGCTACGAGCCGGTGCTCGGCTTCGAGGTCCACGTCGAACTCGCGACGAAGACCAAGATGTTCTCGGACGCCCCGAACTTCTTCGGCGGCGAACCCAACACGAACGTCACCCCGGTCGACCTCGGGCTGCCCGGGTCGCTGCCGGTCGTGAACGCACAGGCCGTGCGGTACTCGATCCAGCTCGGGCTCGCGCTCGGCTGCTCGATCGCCGAGTCCTCGCGGTTCGCCCGGAAGAACTACTTCTACCCGGACAACCCGAAGAACTACCAGGTCTCGCAGTACGACGAGCCCATCGCCTACGAGGGCGAGGTCGAGGTCGAGCTCGCCGACGGGACGATCTACAACATCCCGATCGAGCGCGCCCACATGGAAGAGGACGCTGGCAAGCTGACGCACGTCGGTGGTGCCACCGGCCGCATCCAGGGTGCCGAGTACTCGCTCGTCGACTACAACCGTGCCGGTGTGCCCCTGGTCGAGATCGTCACGAAGCCGATCTTCGGCGCCGAGCACCGTGCCCCCGAGCTCGGAGCCGCCTACGTGCAGGTCATCCGCGACCTCGTCCGGTCGCTCGGCGTCTCCGAGGCCCGCATGGAGCGCGGCAACCTGCGGTGCGACGCGAACATCTCGCTGCGCCCTCGCGGGCAGGAAAAGCTCGGCACCCGCACCGAGACCAAGAACGTCAACTCGTTCCGCGCCGTCGAGCGTGCCATCCGCTACGAGATCCAGCGCCAGGCCGCGATCCTCGCCGCCGGTGGCACGATCACGCAGGAGACCCGGCACTGGCACGAGGACACCGGCCGCACCTCGGCCGGTCGTCCGAAGTCGGACGCCGACGACTACCGGTACTTCCCGGAGCCCGACCTGCTGCCCGTCGTGCCGGACCCCGCGGTCATCGCGGAGCTCCGTGCCTCGCTGCCCGAGGCCCCCGTCGCACGCCGCCGTCGCCTGAAGGGTGACTGGGGCTTCGCCGACCTGGAGTTCCAGGACGTCGTCAACGGCGGGCTGCTCGACGAGGTCGAGGGCACCGTCGCCGCCGGCGCCGCACCACAGGCCGCCCGCAAGTGGTGGACCGGTGAGATCAGCCGCGTCGCCAACGCGCAGGACGCCGCCCCCGGTGACCTGGTGTCGCCGAAGCACGTCGCCGAGGTCATCGCGCTCGTCGAGTCCGGCGACCTGACCGACCGTCTGGCACGCCAGGTGCTCGAGGGCGTCATCGCGGGCGAGGGTTCGCCGGCGCAGGTCGTCGAGGCCCGTGGGCTCAAGGTCGTCTCGGACGACTCCGCTCTGACCGCCGCGGTCGACGAAGCACTCGCGGCGCAGCCCGACGTGCTGGCGAAGATCCAGGACGGCAAGGTCCAGGCGGCCGGCGCGATCATCGGCGCGGTCATGAAGGCCATGAAGGGCCAGGCCGACGCCGCCCGCGTGCGGGAACTCGTGCTGGAGCGCGCGCAGCAGTCCTAAGCGGTCCCACCACGGAGGGCACGGCACCGATCGGTGCCGTGCCCTCCGTGCGTCCCGTCGCCGTGCGTCCCGTTGCCGTGTGCATCCTGGGGACGCGTCAGCGATCCGGTGACAGGATGAGTCGTGTCCGCAACGATCCGCGCCATCGGAACCGCCGTCCCCGAGACGACCCTCGACCAGCCCCGGGTGCGTGACCTGTTCTCCGCCCAACCCGACCTCGGGCGGCTCGGCAAACGGCTCGTCCCCGCCGCGTTCGACGGGTCGGCGGTCGACCAGCGGCACACCGTCCTCGAGGAACTCGACTCCGCGCGTGCCGGTGGGGCCTTCCGTGACGACGACGGCACCCTGCGCTCGCCGTCCACCGGTTCGCGCAACGACCGGTACCGCGAACTCGCACCGCCGCTGTTCGTCGCCGCCGCCCGCGACGCGGTCGAACGTGCCGGCATCGCACCGGAGGCCGTCACGCACCTGGTGACCGTGTCGTGCACCGGGTTCACGCAGCCCGGTCCCGACATCGACGTCGTCGAGCAGCTCGGGCTCCCCGGGGGCGTCTTCCGGCACCACATCGGCTTCATGGGCTGCTGCGCCGCGTTCCCCGCGCTCCGGATCGCCGCGGCGTTCGTCGACCAGGACCCGGACGCCGTCGTGCTCGTCGTCTGCGGTGAACTCTGCACCCTGCACGTCCGCGCCTCGAACGACCCCGACCAGATCGTCGCGAACAGCGTCTTCGGCGACGGTGCGGCCGCCGCGGTCGTCGCCCGCGACGGTGCCGGTCTGCGCTTCGACGACTTCACGACGGCCGTGGTGCCCGAGGGGGCGTCCGAGATGGCGTGGAACATCGGGGACGAGGGCTTCGAGATGGTCCTGTCCACCGCCGTGCCGAAGCTCGTCGGCCTGCACGTCCCGAGCGCCGTGCAACCGCTGCTCGACGGCGGGCCGGCGTCGGACGTGCCGGTGTGGGCGGTGCACCCGGGCGGCCGGGCCATCCTCGACCGCACCCAGGAGTCGCTCGGCCTGCCCGACAGCGCCATGGAGTCGAGCCGGCGGGTGCTGCGGGAACACGGCAACATGTCGAGCGCCACCGTGCTCTTCGTGCTGCGGGACGCCGTCGACGCCGGCCTCGAGGACGGCAGTGCCGTCGTCGCGCTCGCCTTCGGCCCCGGCCTCACCGTCGAGAGCGCACGGCTCACCGCGGTGCGGACCGAGGCGTGGCTCGCAGCGGAACCCGCGGCGTCGCCCGCGGCAGAACCCGCGGCGGAACCCGCGGCGGAACCCGTTGTCGCACCCGCCCGCGTGCCCGTCGCGACCACGGGCGCGGCGTGAGCCGTCAGGACGGCGGCACCACGGGCCTCCCGGCCGTCGACCTGCGCACCCGCGCGCTCGACCTGACCGAGCTGATGGACGACCCGGACTGCGACCCGCGCGCCCTCGCGCGCACGTTCCGGCGCTTCGCCGTCGTGAACGCGCTCGTGAGCGGCTGGCGCGCGGCCTGGCGCTCGCACGTCGTGCCGGCCCTGCCCGCCAGCGGCCGAGGCCGGGTCCTCGACCTGGGGTGCGGCGGCGGCGACCTGGCCCGCTCGCTGGTGCGGTGGGCGGCGAGCGACGGTTTCGACC
This sequence comes from Curtobacterium sp. ME-Dv--P-122a, assembly GCF_030209645.1. Lineage (NCBI taxonomy): Bacteria > Bacillati > Actinomycetota > Actinomycetes > Micrococcales > Microbacteriaceae > Curtobacterium > Curtobacterium sp. ME-Dv--P-122a. The sequence continues at coordinate 132,615 of NZ_JARVRO010000014.1, forward strand.
TCGAGGTCGTTGGGGTCGATCCGGACGAACGAGCCATCGCCGCGGCACGGCGGTCGTCCCCGACCGGCGTGACGTTCCGGCAGCAGTCGAGCGGTGACCTGGTCGCGGCGGGTGAGCGGTTCGACGTCGTCGTGTCGAACCACGTGCTGCACCACCTGGGTGACGAGGAGCGTCGGGGGTTCCTCGCCGACTCCGAACTGCTCGCGAGCGGGCGCAGCCTGCACTCCGACATCCGGCGCTCGCCGGCGGCCTACCGGGCGTACGCGCTGGCGTCACCGCTCGTGGCGGCGGGGACGTTCATCCGCGTCGACGGCCTGCGGTCGATCCGCCGGAGCTTCACGGTGCCCGAACTCCGCGACGTGCTGCCCGGCGGGTGGCGGGCCGAGGCGGCTGCGCCGCACCGGGTGCTGGCGATCCGCGACGCCTGAGCGGGCGGGCCGCCGGTTTTCCGACGTGACCAGACGACGGACGGGAGGCCCGTGGCGACGCCGCCACGGGCCTCCCGTCCGTCTGCCGGTGCGTCCACGACGCGCGCCGCTACGGGCGCAGCAGCACCTTGATGGCCCGGCGCTCGTCCATCGCGCGGTAGGCCTCGGCGGCCTCGTCGAGCGGCAGCTCCAGGTCGAAGACGCGACCGGGGTCGATCGCGCCGGACAGCACGTCGGGGAGCAGCTCGGGGATGTACTTCCGGGCCGGGGCCATGCCGCCCGCGATGGCGATGTTCGTGTCGAACAGGTAGCGCGTGCCGATGGTCGGCACCCCGTGCGGGACCCCGACGAAGCCGACGTTGCCGCCGGGCCGGACCGAGTGCAGCGCCTGGTCCATGCTCTCCTCGGTGCCGACGGCCTCCACCGCGCAGTCGGCCAAGTCGCCGCCGAGCAGCGCGCGGACCGCCGCGACGCCCTCGTCGCCGCGCTCCGCCACGATGTCGGTCGCACCGAACTCGCGGGCGAGCGCCTGCCGGTCGGCGTGGCGGCTCATCGCGATGATGCGCTCCGCCCCGAGCCGCTTCGAGGCGAGCACGGCGGACAGACCGACCGCGCCGTCGCCGACCACGACGACGGTCTTGCCGGGGCCGACCGCTGCCGACACCGCGGCGTGGTGACCGGTCGAGAAGACGTCGGACAAGGTGAGCAGCGACGGCACCAGGGCCGGGTCGACCGGGCCGGGGACCGCGACGAGCGTGGCGTCGGCGTCCGGGATCCGCACGTACTCGGCCTGTGCGCCGCCGACGGGGTCGCCGTACGCGTCCGTGCTGCCGAACCCGGACAGGTGGTCGCAGCCGGTGGTCATGCCGTTGCGGCAGGCCTGGCAGGTGCCGTCGTTCATGGTGAAGGGGGAGATGACGAAGTCGCCCTCGTGCAGGCCGGTGACGTCGTCACCGACGGCGACGACCTCGCCGACGAGCTCGTGGCCGATCGGCCGCGGCTGCTTCGTCTCGGTGACGCCGCGGTAGGGCCAGAGGTCCGATCCGCAGACACAGGCCGCGAGGACCTTGACGACGACGTCCTTGCCGGACAGCAGCCCGGGTCGGTCGCGCTCCTCGACGCGGATGTCGTTCGGGGCGTGGATGATCGCTGCGCGCACGGGCGGGCCTTCCGTCGAGATGATGGGGAACCGGCGCGGTCGACGTCGTCCGGGCCGTCGTCGACAGTACCCTCGTGCGGGTGGACGACGACCGGTACGGCGGCGATGTGCTCTCGGGGGACTGGCGCTCGCGCGGGGTGAAGAAGGTGCGGCAGGTGCCGCTCGAACGGGACATGGTGCTCGAGGACCCGGACTCCGGGTGGGCCGGTGCCGTGGTGGGACTCGAGGCCGGCAACATCGCGCTCGAGGACTGGAAGGGCCGCACACGCTCCTTCCCCTTCACCGGGCAGTTCCTGCTCGAGGGTGAGCTGGTGACGCTGGGGCGGCCGTCGGCGCCGGTCGGGCGGTCTGCCGGGGGTGCCGGGGGTGCTGCTGGCCGGGCTGGTGCTGCTGGTTCCGTCGGTGCCGTGCACGCGGACTGGAGGCCCGGGGGCGCGCCCGCCGTGCGGCAGGCGTCCGACGGTGGTCGCCTCCGCACCGCGTCCGGATCGTTCGCCGTGGAGTCGCAGCGTGCTCGGGTGGCGCTCCCCAGCCGCATCATGGTCGAGGGCAAGCACGACGCGGAACTCGTCGAGAAGGTGTGGGGCGCCGACCTGCGCGTCGAGGGCGTCGTGGTCGAGGAACTCTCCGGCGTCGACAACCTGGCGGCGGTGCTCGACGAGTTCCAGCCGACGCGGGAGCGCCGGGTCGGGGTCCTGGTCGACCACCTGGTGCCCGGGTCGAAGGAGTCCCGCTTCGCCGACGCGGTGATGCGCGGCAAGTGGGGCGCGCACGTGCTCGTCGTCGGGCACCCGTTCGTCGACGTCTGGCAGTCGGTCAAGCCGGCGCGGGTGGGGCTGCGGGCGTGGCCGACGATCCCGCGCTCGATCGAGTGGAAGGCGGGCATCTGCCAGGCGCTCGGCTGGCCGCACGCCGAGCAGGCCGACATCGCCCGGGCATGGCAGCGGATCCTCGGGCAGGTGCGCACCTTCGCCGACCTCGAGCCGGAGCTGCTCGGCCGTGTCGAGGAGCTGATCGACTTCGTGACGGAACCACAGGCCTGAGAACCGGCGGATTGCCCGACCGGCGCGGTGTGCCGGGGGTGAACCGCGCCTCCAGGCCTACTGTTGAGGGATGGACGGCATCGACGGTCGCGTGCGGGGCGCGGTCGACCTGTGGCTGCGCTGGCTGCCGCGCTGGCAGATCGGGACCGCCCGCCCGCGCACGCGCATCTGCCGGAAGTGCACCGGGTCCCCGATCGCCGCGGCCGCGGGGTTCGGACCCGACGTGCCGCACGCCGTCCAGCACGCGCTGATCGGGCGGATCTCGACGATCGTCGAGGACGCCGTCGACGACTACACGGCGAAGAACCTGCCGCTGCTGCAGCGCGAACTCGAGCGGGCGGCGGCGCGGAAGCGGCACGCGGGGTACCAGCCGGCCGAGGGGTTGTCGCCGGAGTTCCAGGGCCTCGACGTGGACCCCGAGCCGTCGCCGGGGTCGCCGTTCCTGTTCACCCTCGGCGAGCTGGCCGGCACCGGTGCGGGGGAGCAGACGCCGCGCGAGCCGCTGTCCGACGAGGCGAAGGCCGCGCTCCGGCACGAGATCGCGCTGTCCGACGAGTGTGCGCGGTCGACCGGCACCGCGGTGTGCCTGGCGCTCATCGACCACCGGCCGCGGATCGCCGAAGCCGTGGAACGCCTGGTGGAGCCGCAGATCGAGGCGCTGGTGTCGGACATGTTCCGCGGGTTCGACGGGCCGGAGGACGGGCCGCGCAGCGGGTTGTTCTAGGCGGGGGTGCGGGTGCGTGCGGGTGCGTTCGGTGCGAGGTTCCGTACTCGGTGCGAGCGTCGTCTGGCCGCACCGAGCACGGAACCTCGCACCGTTCGCACGGCTCCTCGCACGGTGCGAGGTCGGCGGGTCGGACTCAGCGGGGGAGCAGGGTGCGGCCCGGGATCACGGTGCCGCGCAGTGACCGGTGCTCGACCGGGCGCGTGGGGTCGTCGATGCGGCCGATGACCAGGTCGATGGCCTCGCGGCCGATGCGCTCGATCGGTTGCTCGAGCGTCGTGAAGCCGATCCAGTCGCTCGCCAGCGGGTAGACGCCGTCGAACCCGGTGACGGAGAGGTCGCGCGGGACCTCGACACCGCGGCGGGCGAGCGCCTCGCACACGTCGAGCATCAGCCGGTCGGTCGGACACATCACCGCGGTCACGCCCGACTCCTGCACGGCGTCCACCAGGTCGGCAGCCAGGTCGTCCGGCGGCCGCACGAAGCTCGCGTCGATGTCGATCACCCGGACGCCACGTGCTCGGAGCCGCTCGAGCATCGCCGACGATCGCGCGTGTTGCGTGATCGCGTTGTCGAGCGGGACGGTGAACACCACGGCCGTGGTGTGGCCGGCATCGGCGACGGCGTCCGCGATGGAGGCCCCACCGTCGACCTCGTCGCAGTAGACGCTCGAGAGCGCCGGGTGCAGCTCCGGCCGACCGGCGACGACGGTGGCGATGCGGGGCGCGAACTCGGCGATGTCGGCGGACGGCATCAGGCCGCTGCACACGACGAGCCCGTCGACGCGCATCGACACGAGTGCGGCGAGGGCGGACTTCTCGTCCTCGACCCGACCGACGCCCGTCGTGGTGACGACCCGGTACCCGAGTTCCGATGCGCGGCGCTCCATCACGGCGTGCAGCGCGGTGTAGACCATGGACGAGGCGTCCCGGACGAGCATCCCGATCGTGTTCGTGCGCCCGCTGACCAGCCCGCGAGCCATCGCGTTCGCGACGTACCCGAGCTCGGCTGCCGCGCGTTCGACGCGTTCGCGGGTCTCGTCCGAGAACCGTCCCGTCCCGGACAGCACACGGCTCACCGCCGACTTCGAGACCCCCGCACGTGCGGCGACGTCGAGGATCGTCGGCTGGGAACCGCGGCTGCCGTTCACGCGTCGGACGCCGGGGCGTCCTGCCGCGACCGCGATCCGGTGAAGCGGAGCACTCCGCGGGCGATCGCGCGCCAGCCGAGCAGGAACACCCCGAGCACGATCGTCGCGACGATGACGAACGAGATCGGCAGCGGGTTGCCGTCGACGTCGCCCTGGCCGGTGGCGACGCGGATGGCCAGACCGACGAAGACCGTGAGGATCCAGACCACGGCACCGGTCGGCCAGAAGCGCAGCGGTCGGGCCCAGGCACCGCTCGTCAGGTAGCCGATCGCCCAACCGGCCAAAAACGGGTAGGCGGTGGTCCAGAGCGCGAGTGCCGTGTTGGCCTCACCGTGCGACGAGCGCCCGATGAGCGCGAAGACGACGATGAGGACGACGTCGATGACGGCTGCGAGCCAACCCCAGGTGCGTGCGTTCACCCGCTCATTCTCGCAGCTGCTGATTCATCCGCTCGCGACTGTGGATGGACGCCGCTGTCCACAGCCTGATCCGGCCGCACTCGCACCGTGCGGGTGTCCGCCAGCATCCGATGCATGGCTGCTCATCCCCGTTTCCCCGCCGTCCCCGACTGCACGGTCCTCGTCGCGCACGAGTCACGGCCGGACGAGGCCGCGGCGATTCGGGTCCGGGCCCGCGCTGGGGAACTGGTCCGCATCGCGCACGGCCGGTACGCGGACGCCGAGCGGTGGAAGGGCCTCCGCCCCGAGCAGCGGCACCACGTGCTCGTGCGATCACTCGTCGACCGGATCAGACCTCGCTTCGTCGTGTCGCACCTGTCGGCGGCAGCGGTCATCGGTGTGCCGCACGTGGGCCGGTGGCCGGAACGAGTCCACCTGACCAGCCCCGGGCGCGATGCGCGGACGACCAACGCGACGTTCGTCGTGCACGCCGACTTCGACCCGTCGATGGCGGGCACGTGGCGGTTCCGCGCGGACGACCTGACCCTGACGGGGTTCGACAGGACGGCCGTGGACCTCGCCATGACCTTGCCGATGACGGAAGCGGTGGTGGCCCTCGACCGGCTCCTCGCCCTCGGCGCGGACCGCGACGCCGTCCTGGACGGGGTCGCGCGGCGGGGACGGAAGGGCCGGCGCCGTGCCCTGCGGTCCGTCGGTTTCGCGGACCCAGCCGCTGACTCGGTGGGGGAGTCGCTGGTCCGGGTCCGCCTGGACGAGTACGGCGCTCCCACCCCGGTGCTGCAACGACGCTTCACCACCCCGGGCGAGCCGGACATCGTCGTGGACTTCTGGCTCCCGGACCAGGGCGTGGTGATCGAGTTCGACGGTGAGGTGAAGTACCGCGATGCAGCGCTGCGCGGAGGGCGGTCGGCGGAGGACGTCGTCATCGCGGAGAAGTACCGCGAGGACCGCTTGCGCTCCTTCCCCGAGGTGCGCGGTGTGATCCGGTACGGCTGGAAGGACGTGTGGGACGAGTCCGCGTTCCGCGCCAAGCTCCGGAATGCACGGGTACCGATGTCGCGGTGACCTCGCACGGTGCGAGGGGCGGCGCGAACGGTGCGAGGTTCCGTACTCGGTGCAGGGCTCAAGGGCGGGCACGGAGTACGGAACCTCGCACCAGAGCGAGCACCGCACCCGGAGTTCACCCGGCGGCGACGCCGGAGGCACCCGGAGTTCACCCGGCAGCGCCACACTCGACCCCGGCGCGGGAACGTTCCCACACGGCCCGCCCGCACGACCCCGCACGCCCCCACCCCGCACACCCCACGCACCACGGAACAGGGAGAACCCACGTGAAGACCCGAGTCCTCGCCGGCCTCGCCATCGCGGCAGCCGCGACCGTCGCACTCTCCGGCTGCGTCCAGAGCGCCAACGCATCGAACGCCTCCGACACCGACGGCACCACCGACCTCACCGTGTTCATCAGCGGCGACACCAACGTCCAGGACCTCTGGGACAAGTCGCTCATCCCCGCCTTCGAGAAGGCGAACCCGAAGATCCACGTCAGCACGAGCATCGACCTGCACGGCGAGCACGACGCCCAGACCCAGGCGAACCTCGCCACCGCGGTCAAGGCCGGCAAGTCCGTCGCGTACGACCTCGTCGACGCCGGCTTCGTCACCACCGCCGGCAAGGCCGGGCTGATGGCACCGGTCAGCGACAGCACGATCCCGAACCTGAAGGACGTCCCGGACGCCACGAAGCAGCAGGGCGGCGACAGTGCCATCCCGTACCGCGCCTCGAGCGTGCTGCTGGCGTACGACGCGAAGAAGGTCACGGACCCGCCGAAGGCCCTCGACGACCTGCTCGCCTGGATCAAGGCCAACCCGGGCGAGTTCGCCTACAACTCCCCGTCGTCCGGCGGTTCGGGTGGCTCCTTCGTGGCCACGGTGCTCGCGAAGTACCTGACGCCCGCCGAGCAGGAGACGATGCAGACGAAGTACGACAAGTCGCTCGAGTCGAAGTGGGACAAGGGCTTCGCGGCCCTGAAGGACCTCGGCCCGTCGACGTACCAGAAGGGCGTCTACCCGAACGGCAACGACCAGGTCGTGCAGCTGCTCGGCAGCGGCCAGATCGCGATGGCCCCGGTCTGGAGCGACCAGTTCATCACCTCGCAGAAGACCGGCATCATCCCGAAGACCACCAAGGCCGTGCAGATCGAGGACCCGTCGTTCACCGGCAGCGCGAGCTTCCTCGGCATCCCCAAGACCGAGCCGAAGGCCAAGAAGGCGGCAGCCGAGAAGCTCGCCGACTTCGTGCTCAGCGCGAAGGGGCAGCAGCTCGTCGCGAGCGCCGTCTCCGGCTACCCGGTGATCCCGCTCGACAGCCTGCCGGCGTCGGTCGCCGAGCAGTTCGCCGACGCGAACCCCTCGCAGCTCCGCCTCGGGTTCCAGAGCGACTTCGCCGCCGACATGAACGCGGCGTGGGACGCGAAGGTCCCGCAGTGACCCAGACCGTCCAGGACGGCCCGGCAACCGGCCGGGAGGCCCGTGGCGACTCCGCCACGGGCCTCCCGCCCGTCCCGCCCCACGCCCAGGGCCCGGCGCACCCCGCCAGTGGACGCACGGCGCAGGAGCGGCTGGCCCGCCGCCGGCGCTGGCAGGGCCTCGCCCTCGTCGCCGCCCCGGTGCTGGTCGTCGTCCTGTTCGTCGGCGTCCCGGTGGTGAACGCCGCCCTGTTCAGCCTCGGGTTCACGGGCGGCCTGAACCAGGCGCTCGCCGACATCGGTGGCGACACCGTGCGCGGCTTCTCGTTCGCGGTCTACGCGACCCTGCTCGGCAACGCCACGTTCCTGCGTGACCTGGTCGCGACGCTCGGGGTCACCGCGCTGTCGACGGGCCTGACCGTGGGGCTCGCCGTCGTCGTCGCGGTGATCCTGCGGCTCCGCGGAGGCTTCCTCGGCAAGACCCTCAGCGTCCTGGCCGTGGTGCCGATCTTCGTGCCGGTGGTCATCGCGAGTTGGTCGATCCTGACCTTCACCGACGCGCAGGGGTTCCTCCGGAGCCTCGGTGCGCAGTTCGGCCTCGACGTCCCGGTGTGGGGCTACACCCTCGTCGCCGTGGTGTTCGGCAGCGTCTGGACCAGCCTGCCGTTCGCGGTGCTGATGATCGCCGGGGCGCTGCAGGGCACTCCGGACGCCCTGGTCGAGGCCGCGAAGGACGCCGGGGCGAGCACCTGGCGCGTCGTCTGGCAGGTGCTCCTGCCGATGGCCGCGACCCCGCTCGTCATCGCGACGACGTTCACCGTGATCGGGGTGCTCGGTTCGTTCACCGTGCCGTACTTCACCGGTCCGAACGCGCCGACGATGCTCGGCGTCGACATCTCGAAGTACTTCCAGGCCTACAACCGTCCGCAGCAGTCGACGGCGATGGCGTTCATCGTGTTCGCGTTCGCCGCGGCCGCGAGCGTCTTCTACCTCCGCTCGACGGTCCGCTCGAACGCGGGCGAACTCGACAAGAAGCGTCAGGAGCAGCAGTGATCAAGCGTCTGACCGGCACCGCCCTCGTCTGGGCGACCGCGATCGTGCTGGCCGTGTTCATCCTCGGGCCGCTCGTCTGGCTGGCCGCCCGGGCCTTCGCCACGACGTGGACCTACCCGAACCTGCTGCCCGACGGCTGGACCCTGCAGTGGTGGGGCACCGTGTTCGAGGACCGCAGCCTGGCCGTCGCGGTGCAGAACTCGCTCGTCCTCGCCCCGCTCACGGTCCTCATCGCCGCGGTGGTCTGCCTGCCCGCCGCGTGGGCGATCAGCCGCATCGAGTTCCCGGGGCGGCGCCTCGTGCTCGTCGGGCTGTTCGCCACGAACGCGTTCCCGAAGATGGGCCTCTTCGTCACGATGTCGGCGATGTTCACCGCGCTGAACCTCATGAACACGGTCACCGGGATCCTGATCGTGCACGTCCTGGGCTGCGTCGTGTTCATGACGTGGCTGCCCGCCGCGGCGTTCTCGGCCGTGCCGCGGTCCCTCGAGGAAGCCGCCCGCGACGCCGGGGCCAGCCGCTGGCGCACCTTCTGGAAGGTGACGTTCCCGATCGCCTGGCCCGGGATCCTCGTCGCGATGGTGATGTCGTTCCTGGCGTCCTTCGACGAGGCGCAGGGCACGTACCTGGTCGGCGCCCCGACGTACATGACGATGCCGACGGCGATGTACTCGCTCGTCCTGAACTCCCCACGCCAGGTCTCGGCGGTGTTCGCGATCGCGCTGAGCATCCCGTCCGTGGTCCTGCTGCTGCTCGCCCGGAAGCACATCATGGGCGGCCGACTGGCGGACGGCTTCCAGATCCGATGACCCGGCCGCGACCGACCGGGCCGACACCCGGACCGACACCGATGACCCACACCAGCACGAAAGGCGACCAGATGACGGACGCAACGCTCGTCGCGGAACGCGCACCGGGCCTCCAGGCCGACGGCAGCACGACGGACCGGACCCGATCCGGCGGCCTCACCATCCGCGGACTGCGCAAGACGCTCGGCGGACGCGACGTCGTCGCCGGCATCGACCTCGACGTCGCGAAGGGCGAGCTCGTCTCGCTCCTCGGGCCGTCCGGCTGCGGCAAGACCACGACGCTCCGCATGGTGGCGGGGTTCCTGCCCGCCGACGGCGGCGTCGTGACCATGGGGGACCGCGACGTCACGTTGCTCGGTCCGGAGCGCCGGCCGAGCGCGATGGTGTTCCAGAACTACGCGCTCTGGCCGCACATGACGGTGACGCAGAACGTCGCGTTCCCGCTGCGGACCCGACGGGTGCCGAAGCAGCGGGTCGCCGAGCGGGTGCGCGACGCGCTCGAGCTCGTCGGCCTCAGCCACCACGCCGGCTCGAAGCCGACCGCGATCTCGGGTGGTGAGCAGCAGCGCGTGGCCCTGGCCCGCGCCATCGTGCAGGAGCCGGACGTCCTGCTCCTCGACGAGCCGCTGTCGAACCTCGACGCGAAGCTCCGCGTGAGCGTCCGCGACGAGATCCGCCGCATCCAGCAGCGGCTCGGCATCACGACCGTGATCGTGACGCACGACCAGGACGAAGCGCTCAGCATCTCCGACCGGATCGCCGTGATGCACGACGGCCGCATCGAGCAGATCGCGACCCCGACCGAGCTCTACGCCCGCCCCGCCACGAGCTTCGTCGCGTCGTTCATCGGGTCGACGAGCGTCGTCACCGGACGGTTCCTCGCCGGCACGTCGGTCAGCCCGACGGCGGCCGACACGGTGCTGATCCGGCCCGAACAGGTCGTGCTCACCGACGACTCGCCGATCCGCGCGACGGTCGCGCGGGTGCTCATGCGGGGGCACTTCGCCGAGGTCGTGCTCAGCACCGACGGCGCGGAGCTCCGTGCCTACGTCACCGGGCCACCGCCGGCGGTCGGCACCGAGACCGGGGTGCGCCTGGGCGAGGTGCTCGTCCACCGCGACGGCGTGCTGCTCGAGGTCGCGCGATGAGCGCGGGGGTCCCGACGTCCGTTGCGGCCGTGTCGGCTGCGTCGGCGTCGGCTTCGGTTGCCGTTGCGGCTGCGGCTGCGGCTGCGGTCGACCAGGTGGTCGCCACCAGTCCGGACGGGAGGCCCGGCGTGCGTCCGCCACGCCTCGTCGCCCACCGCGGTGCGCCGCGTGTCCGCCGTGAGAACACCCTGCCCGCCATCGCGGTCGCCGAGGCGCTCGGCGCCGAGGTGATCGAGGTCGACGTCCGTCGTACCGCCGACGGTGTCGCCGTCCTGCTGCACGACGAGACGCTCGGCCGGATGTGGGGCGACGCCCGCCGGGTGTCCGACGTCGACTGGTGCGACGTCGCCCGGCTCGGCAACGGCCTCGACCGGATCCCGCGGCTCGACGGCGCGCTCGAACGCCTCGACGGCTGCCGGTCGACCCTGCTCGTCGACGTGACCGACGCCGAGGACGCCCTGGTCGCCGCCCGCACCGTCGCGGGCTTCACCGGCTCCACCGCGGTGGCCTGGTGCGGGGCACCGGAGGCGATGGCGGCCGTCCGCTCCGTGCTGCCCGATGCCGACGTCTGGCTGGCATGGGAGTCGCTCGACCCGCCCGTGTCGGCGGACCTCGAGGCGCTCGGCCCGTCCACGCTCAACCTCGACGTCGCGTTCCTCACCCCGCGCACCGTCGAGGTCGCGCACGCCCTGGGCCTGCGCGTCGCCGTCTGGACCATCGACGACGTCGAGCCCGCGATCTGGGCAGCCCGGCTCGGAGTCGACTCGATCACCACGAACGACGTCGGGTCCATCGGAGCGGCCCTGTCGGCGGCCGAGCGGGACGGCTGGCCCGAGCGCGACCGCGAGCCCACCGAGACCGAGGTCGCCTCGCGCGCCCAGGCCCTGGCCCACCGCATCGCCCACGAGGTCATCGCCTACACGCGTGAGCACCCGGTCAGCGAGGTCCACACCAAGGCGAACCCCGCCGACCTGGTCACCGACGTCGACCGCCTGGTGGAGCAGCACGTCCGCTCCCGCGTGCGGATGGTGTTCCCGACGCACGGGTTCACCGGCGAGGAGTACGGCGAGGCCCCCGGCGACCGCCACCGCTGGTTCCTGGACCCCGTCGACGGCACCACCAACCTGGCCAACGGCGTGCCCTGGACCTCGATGTCGCTCTGCCTGACCCGTGGCGGCCGTCCGCTCGTCGGCGTCGTCGCGGACCCCTGGCGCGGCGAGGTGCTCGAAGCCCGACGCGGCCGCGGCGCCACCCTGCGCGACCGCCAGCTCCGACTCGACGACACACCCCGTCCGCTCGCCGGTGCCGTCGTCGGCACCGAGCTCGACGGGCACCGCCCGTGGCCGGGGTTCGGGGCGTTCCTCGACGCCCTGGCCGACCGGTCGTGCACGCTCCGGGTGCAGGGATCGGGGACCTTGACGATCGCCCAGGTCGCGGCCGGGCGGGGGATCGGCGGCTGTGTCTCGGCGTTCAACTCGGTCGACCACGGTGCAGCGGTGCTGCTCGTGCACGAGGCGGGGGGCGTCGTGCTGACGCGGTCCGGCCCCGTCGAGGGCTTCCCACCCGTGGGGGAGCCGTTCCTCGTGGCACACCCGGGGGCCGCGGACGAGCTGCACGCGGTGTGGACGGCGGCGCTCGCCGCGGGGTGAGCACGGTGCGGACTGGAGGCGCGGTGCCAGCCCGGCACGCGCCTCCCGGCCGACTCTGAGCGGGCGCTCAGTCATCCGACGCCGGGGGTTCGTAGTGTTGCAGTCCACGACGGGTCCGACCGGGCCCACCGTGCACCCGAAGGAGCATCGACCATGGGATTCCTCGACCGCCTGCTCGGACGTCCGGAGCGTGACCGATCCGCTGACGCACAGCAGAACCAGTGGGGGCAGCCGCCGCAGCAGCAGGGCTACCGGTACGGCCAGCAGTCCTACCAGCAGCCGGCACCGTCTGCACCGCAGGGCGCAGGCGACCAGTACGGCGTCCCGCAGTGGGGCGGTGCGCCGACGCAGCAGGGTGCGACGACCGACGACGAGCGTGCGGTCGAGCGCTACCGCTACCTGCTCCGCACGGCACCGCCGGAGCGCATCGAGGAGGTCCACGCCGAGGCCTTCGCCAAGCTGACCGACGAGCAGCGCCGCATGGTCTACGACGAGTTCACCCGGACCGCGCCTCCCGGTGAGGCGCCCCGTGGTGACGACCCCCGCTCGCTCGCCCAGTCGGCGACCCGCTCCGAGATCCGCCAGCCGGGCTTCATGGAGCGCTCGCTCGGTGGCGTCGGCGGTGGCGGCGGACGCTTCGGCGGCCAGCGCGGCGGTCCGTCGTTCGGCAGCATGATCGGTGCCTCGATCCTCGGGACCGTGGCCGGCTACGTCATCGGTTCGGCGATCATGAGCGCGTTCCTGCCGGACCCCGGTTCGTTCGATGGCGGTACCGACGCTGCGGGTGACGGTGGTTCGGAGGACACTGGTGCTGAATCCGGCGATGCCGGGGCGTCCGACGGCGGCGCATCCGACGGCGGCGGCTTCGACAATGCGGGCTGGGGCGACAGCGGATCCGACTTCGGCGGTGGCTTCAGCGACTTCGGTGGTGGTGACTTCGACGTCTGAGTGACGTCCGTCGCTCCACCGGACCCCCGGGTACCCACCGTGTCCGACGAAGGAGCGACATGGCCATCATCGAAGCCTCCGGGCTGACCAAGACCTACAAGTCGAAGTCCGGGCCGGTGCACGCGCTGGCCGGACTCGACCTGTCGGTGCCGCAGGGCACCGTGAAGGCGCTGCTCGGGCCGAACGGCGCCGGCAAGACCACGGTGGTGAAGGTGCTGACCACCCTCATCACGCCCGACTCGGGCACCGCGACGATCGACGGCATCGACGTGATCGCCGACCCGCAGGCCACCCGGCGGTCGATCGGGGTGTCCGGGCAGTACGCGGCGGTCGACGAGAACCTGACCGGGTTCGAGAACCTCGAGATGATCGGGCGGCTCTACCACCTGGGCCGCAGGACAGCGCGCGATCGTGCCCGGGAGCTCATCGACGTCTTCGACCTGTCCGAGGCGGGGGACCGTCCGGTGAAGGGCTTCTCCGGCGGCATGCGGCGACGCATCGACCTCGCCGGTGCGCTGGTGATGAACCCGCGCGTGCTGTTCCTCGACGAGCCGACGACGGGCCTCGACCCCCGAAGCCGACTGGCGCTCTGGGGCATCATCGAGGACCTCGTGGCCGAGGGCGCGACGGTGCTCCTCACCACCCAGTACCTGGAAGAAGCCGACCGGCTCGCCGACGACATCGCGGTCATCGACGACGGCGCGGTCATCGCCGAGGGCACCGCGGACCAGCTCAAGGCGCAGGTCGGCGGGCACCGCGTGGTCGTGACCCTGGTGGACGAGGCCGACGGCGACGCGGCGACGACGGTGCTGCGGCGGTACGGGGTCGGCGAGGTCGAGACCTCGGGCGACGGCCGAACCCGTGCCATCGCGGTGGAGGCCGGTCCGGCAGCCCTGCAGCGCGTGCTCGCCGACCTGGGCGAGGCCGGCATCGAACTCCACGACGCCGGCATGCGGCGTCCGACCCTCGACGACGTCTTCCTCCGCCTGACCGGACACGCCGCGACGGACGACGACGCCGGCGCACCCGCGGCCACCAAGCAGAAGGAGACGGCACGATGACCACCACGTCCCTCGCGCCGGGCCGCCAGCTGCCCGTCGTCGTCACCTCGCCGCTCGCCGTCTGGGTCGAGGACGGCTGGACCGTCACCAAGCGGAACCTCATCAAGCTCAAGCGGTCGCCGGACATGCTCGTGTTCGCCGTGCTGCAGCCGATCATGTTCGTGCTGCTGTTCAGCCAGGTCTACGGCGGCGCCATCCAGGTGCAGGGGACCGACTACACGCAGTTCCTGATGGCGGGGATCTTCGCGCAGACCGTGGTGTTCGGCGCGACGTTCTCCGGGTCGGCGATGGCGCAGGACCTGAAGGAGGGGCTGATCGACCGGTTCCGGACGCTGCCGATGTCGGCGTCCGCCGTGCTGGTGGGGCGCACGAACTCCGACCTCGTCCTGAACTCGATCTCGATGGCGATCATGATGCTCACCGGGCTCGCGGTCGGGTGGCGGGTGAACTCGTCGCCGCTCGAGTTCCTGGCCGGCATCGCCCTGCTGCTGCTGTTCAGCTACGCGTTCAGCTGGGTCATGGCGCTGCTCGGCATGAGCGTCAAGACGCCGGAGGTCATCAACAACGCCTCGTTCATGATCCTGTTCCCGCTGACGTTCATCTCGAACGCGTTCGTGCCGAGCGACACCCTGCCGCTGGTGCTGCGCGTGTTCGCGGAGTGGAACCCGGTGTCGTCGCTCGTGCAGGCCGCGCGAGAGCTCTTCGGCAACGTCGGGTCCGCGCCGGTGCCGGACATCTGGACGATGCAGCACCCCGTGCTGACCGTCCTGATCGGGATCGCCGTGATGCTCGTGGTGTTCGTGCCGTGGGCGGTCAACAAGTACACCCGCATCAGCGCGAAGTGACGCCGGCGTGGGCGCTCAGAGCAGCTTGCGCTGCAGCGCCCACGCGGTCAGCTCGTGCCGGTTCGACAGCTGGAGCTTCCGCAGGACCTTCGACACGTGTGTCTCGACGGTCTTCACCGAGATGAACAGCTCCGTCGCGACCTCCTTGTAGGCGTACCCGCGCGCGATGAGCCGCATGACCTCCTGCTCGCGGGCGGACAGGCGGTCCAGCTCGGCGTCGTGCTGCGCCGTCTCGCCGCTGACCGCTCCGAACGCGTCGAGCACGAAGCCGGCCAGGCGCGGCGAGAACACCGCGTCCCCGTCCGCCACACGGGTCACGGCCTCGGCGACCTCGGCACTCGACGAGCTCTTCGTGATGTACCCGCGGGCGCCGGCGCGGATGACCCGCACCACGTCGTCGGCGGCGTCCGACACGCTCAGCGCGAGGAACCGGGTGTCCGCGTTCTCCGGTGTGGATCGCGTGATGACCTCGGCACCGCCGCCGCCGGCGCCGCCCGGCAGGTGCACGTCGAGCAGGACGACGCGTGGGCGGGTGGCCGCGACGAGCGTCACGGCTTCGTCGACGGTCGCCGCCTCACCCACGACCTGGAGGCCCGGTGGCAGTCCGGCGCGCACGCCGGCTCGGAAGATGGAGTGGTCGTCGACGATCGCGACGGTCAACGGGGCGGGCTCGGTCATGCGTGCTCCTCGTCGTGCGCCGCGGGTGCGAGCGGCAGGGTCAGCCGGACTTCGGTGCCGGTGCGGCCCGGCCCCGGCGCGATGGTCGCGTGGCCGCCGAGGCGCTGCATCCGGCCGATGATCGACTCGCGGACGCCGTACCGGCCCGCGGGCACCGCGTCGACGTCGAAGCCCGGGCCGCGGTCGCGGATGCTGAGCTCGACCCGGTCGCCGGCGGTCTCGGCGTACACGCTCACGGTCCCACCGGCGTGCCGGGCGGCGTTGAGCATCGCCTCGCGGGCGGCGGCGACGAGCCCGTCCGGCAGGTCGCTGCGGGCGGGTCCGACCGCGATGACCTCGATGCGGGCGGGGTACTCGGCCTCGATGTCCACGGCGGCGCCCTGCAGCTGCGCGCCGAGGTCGCGCGCCGGTTCCGCCCGCTCGGTGAAGAGCCAGGACCGCAGTTCGCGCTCCTGCGCACGCGCCAGCCGTGCCGCGTCCGAACCCGGCTCGGCCTTCTGCTGGATGAGGGCGAGGGTCTGCAGCACCGAGTCGTGCAGGTGTGCCGCGAACTCGGCGCGCTCGAGGTCGCGGACGCGGGCGGCGCGTTCCTCGGCGAGGTCGCGGACGAGTCGGACCACCCACGGAGCGACCACGACGGCGACCCCGACCAGGACGGCGACCGCGGCGGTGAGGACTGTCCAGACGTTCGGGCGGCTGCTCGTCGTGAAGAACAGCAGGATGCCGAGCACGACGAGCACCAGGGCCCCGAGCGCCCGGACGACGAGGGCGGAGGACCCGGCGGTGCGGACGTTGCGGAGTGCGTCGAACTGCCGCCAGGCGAGTGCGGCGCCGGTGACGACCACGACGCCGGGGACGATGACCTCGAGGGGGACGGCCACCCCCATCCGCGCTGCGACCACCGCGCCGGCGGCGCCGAGCAGTGCCACGCCGAGCAGGATCTCGACGACCGGGGCGCGACGGTCGGACACGGGGTCGTCGTCGTCTCCGTCGACGGCAGGCGTCAAGAAGGACTTGAGCGGTGCGCGGCCCGAGGCCGAACCGGCGGGCGCACTCGGGACGGTCGCCCAGAGCCAGGCGTAGAGCAGCAGCCCGGCGCCACCGCAGACCACCAGGACCGCGGTGGCGAGCCGGACGGCCCCGACCGGCAGCCCGGTGCGCGCCGCGAACCCGCTGCAGACCCCGCCGACGACCCTGGGGGTCGGGCGCGTCATCGTCGCGGTGGCCATGGGGCAATCCTGGCACCCGGACGGCCCCCGCAGCAGTGTTCGGGGCCGGGATCAGGGACCGGTCAGGGGGAACCCCGATGGTGTCGGCGCAGCACTGCCGGGATGCTGGTGGCCATGACCGATCACCAGCACGACTCCGCTCCCGGCACCGCCGCCGGCAGCGCCGACTCGACGACCCGGTTCTTCGACTGGGTCCGTGGCCTCGGCATCGCGCGCACCGACGACCGCTGGCTCGCCGGCGTGTGCGGTGCCGTCGCCCGCCGCACCGGGCTCGATCCACTCGTGGTCCGCGGCGTGACGATCGTCGTCGCGCTGCTGGGCGGGCCGGTCTTCCTCGCCTACGCCGTCGGCTGGGCGCTGCTGCCCGACACCGCCGGACGCATCTACGTCGAACGGATGATCCGCGGGGTCCTCGACCCGGCGCTCATCGCGATCGGCGCCTTCGTGGCACTCACCTTCGTGCCCGCCGCCCGCGGCCTCTGGTGGCAGGGGGTCCCGGACGCCTGGGGGATGCCCGGCTGGCTCGAGGCGACCCTGGCCACCGCGTGGAGCATCGTGCTCGTCGGCGGGATCGTCTGGCTCATCGTGGTCCTGGCCCGACGCGGGGTGGACGGTGAGCGGACCGCGAGCACCGGCACCGGCACCGGCACCGGCCCGACCGCTGCCCCGCGGGGCGACTTCTGGACCAGCCCCGAGGAGCCGCACCCGGCCCGGAACGCGTGGACCGCGGAGGCGACCGGTGCGACGGACGCGGGACGGGCCTCCTGGCAGTGGGGTGCACCCGCGAGCCCCGAGGACCGGCGACGGCAGCAGGAGGAGCGGATGCGCGCCGAACGCGAGCGGGCGGCCGAACGGCGGGCCGAGCGGGTGGAGCGTCGACCCGGGGCGGCGTACGTCGCCGTGTCCCTCGGACTCGCACTCGTCGCCGGAGCCGGGGTCGCGTTCTGGGCACAGCAGGCCGGGTGGTCCGTCCCGGTCCTCGGGATCGCCGCGGCGCTCGCGGTGCTGGCGATCGCCACGATCGTCGCCGGGATCCGCGGCCGCGACGACGACGTGCTCGGACTGTTCTCGACGGTCGCCGCGGTGGCCCTGGTGGTCACCGGGGTCCTGCCCGCCGGCACGCAGGTCTCGCTGATCGGCGGCACCACGTGGCAGGTGGAACGGGCCGCGTCGGGGACCGAACGGAACTTCGCGATGCTGGCTGGCGGTCCGACGCTGGACCTCCGCGAGCTCGAACCGTCGGCGGTCGGGGGCGACGTGAGCCTCTGGCTGGGCGCCGGCGGAGCCGAGGTGCTGCTGCCGACCGACCTGCCGGTGCGGGTCGAGGTGAGCGGTGTCGGCTACGGGATCGACACCGGCGGGGGCGACGACGACGGCACCGGTGGGGTGCTCCGGACCACCACGCTCGAGAACCGTGCGGCACGCACGGCCGATGCGGACGAGACGACGACGGTGCACCTGTGGATCCTCGGCGGCGGCGTCGACGTGCCGCGGGCGATCACGGTCGGCGAGTGAGGAACGGGACGATGACGAACGACGGAACGACCAACGACGAGACGACTGCGCCGATGGCTCCACCGGCGGCTCCCGACGGGCCCGTCCGGCGGCCCGCACGCCGTGGCGCACGGTTCGGCACGATCCTGTGGGGTGTCCTGATGCTCGTGTTCGCCGGGGCGATGGCCGTGAGTGCGCTGCCGATGTTCTCAGTGGACACCACGACCCTGCTGCTCGCCGCCTGCATCGCCGCCGGTGTGCTGCTGGTCGTGGCCGGGATCGTGGCGACACTGTCCCGCACACGGCGGTAGTGGGAGCGCCCCGTCCACAGGACCGTCCGGGTGTGCACGGGGGTCACCCGGACGGCTTAGCATCATCCACGTGACCGCGACAGACGCCGAGCGGGCCGCCCAGCGCGACGCCACCGAGCAGCCCCTCGACCGCAGCACCCGCCTGCGCCGGTGGATGCTGCACGGGGCCGACCAGGGAGCCTCCCACCAGGGCCCGCACCAGGTCGAGGTCGAGAAGACCCATCCGTGGTGGCGGGTCATGTGCCTGACCGGCGTCGACTACTTCTCCACCCTCGGGTACCAGCCCGCCATCGCCGCGCTCGCCGCGGGGCTGCTGTCGCCGATCGCGACGATCGTCCTCGTGCTCGTCACGCTGTTCGGCGCGCTGCCGGTGTACCGACGGATCGCGCATGACAGCTTCCGGGGCGCCGGGTCGATCATGATGCTCGAGAAGCTCCTGCCGTGGTGGGCGGGCAAGCTGCTCGTGCTGGTGCTGCTCGGGTTCGCCGTGACGGACTTCATGATCACGATGACCCTGTCGGCGGCCGACGCCACGGCGCACATCGCCGAGAACCCGTACACGCCGCACTGGTTCACCGAGATCCCGGTGCCGCTCACCCTGGCGCTGCTGCTCCTGCTCGGCATCGTGTTCCTGCGCGGGTTCAAGGAGGCCATCGGCATCGCGGTCGGCCTCGTCGCGGTGTTCCTCGCCCTGAACGCCGTCGTCATCATCGTCGCCCTCTGGCACGTGTTCGAGAACCCGATGGTGGCGAGCGACTGGTGGTCCGGGCTGACGGCACAGCACAGCAACCCGCTCGTGATGGTCGGCATCGCCCTGATCGTGTTCCCGAAGCTCGCGCTCGGGCTCTCCGGCTTCGAGACCGGTGTCGCGGTGATGCCGCAGGTCCGCGGCGACGCCACCGACGACACCAGCGACCGACCCGAGGGCCGGATCCGCGGCACCAAGCGCCTGCTGACCGTCGCCGCGCTCATCATGAGCTCGTTCCTCATCACGTCGTCGATCGTGACGACGTTCCTCATCCCGCAGCGAGAGTTCCAGCCGGGCGGCGGTGCGAACGGGCGCGCCCTGGCGTACCTGGCGCACGAGTACATGGGCGGCGTGTTCGGGTCGATCTACGACTTCTCGACGGTCGCCATCCTGTGGTTCGCCGGCGCGAGCGCGATGGCGGGGCTCCTCAACCTGGTGCCGCGGTTCCTGCCCCGCTACGGCATGGCACCGCAGTGGGCGCGTGCGGTGCGTCCCCTCGTGATCATCTTCACGCTCATCGCGTTCGTGATCACGATCATCTTCCAGGCCGACGTCGACGCGCAGGGCGGCGCCTACGCCACCGGCGTGCTCGTGCTCATCACGAGCGCCGCGGTCGCGGTGACGCTGTCCGCGCGCCGCAAGCAGCAGCGCAAGCGCACCATCGCGTTCGGCGTGATCTCGGTCGTGTTCGTCTACACCACGGTCGCCAACGTGATCGAGCGGCCCGACGGCGTGCGGATCGCGGCGATCTTCATCATCGCGATCGTCGTGGTGTCGCTCATCTCGCGCGTGCGGCGTTCGTTCGAGCTCCGGGCATCGTCGATCGAGCTCGACGCGACGGCCCGCCAGTTCGTCGAGGCCGACGCCGACCAGTTCAGCTCGATCTGCATCATCGCCAACGAGCCCGGTGCCGGCACGGCCGAGGCGTACCGGGCGAAGGGGCGCGAGGAACGCCGCGACTCCGGCATCCCCGCCCGCGTGCCGACGATGTTCCTCGAGGTCCTGCCCGCCGACTCGTCCGACTTCGAAGAGGACCTGGTGGTCGAAGGCCACGTCATCCACGGGTTCCGCGTGCTCAAGGTCCGCTCCGGCAACGTCCCGAACACCATCGCGTCGACACTCCTCGCCATCCGCGACCTCGCCGGTGTGGTGCCGAGCATCTACTTCGAGTGGAACGAGGGCAGCCCGATCCGGAACGCCCTGCGCTTCGTGTTCACCGGTGCCGGCGACGTCGCCCCCGTCACGCGCGAGGTCCTGCGCGAAGCGGAACCCGAGGTCAACCGACGGCCCAACGTCCACGTCGCGTGAGCCACGGACCGGGCGCGGGGCGTGCCTCCAGGCCCGTCGGCGGCCTGGCGGCGATCGCGGTCGCCGCAGCGGTCTGGGGCACCACCGGGACCGCGACGCACTTCGCGCCCGGTGTGCCGGCGTTCGTGTTCGGTGCGGTCACCTTCGGGCTCGGCGGGCTCGTGCTCGCCGCCACCGCGGGCCGGGGCACGCTGCGTGCCGTCACGCAGCGCCGGACGCGCGGCTGGGCACTGCTCGGCGCCGCGTCGCTCGTGGTCTACGCGGTCGCGTTCTACGCGGCCCTCGCCGACGCCGGGGTCGCGCTCGGCACAACCCTGGCCATCGGCTCGTCGCCCGTCTTCGCCGGCCTGGTCGAGTGGATCGCCGACCGCAGACGCGTCACCCGCCGGTGGGTCGTCGCCACCCTGGTGAGCGTGGTCGGCATGGTCGTCGTGACCCTCGCACGCTCCGAGCACGACGGCGGCGGGCGGTCACTCGCGGTCGGCGTCGGCAGCGCGCTGCTCGCCGGTCTGACGTACGCGCTGTACTCGTGGGCGGTGGCGCGGGGGATGCACGCCGCGACGAGCCGCATGCCGATCGCCGTCGGTCGCACGGAGTCCGACAGCATGCGCGTCGGCGGGGACGTCGGGGTCGCGGCCGCACGGGCTGCCCGCGGGCCGAACGAACGGGGGCTCGTCGGCGCGGTGTTCGGGGTGGCGGCGGTGCCGCTCGTCGTGCTCGCCGTGGTGGCGGGCGGGCCGTTCCTGACCGACGCCGGCAACTGGCCGGTGTTCCTGTACCTGGCGCTGGTGCCGACGGTGATCGGTCACTCGCTCTACGCGCTCGGCCTCCGGACGGTGACGGCGTCGGTCGCGACGCTGCTGTCCTTGCTCGAGCCCGTCGTGGCGGCGGTGCTCGCGGTGCTCGTGGTGGGGGAGCGCCTGGGCATCGGCGGATGGGCCGGCATCGTGCTGGTGGTCGCTGGGCTGTCCGTGCTGGCGCTGCCTGCGCGGCGGGCCGGCTGAGCGGCGCCGCCCGGTACCCGCCCGGCGCGCGAATTGAGCCGCGCCGCCCGGTGCCCGCGCGTCAGCCGTCCAGGATCTGGTCCCGCACCTTCCGCCGCAGCACCTTGCCGATCATCGAGCGCGGCAGGTCCTCGACCACGACGACCCGGCGCGGCACCTTGTACGCCGCCAGGTGCTCGCGTGACCAGGCCCGGAGCGCGGCCGCGTCGAACGTCGAGGGGTCCTTCGGCACGACCGCGGCGACGACCTGCTCGTTGCCGCCCTGCGTGATGCCGACGACCGCGACCTCCTTGACGCTGGGGTGCTTGAGCAGGGTGTCCTCGACCTCGGACGGCGACACGTTGAAGCCGCCGGTGATGATGAGTTCCTTGAGGCGGTCGACGATCCGGACGTACCCGTCGGCGTCGATGGCCACGATGTCGCCGGTGCGGAACCAGCCGTCGGGCGTGAAGACCTCGTCGGTGGCTTCGGCCTTGCCCCAGTAGCCGCGGAACACCTGCGGTCCACGGACCTGCAGTTCGCCGGGCTCGTCGATCCCGAGCACCTTCGTGTCGTCGTCGGGGTCGACCACGCGCGCCTCGGTGGAGGACAGCGGCAGGCCGATCGATCCGAGTCGACGCTCGGGGGAGACCGGGTTGGCCATCAGGACCGGGGAGCACTCGGACAGGCCGTAGCCCTCGACCAGGTAGCCGTCGGTCCGGGCCTCCCACGGTTCGACGATGTCCTGCGACAGCGGCATGGCGCCGGAGATGCCGATCTCGATGCCCTTGAGCGACACCTTCGCCGAGTCGGCCGCGTGCTGCAGCCGCGCGTAGATCGGCGGCACGGCCGGCAGGAACGTCGGCGGGTGGCGCTTGATCGCCGTCAGGACGAGGGCGGGGTCGAACGCGGGGAAGAGCACGAGCCGCGAGGCCATGCTCATCGCGAAGGTCAGGCAGAGCGTCAGGCCGTAGGCGTGGAACATCGGCAGCACCGCGTACACGACGTTGTCGCCGCGGCGGATCTGCGGCACCCACGCCCGGGCCTGCGCGGCGTTCGCCAGCAGGTTCCGGTGGCTCAGCACTGCGCCCTTCGGCGTCCCGGTGGTGCCGGACGTGTACTGGATCAGCGCGACGTCGTCGGTGGCCGGCCGCGGGTGCCGCTTCGACAGCTTGCGGGTGTCGGCGAGGTCGTCCCACTTGACGGTGCCGCGCACCTTCGCCGTCAGCTTCGCGTGGGATTCCCTGGCCTTCGCGACCGGCAGCGCCAGGGCGAGCCGGGTGCTCCGGGGCATGGCGCGGGTGATGTCGACCGAGACGATCGCGTCGAGGTGCACGTCGGCCGGGAAGTCCTGCAGCGTCGCGACGGACTTGTCCCACGCGATGGCGACCTTGGCGCCGTGGTCCTCGAACTGGTGGCGGAGCTCCCGCGGCGTGTACAGCGGGTTGTGCTCGACCACGATCGCGCCGAGCCGCAGCACCGCGTAGAACGCCACGATGTGCTGCGGGCAGTTCGGCAGGACGATGGCGACGCGGTCACCAGCCCCCACGCCGAGCTTCCGGAGGCCGTTCGCCGCACGGAGGATCTGCTCCTCGAGGTCGGCGTAGCTCGTGGTGCGCTTGAAGAACTCGAGGGCGACCTGCCTGGGGAACTTCCGGGCCGACTGCTCGACCAGGTCGTACAGGGAACCACTCTGTTCCTCGATGTCGTGCGGGACCCCCGGGGCGTACGAGGCAAGCCAGGGACGAGGCGTGTCGATGCTCACCCGACCCAACCTAGTGGGCCACCCCCGTGCACGCTGGGAGGGCCACTTTGCGCGATGCCACCCCAGCGCCCAGGTGACGGACGGAACATGACGACATGTCCACTGTCTCCGACGTCTTCCGGTCCCGCCTCAACCAGACGTTCACGGGTGGTTCGACCGGCACGGAAGCCTGGATGGACGACCTGGAACACGGCACCGACGCGGGCTTCTTCGGTCCGGGCTCCGCCACGTGGGCGGTGCACGGCGGCAGCCACGGCATCGTCGCCGGCGTGCGGGCACTGCTCGTCCAGGCGCTGCACCCCGGCGCACTCGCCGGCGTCGCCGACCACTCCCGGTACCGCGAGGACCCGTTCGGTCGTCTGGCCGGCACCAGTCGGTGGATCGCCACCGTCACGTACGGCGACCGGCAGACCGCCCGCAGCGGCAGCGACTGGGTGCTCCGGCTGCACGAGCGCGTCCGCGGGCAGTACGTCGACGCGCACGGCACCACCCGCCCCTACGCGGCGAACGACCCGGACCTGGCGCGCTGGGTGCACCTCGCCTTCACCGACGCGTTCCTCCGCGCCGCCCAGCGCTGGGGAGGCCCGATCCCCGGCGGCGCCGACGCCTACGTGCGGGAGTGGGCCGAGGCCGGGCGCCTCATGCGCATCGTCGACCCGCCCGAGTCCGAGGCGGAGCTCCGTGCCCAGATGAACGGGTACCTCGACCGCGGCGAACTCCTGGTCGACTCGCGCACCCGCGACGTCGTCCGGTTCATCAAGGACCCGCCGCTCTCCCGTCTGCTGCGACCCGGCTACCGCGCCGTGTTCCAGGGCGCCGTGTCCACGCTCGACCCGCGGCACCGCTCGCTCCTCGGCCTCCGTGCGCCGATCGTCGGCCCGGTGGAGCTGCCGGTGGTCCGCACCACGAAGCTCGTGCTCGACGGGATCGGTGCGGTGCTCGATGACCAGACCGGTTCCGAACGGGCCGCGCGGCGGCGCATCGCGCGCCTGCAGCGCGCCGACGGCAGCGCGGTCGCCTGAGCACGGCGGTCACCGCGACCACATGACGGACGGGAGGCACGGTGCCAGCTGGCACCGTGCCTCCCGTCCGCTCGTGGGGGCGTCAGAAACCCGACGGCACCCGGGGCGTGTAGGCGGACTCGAGTCGCGTGACCTCGTCGTCGGTGAGCGTCAGCGAGGCGGCTGCGACCGCGTCGTCGATGTGGTGCTCCTTCGTCGCGCCGACGATGGGCGCGGAGACCGCGGGCTTGCCGGCGACCCAGGCCAGGGCGACCTGCGCCATCGGGATGCCGCGCTCGGTGGCGACGGCCTCGACCGCGTCGACGATCGCCCGGTTGGCGTCCTCGTCCTGCTTGTACAGGGTCTTGCCGAACTCGTCGGTCTGCGCGCGCGAGCCCGACCCGGAGGCGTCCCAGGGGCGGGTGACGCGGCCGCGGGCGAGGGGGCTCCACGGGATCACGCCGACGCCGGTGTGCTCGCAGAAGGGGAGCATCTCGCGCTCCTCCTCGCGTTCGAGCAGGTTGTACTGGTCCTGCATGCTCACGAACTTCGTCCAGCCGTGGCGTTCCGCGGTGTGCTGCATCTCGGCGAACTGCCACGCCCACATGCTGCTCGCGCCGATGTAGCGCGCCTTGCCGGCCTTGACGACGTCGTGGAGGGCCTCCATGGTCTCCTCGATCGGCGTCACCGGGTCGAAGCGGTGGATCTGGTACAGGTCGACGTAGTCCGTGCCGAGCCGGGTCAGGGAGGCGTCGATCTCGTGCATGATCGCCGCGCGGGACAGCCCGGCGCCGTTCCGGCCGGGACGCATCCGGTTGAAGACCTTCGTGAAGACCTGGACGTCCTCGCGCGGAGCCAGCTCGGCGAGGAGCGTGCCGGTGATCTCCTCGCTGCTGCCGTCGGAGTAGACGTTCGCGGTGTCGAAGGTCGTGATGCCGGCCTCGAACGCGCGACGGACGAACGGGCGGGCCTCGTCGATGCCGACGCTCCAGGCGTGCGAGCCGCGGTCCGGGTCGCCGTACGACATCATGCCGAGGACGACGCTGCTGATCTCGAGCCCCGAGTTGCCGAGGCGCTTCGTGTCGGTGGTCATGCAGTCACTCTGGCATCACGGCCTGTGACGGCGAGCAGGCGGACCTGGAGCGGGGAGTCCTCGGTGACGTCGACCGGGGGTGCGTACAGGCCGGTGGCGGCGAGGTCCTCGATCTGCGGCTCGAAGTACTCCCACACGGCGCGGACGAGCTCGTCGGGCAGGGACTCCTCGGTGCCGGTCGCCCGGGCGAGGTCCCACGTGTGGATCGTGATGTCGCTCGTCTGCTCCGTGAGGTACTGCGCGGCGGGCACGACGTCGGTGCTGAGGTGCACGGGGGTGTCCTGCGGGGCGTTCCGCCAGGCGTCGGTGGCCGCCGTGGCGAACCGGTGCCACTCGGCAACCAGGTCGTCGCCGATCGGCTCGAGGTCGGCCTGGGCCTGGGCGTAGTCGCACCCGGTCAGGAGCTTCGGGATCCAGCGCTGTTCGTCCACGACGTGGGCGACGAGGTCGCGGGTGGTCCACTCGGAGTCGGGGGTGGGGGCGTCCCAGTCGGCGACGGCGGCGACGCGGCGGCCGAACTCGGCTGCCGCGAGGGCCTGCATCGCGATCCAGTCGGTGGCCATGGTGGTGCTCCTGTTCGTCGTGCGGGCGTGCTCGTGGTTGGTGCGTTTCGTGCAACTCGGGGTCCGGCGTGCGGATTCCCCTCGGTGCCGTCGCACGTGCCAACGTTACGCGGGGGCGGGGGCGGGGCCGGTCGGGGCGGGGGCTGCGCCCGGTCGCTCGTGCCCGCTCGTGCGCGCTGGTGCGCTCGTGCCCCTAGCTACGTGTCCTGCGCGTCCTCGCGCCTCGTTCCGCGAGCGGGCGAAATGCCGCACTTCGTCCCCGTTGCGTCCCGGGCATTCCGCCCGCTCGGCCGCGCTTCCGATCTCGGCCGTGGTCGCTCGCCCGCCTCCCGCTCGGGTCCTTGCACGAGCGGGCGAAATGTCCGGCGCGCTAAGGAGATCGGCGTGGTATTTCGCCCGCTCGTGGCGTGGATGTTTGCACGGGCACGGGCACGGGCACGGCATGGGCACGGGTGCCGGCGTGGGCGTGATTGCGGGGATCAGCGTCGACTTCGGCGCCGGCATCGTCGAGCGGGCGGAATGCCCGATGAGACAGGACGAAGGGCCGTGGTATTTCGCCCGCTCGTGGTCGGGGGAGCAGTGCGGGCAACGAAGAACGCCCCGACTCCGTGCGGAGTCGGGGCGTTCTTCTCGGGTTCGGGGAGTGCTGCTCGGTGCCCTCAGTCGGGCGTTGAGTCAGAGGTGGCTCAGGCCGCCTGGAGGACGAACTGGACGTCGAGGTTGATCGTGACGTCGTTGCCGAGCGTGAAGCCGCCGGCCTCGAGCGCCGCGTTCCAGTTCACACCGAACTCGGTGCGGTCGATCTTCGTGGTCGCCTCGGCACCGAACTTGACCTGGCCGTAGCCGTCCGTGGTGAAGCCGCCCAGCTCGGCCTTGAGGACGACCGGCTTGGTGACGCCGCGCAGGGTCAGGTCGCCCGCGATGTGCAGGTCGTCACCCTTCGCCTCGATGCTCGTCGAGCGGAAGGTCAGCTGCGGGTGCTCCTCGGTGAGGAAGAAGTCGCTCGTCTTGAGGTGCTGGTCGCGCTGCTCCTGGCCGGTGTTGATCGACGCGACGTCGATGTTGGCCTCGACGGTCGACTCGAGCGGGTTCTCGGCGGTGACGACGGTGGCGTCGAACGTCTCGAACTTGCCCTTGACCTTGCTGATGGCGAGGTGGCGGACCGAGAAGGTGACCTCGGAGTGGGTCGGGTCGATCTTCCAGGTGCCGGTCTTGTAGCCGGGAACGGTGTCAGCGGTGAGCGTCATGGTGATCCTTCTTCCGAACGAGAGTCTGCGGTGCGACGCGTTCCATGCGCCTGCATCGAGTTGATACTACGACAGTGTGCACCGTTTTGGTTGAAGCGTCAACCATTGTTCACCCAAGTGTCGCAAACCGCGTGTCGTGGGCTCCTCTGGCGCCGGCCTCGAGCAGCCGTCGGATGCGGTCCACGAAACGGTCGACGCCGTGCGCGACGTCGTCTGCTGTTGCTCTGACGAGCCACCAGTCGACGTCCTTGAGGTGCTCCCCGCGCGTCAGGTCCTTCCGGAAGGTGGCTGGATCGGTGCGGTGCAGGTCGCTCTCGTACTCGATCGCGACCCTGGCCTCGGGGTAGGCGAGGTCCACACATGCGACCCACTGCCCGTCGACGACGACATCGTGGTTGAGTGCCGGTTCCGGGAGTCCGCGGCGGACGAGTGCCAGCCGTGTCCGGGTCTCTCCGGGAGACCGAGATCCCCTCCGGATCTCGTCGAGCGCGAGGCGGAGTTTCACGATCCCGCGGATGCCCCGTCGTCGTCGGACGGCCTGGGCGAGTTCGTCGAGCGTCGCCCAGCCGAGCCGCCCCACGAGCGCATCGCCCGCGACGATGAGCTCGTCGAGCGTCAGTATCGAGCCCAGTGCGACGAACGTGTCGGCCGGAGTGGTCAGTGGCACTCCTCGTGCGATCGTCGCGCGGACTGACCCGTACCGGGCTCGGTGGCCGACCGTGCCGCGAACCCGGAGCGCTTGGTTGGTCCCGATCGTCGTGACGTGCAGCCGCTGATCGCGTTCGAGACGACGGGGGAACGGGACGCCGATGATCGCTGCCGCAGTGACGTGACTGAAGACCTGATCGGGGCGGAGTCGAGGAGTGAGCGCCCTTGCGCGTTCATCCACGGACTCCGGTGGGAACGCTGATCGGACGCCGTGGAACGGGCGGACGAGATCGCGAGCCTCGAGTCGGCCCCGCGAAACGCCTCTGTGCAGCGCGTCCCGTACCCGGAACGAAGCGTCGCGGAGTGCCATCGGGAGTCGGCGTCTTGCGGTCATCTCCACAGCGTGACGGCGAGCCGTCCCCGAGGACGGGAGTCGGGCCTCCTCTGTGGACTGCTTGCCCGCCCTTGCCCATGTGGAGGGACAGTTGCCCCCGCGAGCGGGCGAAACACCGTGCCGGCTGCCGACCGCACCGCGGTGTTTCGCCCGCTCGCTGGGGTGCAGGCGATCGCAGGGAGCGCGGAAGTCGCAGCCCGGGGTCATCCAGGCGAGCGGGCGAAAAGTGTGGGTGGGCTGGCAAGAGCACCGTGGCATTTCGCCCGCTCGCGGGTCCCGACCCGACCCGACCCGACCCGACCCCGACCCCGACCCCGACCCCGACCAGACCACCGCACACCCCCCACCCCACCCACCCCGACAGGCACTCGCGGGACCCCTCACGTGCGCGCTCACTCCAGTAGCGTCGACATCATGGAATTCAGGTACCTGGGCAACTCCGGACTCAAGATCTCCGAGATCACCTACGGCAACTGGCTGACGCACGGCTCGCAGGTCGAGAACGACGTCGCCACCCAGTGCGTGCGGGCAGCGCTCGACGCCGGCATCACCACGTTCGACACCGCGGACACGTACGCCAACACCGCCGCCGAGACCGTCCTCGGCGAGGCGCTCAAGGGCGAGCGGCGCCAGTCCCTCGAGGTCTTCACGAAGGTCTACTGGCCGACCGGCCCGAAGGGGCACAACGACGTCGGCCTCAGCCGCAAGCACATCATGGAGTCGATCGACGGCTCGCTCGAGCGACTGCAGACCGACTACGTCGACCTCTACCAGGCGCACCGTTACGACTACGAGACCCCCCTCGAAGAGACGATGCAGGCCTTCGCCGACGTCGTCCGCCAGGGCAAGGCGCTCTACATCGGCGTCAGCGAGTGGTCCGCCGAGCAGATCCGCGCCGGTGCCGCACTCGCCAAGGAGCTCGGCTTCCAGCTCATCTCGAACCAGCCGCAGTACTCGATGCTGTGGCGGGTCATCGAGGGCGAGGTCGTCCCGGCCTCGAAGCAGCTCGGCCTGTCGCAGATCGTCTGGTCGCCCATCGCGCAGGGCGTCCTGACCGGCAAGTACAAGCCGGGTCAGCCCCTGCCCGAGGGCTCGCGAGCCACGGACGAGAAGGGCGGCGCGGACATGATCAAGCGGTTCATGCGCGACGAGGTCCTCGAAGCCGTGCAGCGCCTGCAGCCCGTCGCCGACCAGGCCGGCCTCACGCTCGCGCAGCTCGCGATCGCGTGGACCCTGCAGAACGAGAACGTCGCGAGCGCCATCGTCGGTGCCTCGCGTCCGCAGCAGGTCACCGACAACGTCAAGGCCGCCGGCGTCAAGCTCGACGCGGACGCCCTCGCGGCGATCGACGAGGCACTCGGCGACATCCCGGAACGGGACGCGTCGAAGAACGTGTCCCCGTCGTCGCGCCCCGCGTAGACGCAACCGACCGACGGACGGGAGGCCCGGTGCCAGCTGGCACCGGGCCTCCCGTCCGTCGTCCGTGCGCCCCTGACCACCGCAGCTGATGGATCGTCAAGATGAACGGCATGTGTCGCGCATCTGGCAGCGGCCTGGCAAGTCGCGTACCCCGCCCAAACCACCCAGCCACGCCCCCCGAATCGGGGGCATGACCCGAACTCGTACCCCCGTTCTGGTGTCACCCGACACCGGTGCGGTGCGGACCGTGCGCCCTGGCACGGTCCCGCGCCTGCTCGCCACCGCGAGGCAACTCGCGTCGTTCGGCACCATCGGTGCCGTCTGCTTCGTCATCGACCTGGGTGTCTACAACCTGCTCCGCGCCACCGTCATGTCGGACGGTCCCATCGCCGCGAAGATCGTGTCGGCCATCGTGGCGACCTCGGTCGCGTGGCTCGGCAACCGCTTCATCACCTTCCGTTCCCAGCGCCAGACCGGCCGCCGCGAGACCGTCCGCGAGGGGTTGCTCTTCGCTGCCACGAACCTCGTCGGCCTCGGCATCGCCGCTGCCTGCCTGTTCGTCTCGCACTACGTCCTCGGCTTCACGTCCACCCTCGCCGACAACGTCGCCGGCAACGGCGTCGGCCTCGTCCTCGGCACCGCGTTCCGGTTCGCCGCGTACAAGGCCCTCGTCTTCCGGTCCACCGACACACGTCCGAAGGGGTTCCCCGAATGACCATCTCAGCCGTGTTGCTGACGGCCGCAGGGCCGCTGCTCCAGCCCGACGAACGCCCCGGCACGACCGGGGACGTCCCGAACCGCGGGACCACGGACGTGCCGACGGGAGGCTCGGGGCAGCTCCCACAGGCCGCCTGGTCGCTGGGCGAGTGGCTCGGCTACTCGACCCTCATCGCCCTCTCCGTGCTGCTCACGATCATCGCGTTGACCACCCTCTGGTGGATGCTGCACGCCTGGCGCTCGCGGGACGCGCTGAAGTCCACCAGCTTCAGCCAGACCCCGCGTCCGGCGACGCACCGGTTCACGCTCCTGGTGCCCGGTCGGCACGAGCAGGACGTGATGGGGCAGACGCTCGACATGCTCGCGACCCAGGACCACCCCGACTTCGAGATCATCGCGATCGTCGGGGAGGACGACCCGGAGACCGACGCCGTCGTGCGTGCCGCGGCGGCTCGGCACCCCTCCCTGATCAAGGTCGTGGTGGACGACACCCTGCCGAAGAACAAGCCGAAGGCGATGAACCTCGCGCTCCAGCACGCGACGGGTGACATCGTCGGGGTGTTCGACGCGGAGGACGAGGTCTACCCGCGGCTGCTCTCCCTCGTCGACTCGCGGTTCCAGGAGACCGACGCCGACGTGGTGCAGGGCGGCGTCCAGCTGATGAACTTCAGGTCGAGCTGGTGGTCGCTCCGGAACGTCCTGGAGTACTACTTCTGGTTCCGCTCGCGCCTGCACTTCCACGCCGGGTCCAAGTTCATCCCGCTCGGGGGCAACACCGTCTTCGTGACCCGCTCCCGCCTGGAGTGGTCGAACGGCTGGGACGCGCACTGCCTCGCCGAGGACTGCGAGCTCGGCGTGCGGCTCTCCGCCGACGGCGCGAAGGTCGTCGTCGCCTACAGTCCCGAGGCCGTCACCCGCGAGGAGACCCCGCCGACCTTCGCCTCGCTGCTCAAGCAGCGCACGCGGTGGAACCAGGGCTTCCTGCAGGTGCTGGGCAAGGGGGAGTGGAAGAAGCTGCCGTCCTTCCGGCAGCGGTTCTTCGCCCGCTACATGCTCACGATGCCGTTCATCCAGGCGGCCACCGGGCTGCTCATCCCGCTGAGCGTCCTGATGATCCTGTTCGTCAAGGTGCCGACGGCGATCGCCCTGGTGTCGTTCATCCCGGTCGCACCGACGCTGATGCTGCTCGCCGTCGAGATCGTCGGGCTGAACGAGTTCGGCCGCCTGTACGGCGAGAAGGTCCGGCTCCGCGACTACGTGCGGCTCGTGCTCGGCCTGGTGCCCTACCAGGTGTTCCTCGCCGCCGCGGCGGTCCGGGCAGTCGTCCGGCACGCCAAGGGCCAGAACGGGTGGGAGAAGACCGAGCACACCGGCCAGCACCGCAACGGACAGGTGGTCGGCTTCGCCTCGGACCTCGACGGATCGGGCGCAGCGTCGTCCGACCGTGCGTTCGCCGGCACCACCACGGGAGGCACCCGATGACCGCCAGCATCACCGACACCACGGGCATCCCGATCCGTGGTGGCTCCACCGCACACCGGGCCGGCATCGGGGCGTGGTTCCGCCGGCACGCAGCCAGCCTGACGTGGTTGCTGCCCGTCGTCGCGGTGACCGTGCTCGTCCAGGCCTGGAACATGTCGGGCACACCGCAGCGCATCGACGACGAGGGGACGTACACCGCCCAAGCGTGGGCGATCACGAACCTCGGCGAGCTCACCCACTACACGTACTGGTACGACCACCCGCCGCTCGGATGGATCCAGATCGCCGGGTACACCGGACTGACCGGGGCGTTCGCGCGGTACCCCTTCGCGGTGGAGGCCGGGCGCGAGGCCATGGTGTTCTTCTCCGCCGTCTCGAGCATCCTGCTGTTCGTCCTGGCCCGGCGACTCGGTGCCGGACGGATCACCGCGGCCGCGGCCGGGCTCGTCTTCGCGCTGTCACCGCTCGCGCTGCAGTACCACCGCACCGTGTACATCGACAACGTCGCGACGCCCTGGCTGCTCGCCGCGTTCGTCCTCGTGCTGAGCCGTCGCCAGCAGCTCGCCGGGTTCGCCGGTGCCGCTGCCTGCCTCGGCATCGCGGTGCTGTCCAAGGAGACCTACCTGCTCGCGCTGCCGTTCCTCATCTGGATGGCCGTGCGTCGCGCCGACAAGAGCACCCGCCGGTACACGCTCAGCGTCGCCGGGGCCGTGCTCGTGCTGATCGGCGGCGGGTACCTGCTGCTCGCCGCGGTGAAGGGCGAACTCGTGCCGGGCGCCGGGCGGGTCAGCCTGTGGGAGGGCGTCACCTACCAGCTCGGGTCGCGGACCGCTTCCGGATCGGTGTTCGACGGGGGCAGCCTGGCGAACGAGGCCGCCGCGCAGTGGTGGGCACTCGACCCGGTGTTCATCGTGCTCGGCTCGGTCGCCGCCGTCGTCGGGCTGTTCCTGCGCCGGGTCCGACCGATCGCCGCGATGCTCGTGTTCCTGCTCGCGGTGATGTTCCGGCCGAACGGGTACCTGCCGGTGCCGTACGTCATCATGCTCATCCCGTTCGCGGCGCTCCTCGTCGCGTACACCGCCGAGCGTGCCGTCCTGACGGTCGCCGGTCGGGTCCACACCCGGAGCCGGTTCGGCCCGAGGGCACGGCGCGGCCTCGGCATCACCTGGGCCGTCGTCACGGCTGCGGCGCTCGTCGTCGCGGTGCCGCTGTGGGGGACGCAGCTGCGCGGGTTCCTGCTCGGCAACCTCGACCTGCCCATGCAGCAGGCCGAGCAGTGGGTCGGTGACAACGTGCCGAAGTCCTCGCGTCTGCTGGTCGACGACGCCATGTGGGTCGACCTGGTGGACGACGGCTTCGCCCGGAACAACGTCGTCTGGTACTACAAGCTCGACACCGACGGAGCGGTGGAACGGCAGTCCCCGAACGGCTGGAAGGACTCGGACTACGTCATCACGACGGACTCCATGCGCACCGGCGGCAACTCGTCCACCGACGTGCGGCAGGCGATCGAGAACTCCACTGCCGTCGCGACCTTCGGCACCGGTGACCAGCAGGTCGAGGTCCGCCGGATCCACGCCGAGGGAGCCAGTGCCGCCGAGACCGCGATCACCCGGGCCACCGACGTCCGGAAGACCCTGGGCACCGAGCTCGCCTCGAACCCGGCCCTGCGTGCGGACGACGGCACGAAGTCGCAGTTCCGCGCCGGACAGGTCGACTCGCGGGCGATGATCGCGCTCGGTCAGGTGCTCGCCGACCAGGACGTGCGGGTCGACCGGTTCACCCCGCGCACCGGGGAGACCGGCCAGCCGTTCCGCACCGTCGTCCTGCACACGAGCGACGACGCCTCGGCAGCACGGGTCGCTCGGACCTTCGACGCCATGTCCCAGGCGTTCCGGCCGGACTCGGTCGAGCGCGAGGGAGCACGTCTCACGGTGACGTACGCCCCGGCCGACCCGACGACGACCGCGACGAGCGCCTCGTGACCCCCGATCGCTCGGCCGAGCGGGAGCTGGCCGAGCTGGCGTCCGGCGAGCGGGCGTCCCGCGAGCCGGCCTTCCGCGAGCCGGCGTCCCGCGAGCGGGCGAAATGCCCGGAGGGCTCCGGCGTGGACCCGGGCATTCCGCCCGATCGCCGGGGCGGCCGCGGAACCGTTCCCCGCGAACACGTCGGGGCGGAGCGCCCGTTGGACGAGCGGGCGAAATGCCCGGAGGGCTCCGGCGTGGACCCCGGCATTCCGCCCGCTCGCCCGGGGGCCCGCACGGCCCGCACGGCCCGCACCTCGACACGACACCCGCACGACACCCGCACGCCAACCGCACCTCGACCCGAAGGAGCACCATCATGACCGCACGCACCACGAACCGCCGCCGCACCGTCGTCGTCGGAGCGCTCGCCGCCACACTCGTCGCCGCGACGGTCGGGCTCGCCGCCCCGCAGACCGCCTCCGCCGCGACGGCCGACCAGGGCTGGCTCCGCGTCGGACACCTGTCGCCGGACACGAAGGGCGTCGACGTCGAACTGTCCAGCCTCGCCGGGGGCAAGACCGTCTTCGAACTCGACGACGTCACCTACGGCCAGGTCAGCCCGTACGAGAAGCTGCCGGTCGGCACCTACGTCCTCTCGATGCGCGCCGCCGACGCCCCGCGTTCCACCCCGGTCATCTCCACCGACGTCACCGTGCAGAAGGGCGACGCCAGCACCGTCGTCGCCTACGGCAAGAACGACGGGCTCAAGACGACCGCGTTCACCGACGACCTGCAGCAGCCCGGCGACGGCAAGGCGAAGCTCCGGCTCGTCCAGGCCGCCACCACCGCGAAGCGCGTCGACGTGCAGACCTCCGACGGCACCCCGATCGCCGAGGACGCCACCTTCGGCAGCGCCACCAAGTACGCAACGGTCGACGCCGGCAAGTGGTCGCTCGACGTCTCCGGCAGCGGCCAGCGGGGCACCGCCAAGGTCGACCTCGCCGGCAACACGGTCTCGACCCTGTTCGTCCTCGACGACAGCAAGGGCAACCTGACGGTCGTGCCCGTGACGGACGCCGCGGCGACCGCCGCCACCCCGTCCGGCGGTGTGCAGACCGGCGGTGGCGGCGCAGCCGCCGACCGACCGGTGACCGAGGCGGTCCACGCGGCCGTCGCGATGCTCCGTTCGCTGTTCCGCTGACGCCCCGGACTGGAGGCGCGGATCACGTGCGCTGCACGGCCCACGTGATCCGCGCCTCCCCTTCGACCCCCCCCACCATCCCCGGAGAGGCAGGCCAGCATGACCCGCAGGACCTGGATACCGGTCGCCGCTGTGGCGGCGGTCCTCGTCGCCGTCGTCGTCGCGATCGTCGCCGTCCGTCCCTGGTCGTCGAGCACCACGACCGCCGCTCGCGGCACGGCGACCCCGACCTCGACCACCGCGCCCGACGGGGCGCGCTCACCGAAGCAGCTGCGGTCGGCGTTCCTGGACCGCTACGTCGAGGGCGGTCGCGTCGTCCGCACCGACCAGGGCGGTGACACCGTCAGCGAGGGGCAGGCGTACGGCTTGCTCATCGCCTACGCGAACGACGACCGTGCACGCTTCGACGCGATCTGGGAGTGGACGAAGGACCACCTGCTCACCGGCGACGACCTGCTGGCGTGGCGGTGGACGTCCGACGAGGGCGTCGCCGACGAGCAGTCCGCGAGCGACGCCGACCTCGACGCCGCCCGGGCGCTCGTGCTCGCGGGGAAGGCCTGGGACGACGACCGGTACACCGCCGCGGGCAAGCGCATCGCGGCGGCGATCCTCCAGCACGAGACAGCCCGGACGGACCTCGGCACGATCCTGCTGCCCGGACCGTGGGCGGATCGGGAGCCCTACAGCTACAACACGTCGTACG
Organism: Curtobacterium sp. ME-Dv--P-122a; assembly: GCF_030209645.1. NCBI lineage: Bacteria > Bacillati > Actinomycetota > Actinomycetes > Micrococcales > Microbacteriaceae > Curtobacterium > Curtobacterium sp. ME-Dv--P-122a. The sequence continues at coordinate 168,466 of NZ_JARVRO010000014.1, forward strand.
CCTCGCCCGCGGCCTTCTCGGTGCTGGCGGACGCCACCGGGGACGACCGCTGGAACGCGCTGAACCGGGGTTCCCGCGCCGTGACGGCCGCCGTGCTGGACGCCACCGACCTGCCCAGCGACTGGTCCCAGGTGCACGCCGACGGATCGGTGGACCCGATGCCGGCCGCCGGTGGCGACGGGCGCGTGCTCTACGGCTACGACGCGATGCGGACGCCGCTCCGGTACGCCGAGGCGTGTTCGGCGTCCGACCGGCAGCTCGCGGCGGCGCTCGCGCCCACGCTCGGACGGACGACGCGGCTCGCCTCGCAGCTCGACCTCGGCGGCACCCCGGTGACGCAGGACACGAACGCGCTGGCCTACACCGCGCGGGCCGCGGCCGAGCAGGCCGCCGGTTCCTCCCGTGCGGCTGCCACCGACCTCGAGCGGGCCGACCGCACGGCGGCGACCACACCGACCTACTACGGAGACGCCTGGTTGGCCATCGGTTCGACCATGCTGACCTCCGACGTGCTCGGCGGATGCGCCAGCGACGTGGGAGGCGGCTCGTGAGCGGCCGTCGGAGCGCCGGGCGCGTCTCGGCCGTCCGGCGCCGAGGCGGGGTGATCGGTGCCGTGGTCGCCGCCGTCGTGGTGGTCGGGGGCGTGGCCGGGGTGGCGGTCGCGTCGACCGTCGGCGGTGGCGCGTCGTCGTCCCCGCCGCAGTCCTCGTCGTCTCCGTCGCAGTCGCAGTCGCAGTCGTCGTCCTCGTCCTCGTCGTCGTCTTCGTCCTCGGGCTCCGGCACCGACGGGTTCCAGGACCCGGCCGCACCCGAAGCCCGCTCGACGGCTACCCCGGTCAGCGTGTCGATCCCGGCCATCGGCGTGCGGTCCTCGCTCGAGGACCTGCACCGCGGCGCTGCCGGAGAACTCGACCCGCCCGTCGACTGGGACAGCGCGGGCTGGTTCAGCGACGGGATCGTCCCCGGCGAGGTCGGCCCCGCCGTCATCGCCGGTCACGTCGACAGCCCGACGAGCGCCGCGGTGTTCTTCCGGCTCGACGAACTGGTCGCCGGCGACGAGGTCCACGTCCGGATGTCCGACGGCACCACCCGCACCTTCACCGTCGACCGTTCCGAACGCGCCGCCAAGTCGGCGTTCCCGACGAGCGACGTCTACGGCCCCACCCCCACCCCGCAACTCCGACTCATCACCTGCGACGGCACGTTCGACACCGCCACCGGGCACTACACGGACAATCTGATCGTGTTCGCAGACCTCTCGTCGGATTGACCCACCAAGCCAGCGATACATTCGACTGCGAGCACGAGGAGCACCATGAGCGAGACCCTGGTCATCATCCCGACCTACGACGAAGCCGAGAACGTCCTGCCGATCGTCGAGCGCACGTTGGCCGCGACCGACGACTCCGTGCACGTGCTCGTCGTCGACGACAACTCACCCGACGGCACCGGCGACATCGCGGACGCGATCGCCCGCGAGACCGGTCGGGTGCACGTCATGCACCGCACCGTCAAGGACGGCCTGGGCGGTGCGTACCTGTCCGGCTTCGCGTGGGGCCTGGAACACGGCTACGCCAAGCTCGTCGAGATGGACGCCGACGGCTCCCACCACCCCGAGTACCTGCCCTGGATGCTCGAGCTCGCCGACTCGAACGACCTGGTGCTCGGCTCCCGGTGGATCAAGGGCGGCAAGGTCGAGAACTGGCCCTGGTACCGCCTCCTGCTCTCCCGCGGGGGCAACCTGTACACCCGCCTCGCCCTGGGCATCGCGGTGCGTGACGCGACCGGCGGGTTCCGGGTGTTCACGTCGCGGGCGTTCGAGCGGATCGACCTCGCCGGTGTGGCGTCGAAGGGGTACTGCTTCCAGGTGGACCTGTGCTGGCGTGCCCTCGAGGCGGGTCTGCGGGTCGTGGAGACCCCGATCACGTTCACCGAGCGGGAGTTCGGCGTCTCGAAGATGAGCGGCAACATCGTCCGCGAGAGCCTGGCGCTCGTGACGAAGTGGGGCATCGACCGCCGGATCCGCGAGACCCGCTCCCTGGTGAAGGACCACCGCAAGCTGCCGTCCGTGCGGAAGAACGCGCACGCGGTCGCCGACCACGCGGGCTGACGCCGGGGACACACGAACGTCTGCACACACGAACGGCGACGGACCCATGGGTTCGTCGCCGTTCGTGTGTGCAGCCCGCGGGTGGCTCGCGCAGCCCGCGGTCGGCTAGCGCAGCACGACCACGCCGCGGCCGCGGAACCGGACGACGCCGGCATCGACCTCGGTCGCGCCGAAGCCGTAGAGCTCCTCGCCCACGGCGTCGGGCACCGGGACCTCGGCTGCGTCGTCGGCGAAGTTCACCACGACGTGCACCGGCGCCACGTCGGGACCGAGCAGCCCGCGCGTGAGCACGAGCCAGCGGCGGTCCTCGCTGAAGCGGACGGCGTTCGCCTCGTAGCGGTGGTCGACGAACGCCTGGTCGGTGCGCCGCAGGGCGATGAGCACCCGGTAGGCACGCAGGATCGCCGCGCCGCGCTCCGAGCTGACGTCGGCCCAGTCGAGCTTGGAGTTGGTGAACGTCGTCGGGTCCTGCGGGTCCGGCACCGCTGACTCGTCCCACCCGTGCGCGGCGAACTCCGCGATGCGCCCCTCGGCGGTGGCCTTGCCGAGCTCGGGCTCCGGGTGCGAGGTGAAGAACTGCCACGGCGTCGAGGCCGCGAACTCCTCGCCCATGAACAGCATCGGCGTGAACGGCCCGAGCAGCGTCAGGGCCGCGGCGATCACGAGCCCCTCGTCGTCGAGCGTCGCCGCGAGCCGGTCGCCGGCGGCGCGGTTGCCGATCTGGTCGTGGTTCTGGTTCGCGACGACCAGGGCCGTCGCGGGGGAGGTCCCGCGGTCGATCGGCCGGCCGTGCCGCTTGCCGCGGAACGACGACCACGTGCCGTCGTGGAAGAAGCCGTCCTCGAGCACCTTCGCCAGCGCCGACAGCGGGGCGAAGTCGGCGTAGTAGCCGTTCGTCTCGCCGGTGAGCGCCACGTGCACGGCGTGGTGGAAGTCGTCCGACCACTGCCCGGCGAGGCCGTACCCGGCGGCTTCACGCGGCCGGAACATCACCGGGTCGTTGAGGTCGGACTCCGCGATGAGCGACAGCGGACGGCCGATGAAGGACGAGTAGGCGTCGGTCTCGTCGGCCATCGAGGCCAGCACGTGCGGGCGGGTGGTGTCGCGGATCGCGTGCACGGCGTCGAGCCGGAGCCCGTCGACGTGGTGGTCGCGGAACCACATGCGCACGTTGTCCAGCACGTACCGGCGGACCTCGGGGTGCTCGACGTTCACCGAGTCACCCCAGGTGTTGCCGAGCCCGGCCAGCAGGTACGGGCCGTACAGCGGCAGGTAGTTGCCGCTCGGTCCGAGGTGGTTGTAGACGACGTCCTGGATGACCCCGAGCCCCAGCGCGTGCGCCGTGTCGACGAACCGGTCGTAGGCGTCCGGGCCGCCGTACGGGGCGTGCACGGAGAACCAGCCGACCCCGTCGTAGCCCCAGTTCCACTCGCCGTTCACGGCGTTGACGGGGAGCAGCTCGACGAACTCGACCCCGAGCTCGACCAGGTGGTCCAGCTTCTGGGCGGCGGCGTCGAGCGTGCCCTCGGGCGTGTAGGTGCCGATGTGCATCTCGTAGATCACGGCACCGCGGGCCGGGCGGCCGGTCCACGACTCGTCGGTCCACGCGAACCGTGCGGGATCGACGACCTCGGACGGGCCGTGCACGCCCTCGGGCTGGTACCGGCTGCGCGGGTCCGGTCGGACCGCGTCGTCGTCGCCGATGCGGAACCCGTACCGGGCGCCGACGACCGGCATCACGGCGTCGGTGGACCACCAGTCGTCGTCGCCCTTGGTGAGCGGGTACTCGACGTCGTCGACGACGAGCCGGACCCGGTCCGGCTCGGGCGCCCAGACGGCGTAACGGTCGGGTGCGGTCATGCGTGACCCTCCAGGATGTCGATCTCGGCCTGCGCGTCGGTCTCGGTGGCGTCCGTCGTGCGGTCGGCGGCGGGCCGGGAGGCACCGCTCACGGCGGTCACGGCGGTCACCGCGTCGGCGTGGCCGGCTGCACCGACCGCGTCGGCGGGCACGAGCAGCGCGACCGGGTAGGTGGTGAGCAGGTCCGCCAGCGCGATCCCGCGGTCTGCGGGGACGTGTCGGCCGGTGAGCAGGTCGATGCGCTCGACCGGGACGGCGTGCACCAGCGTGTCGCCCCAGCCGCCGACCCGGTCGAGGCCGATCGGCAGACGCGTCGCGATCGTCACGGCACCGCCGCGGTCGAACGCGATGACGTGGTCGGCCGCGCTGCCGGTGGCCTCGAGCTCCAGGTACCGGGTGAAGAGCTCCGGGTGGTCCCGACGGATGCGCAGTGCACGGGTCGTGACCAGGAGCTTCGCGGCACCGTCGATGCCGATGGCCGGCAGGTCCTCGGGGCCGTCGTCGTCCGGGCCGTCGAGCTCGGCGAGCACGTGACGCCGCTCGGCGTAGTCGACCGGACGACGGTTGTCGGGGTCGACGAGCGAGCGGTCCCAGAACTCGGTGCCCTGGTAGACGTCGGGGACGCCCGGGGCGGTGAGCTGGACGAGCTTCTGGGCGAGACCGTTCGACCACCCCGCGGCGTCGATCTGCTCGTCGAGGGCGTCGAGCACGGCGACCACGTCCGGGTCGTCGAACGCGGCGTCGACGATCGCGTGCATCTGCTGCTCGAACGCCTCGTCGGGTTCGGTCCAGGTGGTGCTGTCACCGGCTTCGCGGGAGGCCTTCTCGGCGTAGGCGTGCAGACGCTCACGGCTGGCGGGCCGGGCGCCGACGATCGCCTGCCACAGCAGGTCGGCGAACACGCGGTCCTGCAACGGCACGAGCGACTGCAGACGCTCGAGCGTGGCGGCCCACTCGTCGCCGAGCTCGGCCAGCACCGCGATGCGGGCGCGGGTGTCCTCGCTGCGCTTCGTGTCGTGCGTGGTGAGCGTCGTCATGGTGTGCGGCCAGCTGCCGAGCCGTTCGCGCTGGGCCTGGTGGAAGTCCGCCACCGAGACCGCGAAGACGCTCGGGTCGCCGCCGACCTCGCTCAGGGACGACAGGCGCGAGGTGCGGTAGAACGCCGTGTCCTCGACGCCCTTCGCCATCACCATTCCGCTGGTCTGCTGCAGCCGGACCGCCGCGGCGTTCGTCGGGTCGACGAGTGCCGGTGCGATCCGGTCGATGACGTCGTCGAGGTCCGGGCGGGCTTCGGCGGCGCGCTCGAGCGCGGTGATGAGGTGGTGGGCGCCCTCGGGCAGGTACGTGCGGTACACGTCGAACGAGGCCACGATCTCGGCGACCGCGTCGACGATCCGCTCGTGCGTGATCGTCTCCGTCGCGGCGCTCGGCGCGAGCAGGCGTGCGAGCCGCTCGACCTCGCTGCCGAGGATGCCGTCGGCGATGCCCCGTCGGGTGTCGTGCGTGAGCTGCTGCCAGTCGGTCGGTTCGGCGCCCGACGCCGCGGTCAGCGCCTGTTCACCCGCGGGGTCGACGAACACGCGGTCGAGCACCCCGAGGGCGTCGTACCCGGTGGTGCCGTCGACCGGCCACGAGCTCGGCAGCTGCTCGCCGGGCTCGAGGATCTTCTCGACGAGGGTGTAGGCCCCGCCGGTCAGCTCCGCCAGGTCCTGCAGGTAGCCCGCCGGGTCGTACAGCCCGTCCGGGTGGTCGATGCGCAGGCCGTCGACGAGCCCGTCGCGGAACCAGCCGCCGATGACCCCGTGCGAGGCCGCGAAGACCTCGGGCTCCTCGACTCGGATCGCCGCGAGGGTGTTCACCGCGAAGAACCGGCGGTAGTTCAGGTCGTGGTCGGCACGCTTCCAGTGCACGAACGCGTAGTGCTGGCGGTCGTGGACGGTCTCGACGGTGTCGCCGTCGTGCACCGTTCCGGGTGCGGTGGGGTAGGCGGTCTCGCCGACGCGGAGCACCGGACGCTCGGCGTCGGACGTGTCGAGCGTGACCGCCTCGAGCAGCCGGTCGTCGAGCACGGGGACCCGGAGCTTGCCGTCGCCGGCTTCCCAGTCCACGTCGAAGGCCCACGCCACGGGCGAGCCCTGCCCGAGTTCGAGCAGGGACCACCACCACGGGTTCGACTCGGGGGTCGCGACGCCGACGTGGTTGGGCACCACGTCGACGATGACCCCGAGGCCGACGGCGTGCGCGGCCTCGGCCAACGCCCGCATGGCCTGGTCGCCACCGCGGTCGGTGTCGACCCGCGTGTGGTCGACCACGTCGTAGCCGTGGTTCGACCCGGACTCGGCCTGCAGCACCGGCGACAGGTACAGCCAGTCGGCGCCGAGGTCGTGCACGTAGTCGACCAGGTCGCGTGCAGCGTCGAGGTCGAAGTCGGCCGAGACCTGCAGCCGGTACGTCGACGCGGGAACGCGGTTCGCGGCGCCGGGCGTTCCGGCGGTCATCGGGTGGTTCCGCTCGGTGCGGTGGAACCGGCCGGGTTCACCGGGGTGACGGCGTCCTGCGGGGCGTCCGGTTCGGGCGCGCCGTCCTGCTCGGCGTCGACCGGGGTGCTCGTGACCTCGTGGTCGGGCTCCGCACGCAGCACGATCATCGACCGGGCGGGGACGTCGAGCGGGGTACCCGCGTCGAGCACCTCGTCGCGGGCACCGGGGTCGGCGGTGTCGATCCGGACGGTCCAGCCGGGGGAGTACTCCTCGGGCGGGAGCGTGAACGTCACGACGTCGTCGTGGGCGTTGAAGTACGTGATGAAGCCGACGTCGGTGACGCGCTCACCACGGGCGTCGCGTCCGCGGATGCCCTCGCCGTTCAGGTACATGCCGACGCTCTTGCCGAAGCCGGAGTCCCAGTCCTCGGGGTCCATGGCGTCACCCGAGGGGGTCAGCCAGACCACGTCGGGCAGCGGCTCGCCCTCGCCACGGCGAACCGGACGGCCGTTGAAGTACCGGGTCCGGCGGAACGTGGGGTGGTCGTGCCGCAGCTTCACCACGTCGGCGGTGAACTGGACGAGGTCTTCGTCCGCGCTGTCCCAGTCGATCCAGCTCAGCTCGGAGTCCTGCGCGTAGACGTTGTTGTTGCCGGACTGCGACCGGCCGAGCTCGTCGCCGTGCGCGATCATCGGCACACCCTGGCTCAGGAGCAGGGTCGCCAGGAAGTTCCGGCGACGCTGCAGCCGCAGGGCGTTCACGGACTCGTCGTCGGTCGGGCCCTCGGCGCCGGAGTTCCACGACCGGTTGTGGCTCTCGCCGTCGTTGTTGTCCTCGCCGTTGGCCTCGTTGTGCTTCTCGTTGTAGGCCACCAGGTCGTACAGCGTGAAGCCGTCGTGCGCGGTGATGAAGTTGATGCTCGCCTTGGGCGTGCGGCCGTCGTGCTCGTACAGGTCGGCCGAGCCGGAGATCCGGGAGGCGAACTCGCCGAGCGTCGACGATTCACCGCGCCAGAAGTCACGGACGGTGTCGCGGTACTTGCCGTTCCACTCGGACCACTGGGGCGGGAAGTTGCCGACCTGGTAGCCACCGGGGCCGACGTCCCACGGCTCGGCGATCAGCTTGACCTGCGACACGATCGGGTCCTGCTGCACCAGTTCGAAGAAGGCCGACAGCCGGTCGACCTCGTAGAACTCGCGGGCGAGTGCCGAGGCGAGGTCGAAGCGGAACCCGTCGACGTGCATCTCGGTCACCCAGTAGCGGAGCGAGTCGAGGATGAGCTGCAGCGAGTGCGGGTGCCCGACGTTGAGCGAGTTCCCCGTGCCCGTGTAGTCCATGTAGAACTTCTTGTCGTCGTCGACCAGGCGGTAGTAGGCCGCGTTGTCGATGCCGCGGAACGACAGCGTCGGGCCGAGGTGGTTCCCCTCGGCGGTGTGGTTGTAGACGACGTCGAGGACGACCTCGATGCCGGCGCGGTGCAGCTCGCGCACCATCGTCTTGAACTCCTGGACCTGCTGGCCTTGGTCGCCCGACGACGAGTACGCCGAGTGCGGCGCGAAGAAACCGATGGTGTTGTAGCCCCAGTAGTTCGACAGCCCCTTGTCCTGCAGGGTCGAGTCGTTCACGAACTGGTGCACCGGCATGAGCTCGAGCGTGGTGATGCCGAGGCGCTGCAGGTGCTCGATGACGGCGGGGTGGGCGACGCCGGCGTAGGTGCCGCGCTGCTCTTCCGGCACGTCCGGGTGGGTCTCGGTGAGCCCCTTGACGTGCGCTTCGTAGATGACGGTCTCGCCGTACGGCGTGCGCGGCGGGCGATCCCCCTGCCAGTCGAAGAAGGGGTTGATCACGACGCCCTTCATCATGTGCGACGCGGAGTCCTCGTCGTTGGTCGAGTCCGGGTCGCCGAACGTGTACGAGAAGAGCGACTGGTCCCAGTCGATCTCGCCGCTCGTCGCCTTGGCGTACGGGTCGAGCAGGAGCTTCGACGGGTTGCAGCGCGCGCCGGAGTCTGGGTCGTACGGGCCGTGCACGCGGAAGCCGTACTCCTGCCCGGGGCCGATGTTGGGGAGGTACGCGTGCCAGACGTAGGCGTCCACCTCGAGCAGGCGGACGCATTCTTCGTTGCCGTCGGAATCGAACAGACAGAGTTCGACGCGCTCGGCGACCTCGGAGAACAGCGCGAAGTTCGTGCCGCTCCCGTCGTAGGTCGCCCCGAGCGGGTACGGGTTTCCGGGCCAGGTGTGCAAACGGTCCTCCAGGTGTGGGTGCGGCCAACATATCGGCGGCGCTCGTCCGCGTCCGCAGACAAGCCCCAGCTGTGGATGCGTCAGGCGCCCCGCGGCCTGTGGAGGAACGGACGAGTAGCGTCGCGCGCATGGCCAACATCGTCTCGAAGATCGCAGACCAGGTCCGCCCGCTCGGGGTCTCCACGAACTACGGAGAACCCGTCGAGGTCGGCGACCAGACCCTCATCCCCGTGTCCGTCAGCTGGTTCGGCTTCGGTGGCGGCGGGGACGACGAGAACGGTGGCGGCGGTGGCGGCGGCCTGTCGGCCCCCGTCGGCGCCTACGTGCGCCGTCCGGGCAAGGACCTCGTGTTCGAGCCGAACCTGATCTCGCTGATCGTCGTGGGCATCCCCTTCGTGTGGGTGGCCGGGCGTGTCCTCCGCAAGCTGGTGCGCGCGCTCAAGAAGTGACCACCTGACGGACTGGAGGCCCGTGGCGACGCCGCCACGGGCCTCCCGTCCGTCACGCGGTCGCGACCGCGTCTAGACTGCTGGCACACACACGGGAGTCCGGGACCGCCGGGCTGAGAGGGAGCGATCGGCGCTCCGACCGTCGAACCTGATCCGGATCATGCCGGCGCAGGGAGGAGTCAGCAGCATGCCTTCAGGCACGTCCACAACCGTCACCACCGCTCCGCGGCGATCGCTGCGTTGGCGGGTCGTCGACATCGTCGTCGCGAGTGTCCTCGCGGTGGCCCTCGGAGTCGTCTTCCGGCTCTGGGAGTTCGGCTACGAACCCATCAGCGCCGTCATGGACCTCGTGCTCCCCGGCACGAAGGCCCTGTTCGGCGGGGTCTGGCTGCTCGCCGGCCCGATCGTCGCGATCGTCGTCCGCAAGCCCGGCGCCGCGCTCTACGGCGAGATGGTCGCCGCCTCGGTCGAGGCGTTGTTCGGCACCCAGTGGGGATGGCTCACGCTCGAGGCGGGGCTCGTCCAGGGCCTCGGCGCGGAGATCGTCCTCGCGCTGTTCCTGTACCGCGTCTACCGCCTGCCGGTCGTCGTGCTCGCCGGTGCCGCGGCCGGACTCGCGCTCGGCATCAACGACACCGTCCTCTGGTACCCGGGGCTCGACGTCGCCTTCAAGGTCGTCTACGTGATCTGCGCGGTGATCTCCGGTGCCGTGATCGCGGGGGCGGGCTCGTGGCTCATCGTCCGGGCACTCGCCCGCACCGGGGTGCTGTCGTCCTTCGCGGCCGGCCGCGAGCACAGCCGTCGCGAGCCCCGCGCCCTGGTGTGACCGTGCCCGCTCCGTCGGCGACGTCCCCTTCCACCGGCGGCGACGCCGGCGCAGGTGCCGGCGTCCGCGGGGCGCGCATCGTGTTCCGTGGCTGGGGCTGGGGGTACCCGGAGCGCGATGCGTGGGCCGTCCGTGACGTCGACCTGACCGTCGAGCCGGGGGAGCGGGTCGCCGTCGTCGGGCCCTCCGGTGCCGGCAAGTCGACGCTCCTGCGAGCGGTCGCCGGCGTGCTGCCCGACGAACCCGACGCCTCGGACGACACCGCTGCTTCGGTGCAGGGGACACTCCTGGTCGACGAGGCCGACCCCCGCGCGGTCCGCGGGCGTGTCGGTCTCGTCATGCAGGACCCCGAGGCACACACGGTGATGTCCCGCGTCGGCGACGACGTGGCCTTCGGCTGCGAGAACGCCGGCGTCCCCCGCGACGAGACCTGGGACCGGGTGCGGACGGCGCTCGACGTCGTCGGCCTCGACATGCCGCTCGACCGCTCCACCGCGCAGCTGTCCGGTGGGCAGCGGCAGCGGTTGGCGCTCGCGGGCGTGCTCGCGATGCGGCCGGGTGCGCTCGTGCTCGACGAACCCTGCGCCAACCTCGACCCGGACGGCGTGGCGCAGGTGCACGACGCCGTCCGGGCACTGCTCGACGAGACCGGGGCGACGCTGCTCGTGGTGGAGCACCGGATCGGTACCTGGCTGGACCTGGTCGATCGGCTCGTGCTGCTCGAACCGGGCGGCGGCGTGGTCGCGGACGGTCCGCCGGCCCGGGTGCTGGCGGACCACGGCGAGGCACTCACGGCGGCCGGGGTCTGGGTGCCCGGTGCCGAGCCGGAGCGTGGTTCTGCGCGGCGGCTGCAGCGTGCGCGCGGACGAGCGGGCGAAATGCCCGGGGCGTCGGGCTGGGCGACCGCGGCATTCCGCCCGCTCGGCGAGGGGGCCAGCGAGGGGGAGCCCGGCGAGGGGGCGCGGGAGATGACGGCGGCTGGACGAGCGGGCGAAATACCCGGGCGGCCCGATGAGGTGACTGCGGCATTCCGCCCGCTCGGCGAGGGGGAGCTCGGCGCGGGGGAGCGTGACCAGGGGACAGCGGTGCTGCTCGAAGCCCGGGGGCTCGGCACGGCACTGGGGAAGCAAGCGGTCGGGAACGGCATCGACCTCGGGCTCCGGGCCGGGCAGGTCCTCGCCGTCACCGGACCGAACGGCGTCGGCAAGTCGACGCTCGGGCTGACCCTCGCGGGCTTGCTCACACCGGCAGCCGGTGAGCTCCGCGCCACGGACGCCCTCGCCGACGGCATCGGCACAGCGCCCCACGCCTGGACGAGCCGGGGACTCGCCGCCCGGATCGGCACGGTGTTCCAGGACCCCGAGCACCAGTTCGTCGCCGGCTCCGTCCGCGAGGAGATCGAGGCCGGCCCCCGAGCACTCGACGCGCCGGACGCCGCCGAACGAGCCACCGCGCTGCTCGACGAGTTCGGGCTCGCACACCTGGCCGACGCCAACCCCTTCACGCTGTCCGGGGGCGAACAACGACGACTCGCGATCGCCTCGGTCATCGCGGCTCGGCCGCCGGTCGTCGTGCTCGACGAACCGACCTCCGGGCAGGACCGTGCCACGTGGCAGGCCGTCGTCGGGCGGCTCGGAGCCCTCGCCGATGCCGGCACCGCGGTGGTGGCGGTCACCCACGACCGTGATCTCGTCCGGGCGCTCGACGCCGACGAGGTCGTGCTCGGGCCGGACGGCGCCCGGCCCGTCGGGAGCAACCAGGGGCCGTCGGTCGCTACCACCCCGGAGACGGGACCGACAGCCGGAAGCCGCCCCGGGCCTCCAGACCGGACCGACACGGCCGACCGCACGACCGACCGCACGGACGCGTCGGACGCGGCGGATGGAACCGACCGGACGAACCCCCTGCGACGACCGCTGCCGGCCCGCGCGACCGGCATCCCCGGCGTCCAGCCGGTCGCGTCGCTGATCGGTGTGCTCGCCCTCGGCATCTGCCTGGTGCTCAGCCTCGATGTCGTCTCCGCCGCCGTCGCCCTGGCGCTCGAACTCGCTCTGCTGCCGCTCCTGCGCCTGCCGGTCCGGGCCCTGCTGCTCCGACTCGCACCGGTGCTCGTCGCGGTGCCGCTGACGGCGGTGAGCATCGCGCTGTACGGCAGGCCCTCGGGTCGGGAGTGGTTCGACCTCGGGTTCGCGCACGTCACCGACGGGTCACTCACGCTCGCGTTGGCGACGGCACTCCGGGTCCTCGCAGTGGGGGTGCCGGCCATCGCACTCTTCGTGCGGGTCAACCCGACCGACCTGGCCGACGGGCTCGCGCAGGTGCTCCGGCTGCCCGCGCGCTTCGTGCTCGGGGCGCTCGCCGCCGTCCGGATGATGACCTTGCTCGTCGACGACTGGCGACAGCTCGCGATGGCGCGGCGTGCCCGAGGACTCGCCGACTCCGGGCGGCTCCGCCGCGGGGCGACGATGGCGTTCGCGCTGCTCGTGCTCGCGCTGCGCCGGGCGACGACGTTGGCGGTGGCGATGGAGTCACGGGGGTTCGGTGCTTCCGGACGGCGGACCTGGGCGCGGGTCGCACGGTTCGCCGGGCCGGAGTGGGCGATGGTGGCGGCGCTGGTCGGCATCGGCGTGGTGTCGATCGCGGTCGCGGTGAGCATGGGGACGTGGCGTGCCTGACGCGGACCGCGCAGCCGGCACGACGGGCACGACGGGCGCGACGGGCGCGACGGCCACCACCGCCGGTGACCTCGCCCCCGGCCTGGCCGCTGCTGCTGCCGGTGTCGCCGCTGCCACGGGCCGCCGTGCCGTCGTGCTCATCGACGGCCGGTCCGGCGCGGGCAAGACCACCCTCGGAGCACGGGTCGCGGAGCAGCTCGGTGCGCAGCTCGTGCACCTGGACGACCTGTACCCGGGGTGGGACGGCCTGCGTGCGGCTGCCGACGCCGTGGTGACGGACGTCCTCGGAGCGCCGAGCGGGTACCGACGCTGGGACTGGGCGGCCGATGCGCCCGCGGACTGGGCGTCGGTGGACCCGGACCTGCCCATCGTGGTCGAGGGCTGCGGGGCGTTGTCCCGGGCGTCGGCGCCGCTGGGGTCCCTGCGGGTGTGGCTCGAGGCCGACGACGCCGTGCGCTGGGACCGGGCGATCGGCCGCGACGGCGAGGTCTTCGCGCGCGAGTGGGACCGCTGGGCCGCGCAGGAGCAGGCCTTCATCGCCGCCGAGGACCCGGCCGCCCTGGCCGACGTGGTCCTGCGGACGTAGCGCGCGGGCCCGCGCCGCACCGCGGCTGCCGACGGCCCGCGGCGCAGGCCGACGGCGAGCACCGAGGTTTCGCGCTCAGCGACACCTCACGGCCTCCGGAAGGCGAGAACTGTCGCCCAGCGCGAAACGTCAGCCCGCCGCGCCCGCCGCTCCCGCGCCCGCCCCCGTGCCCGCCGCGCCCGCCCGCGCCGCCCGCCGCGCCACCGCCCGCGGATCCACCGCGAACACCGCCGCCACGATCGTCAGCACCGCGTACACCCCGAGGTACCCGCACAGGATCCACGGCGAGCCACCCCCGAGCTGCACGAACACCGCGGCCAGCAGCGGCGTCAGCCCCACCGAGAAGATCGACCCGATCTGGTACCCGAGCGACATCCCCGAGTACCGCCGCCCGGTCGGGAACTGCTCCGCGAACCACGCCGCCTGCGGCCCGTAGATGCTGTCGTGGAACACGCACATCCCGATCAGCGCCACGAGCGGCAGCAGCACGAGCGGCCCCGCGTCGAGGAACGCGAAGAACGGCCAGATGAGCACCGCGATGCCCACCGCCGACCAGATCGTGAGCACCCGCCGCCCGACCCGGTCGGACAGCCACCCCCAGAACGGCGTGGACACGAGTGACACGGCCGAGATCACGAGCACGGCCTGCAGCCCCGCGTCCGAGCCCGATGGCCCCCGCACGTTGCCGAGGTAGGTCAGCGAGTACGTCGTCAGGATCGAGTACAGCGCCGGCTGCACGAGGCGCAGGCCCGCCGTCACCAGGATCGACCGCGGGTGCTGCCGGATCGCCTGCCACACCGGGAACCGTTCGACCCCGCCCGAGGCGCGCAGCTCCTGGAACACCGGGGCGTCCTGCACGCCGAGCCGGATGACGAGCCCGACCGCCACGATCACCGCCGAGAACAGGAACGGCAGCCGCCAGCCCCAGGCCAGGAACGCCTCGGTACCGAGCAGCGACCGCACGAGCGTGAAGACCCCGGTCGCCAGGAGCATCCCACCGGCCGACCCCATCTGCGTGAACGCCCCGAACAGCCCCCGGTGCCGTTCCGGCGCGTGCTCGACAGAGAGCAGCGCCGAGCCGCCCCACTCCGCACCGGCCGCGACGCCCTGCAGCAGCCGCAGGAACACGAGCGCCACGACAGCGCCGACCCCGATGGTCGCGGCGGACGGGATCACCCCGATCAGCGTGGACGCGATGCCCATCAGCACCAGCGACGCGACGAGCAGCTTCTTCCGCCCGATCCGGTCGCCCAGGTGGCCGGCGATCACCCCGCCGAGCGGCCGCGCCACGAACCCGACACCGTAGGTCGCGAACGACGCGATGACCCCGACGGCCGGCGTCACGGACGGGAAGAACGTCGGTGCGAACACCAGCGCCGAGGCCGTCGCGTAGAGGTAGAAGTCGTAGTACTCGACGGTCGTCCCGACGAACGACGCGAGGGCGACCCGACGACGGGTCGCGGTGGTCGACGGTGCAGCGGGACGGCCTGGAGGCGCGGTGACGGTGGTCTGGCTCGGCATGCCTCAGGAGCATGGTCGCGTCCAGGGCCGCGGGGAACACCGCGCGTAACGGGAGGTCACGTCGCTGTCGTCGGGCGGCGCCCGCCGACCACGATGGGACACATGAGCGATGCACCGAACCGCCCGCTGCGCTTCGCGGCCTTCGTCATGAACACGACCTCGCACATCCAGCACGGCCTGTGGCGGCACCCCGACGCCCGGCAGGCGGACTTCGACGACGTGACGCTGTGGACCGACCTCGCGAGGACCCTCGAGCGCGGCAAGTTCGACGCGATGTTCTTCGCCGACGTCGTCGGGACCTACGGCCCCGGTCGCGGCGACTACTCGACCAACCTGCGCGAGGGACTGCAGATCCCCTCGAACGACCCCTCCGTGCTGCTCTCCGCGCTCGCCGTGTCGACCGAGCACCTCGGGCTCGCGTTCACCTCGAGTGTCATCCAGGCGCACCCGTTCGACTTCGCCCGCAAGGTCTCCACGCTCGACCACATCACCCGGGGCCGCATCGGCTGGAACGTCGTCACGAGCGCCCTCGACAGCGCCGCCCGGAACTTCGGCGCCGACCGGCTCGAGGAGCACGACGAGCGCTACGTCTGGGCCGAGGAGTACCTCGAGGTCTGCGCGAAGCTCTGGGAGGGCTCGTGGGAGGACGGCGCCGTGCTGAAGGACCCCGTCCGTGGCTACGCCGACCCCGACAGGGTGCACCGCATCGACCACCACGGCACCCGCTACGACGTGCAGGGCCCGCACCTGTCGGCACCGTCGCCGCAGCGGACCCCGGTGCTGTTCCAGGCCGGGTCGTCGCCGGCCGGCCGTGCCTTCGCCGCCCGGAACGCCGAGGCCCAGTTCATCCTCACCTCGAACCGGGACGCCACCGAACAGCTCATCCGCGAGACCCGTGACCTGGCCGAGGCCGCCGGCCGGCAGCGGGACGACATCGCGTTCTTCCTCGGCCTGACCTTCGTCACCGGCTCCACCGAGGCCGAGGCCAAGGCCAAGGAAGCGGAGATCGACGAGTACCTGGCCGCCGACGGGTTCCTGGTGCACTCGAACCTCGGCTTCGACCCGGACACCGGCGAGCCCCTCGACCCGGACACCCCGCTGTCCGAGGTCCGCACCCACGCCGGACAGTCGCACCTGCAGTGGCTCCGCGAGGCCGCCGGGGACCGCGAACCGACCATCGCGGACCTCGCCCGGTTGTCCGCGAAGCTCCGCGCCCGGGTCGTCGGGACGCCGGAGCAGATCGCGGACGAGCTCGCCGACTGGCAGCGGGTGGGCGTCGACGGCGTCAACGTCATCAACTGGACGCTGCCCGGCTCGTACGAGGAGTTCGTCGACCACATCGCGCCGACCCTGCAGGAGCGCGGGCTGATGCAGTCCGAGTACAGCGAGGGCACCCTGCGCGAGAAGCTCTTCGGCCACGCACAGCTGCCGGACTCGCACCCCGCCCGGCAGTGGCGCGGAGCGTTCACGGGCGGTGCCGGCGCGACCGCGGCCCACGCGGACGACGCGACCCGTGCGGTGGAGGTGCCCGCGTGACGGCCGCGACGACGACCGACGGACGTGTGGCGGGCCTCCCGGCCGACCGTCTGGCGACCCTGCGCGAACGCTTCGCGCCCGTGTTCGCGACGATCCGCGACGGCGCGGTCGAGCGTGAGCTCGCGTCCGGGACGCCCGGCGACCGGCCGCTGCCGCACGCCGAGGTCCGGGCGCTCGCCGACGCAGGGTTCGGGCGGTTGCGCGTGCCGGAGGACCGCGGCGGCTTCGGCGTGACGCTGGTCGAACTCGCGCACCTGGTGGCGGACCTGGCGGCGGCGGACTCGAACATCGCGCACCTGTGGCGAGGCCACTTCGGGTACACCGAACTGGTGCTGCTGCGGCCGTCCTCCGCCGGCCGGGACGAGTGGCTCCAGCGCATCGTCGACGGAGCGATCATCGGGAACGCGACCTCGGAGCGGACCGGGACGACCCTGGCCGACATCTCGACGACGGTGACGCCGTCCGGGCCCGGGGCGGCGCGACTCGACGGCACGAAGTACTACTCGACCGGCACGCTCTACGCGGACTGGATCTACCTGGCGGCGGACCGTGACGGGGAGCGCGTGACGTTCGCCGTCGACGCCTCCGCGCCGGGCGTGACGAGCATCGACGACTGGGACGGCTTCGGGCAGCGGTTGACGGCGTCCGGCACGACCGTGTTCGACGGGGTGTCGGTCGACCCGTCGGCGGTGTCGGCGTACCGGGACGCCCCGCTCTCGCACATCCAGGCCTTCTACCAGCTGTACCTGCTCGCGGTCCTCGCCGGGATCGGGCAGGCCGTGTCCGACGACGCCGTGGCCTTCGTGCGACCACGGACCCGCACGTACATCCACGCCAACGCGGCCGTGCCGGGGGAGGACCCGCAGGTGCTCTCGGTGCTCGGGCGGCTGTCCGCCGGGGCGTTCACCGCCCGGTCACTCGTCATCGCCGCCGCGGGGCTGCTCGACGGGGTCGTCGCGACGAACGAGCCCGGGGTCGGCGTCGACCGCGTGCTGCTCGACGCGGCAGAGAACGCCGTGTACCAGGCGCAGGTCGAGATCGGGCCGCGGGTGCTGCGGTCGGCGTCCGAGTTGTTCGAGGTCGGCGGGGCGTCAGCGGCCGACCGGACGCGTGGGCTGGACCGACACTGGCGGAACGCGCGGGTGGTGGCGTCGCACAACCCGGCGGTCTACAAGGAGCGGCTCGTGGGGGAGTACGCGCTGCACGGGCGGGGGCCGGTGGGGGCGTGGGAGAAGTACCACGAGGTGGGGCCGACGCGGTTCTGAGGGGGCGCTGGCTGCCGGGGCTGCTGCGGGTGCGGGTGCGGGTGCGGGTGCGCGGGCGCGTCGCCGGCCGCTACGCCCAGCCGAGCTCGTGCAGCCGCTCGTCGTCGATCCCGTAGAAGTGGCCGATCTCGTGCACGAGGGTGGTGTGCACCTCGTCCTTGAGCTCCTCGACGGTGTCGCACTCGGCCAGGTGCTGCTTCCGGAACACCACGATGCGGTCGGGCAGTTCTCCGAAGCCGTACTGGCCGCGCTCGGTGGCTGCGATGCCGTCGTACACGCCGAAGAGCTCTTCGCCGTTCTCCGGTTCGTCCTCGACGACGAACACCACGTTGTCGAGCCCGTCGACCATCTCGTCGGGCAGCAGGTCGAGTTCGTCGGTCACGAGTTGCTCGAACGCGTCGGCGGACATCTCCATCACGTGGGGGATCGTCCCACACCACGCTGACCACTCGCGGCTGACCATCGGTGGCTGACCACTCGCGGCGAAGCCGCGCGGCGCCGGAGGTGCCCAGACAAACACTGAGGGAGAGCCCCGGTTGCGTCACACGCAACAGGACTCTCCCTCGACTGGGGTGAATAACGGGTCTCGAACCCGCGACCTCCTAGACCACAACCAGGCGCTCTACCAACTGAGCTATATCCACCATGTTCGAACCGGCGGACCGGCGCGACCACTCAATAGTAGTACATGCGAGACGGGGTGCGGACCACCCGTGTCGCTACTCGGCCGCGGGCTGCGCCAGCCGTGACTCCCACTTCGCCACGACGTCGGCCTGGACGGCACGCACGTCGTCGGTGCTCGGGCCGGGCTCGGCGACGAAGCCGGCACGGCGGTAGTACTCGAGCTCGCGGATCGACTCGAGGATGTCCGCGAGGGCCCGGTGCCCACCGTGCTTCTCCGGCGCGTTGAAGTACACGCGGGGGAACCAGCGGCGGCAGAGCTCCTTGATGCTCGACACGTCGACGCTGCGGTAGTGCAGGTGCCCGTCGACCCGCGGCATGTACTTCGACAGGAACGCACGGTCGGTGCCGATGGTGTTGCCGGCCAGGGGTGCGGAGCCCTCGGCGGGGACGTGCTGGAGGATGTACTCGAGCACCTGGTACTCGGCGTCCGCCAGGCTCACGCCGTTCGGGATCTCCTCGATGAGCCCCGAGGTGACGTGCATGTTCGTCACGAACTCGTTCATGTTGTCGAGCGCCGACTGGTCCGGCTTGATGACGATGTCGAACCCGGGGTGCACGGGCTCGAGGTCGAAGTCGGTGATGACCACGGCCACCTCGACGAGTTCGTCGACCTCGAGGTCGAGGCCGGTCATCTCGCAGTCGATCCAGACGAGGCGGTCATTCGCGGTTGCCATGTCCCCGATCCTATTCCCGCCCCGTGTGCCTCCCGTACGTGCCGCTGCGCCCGCTCGCGCTGGCCGGCCCGTGCCTGCCCGTTCCCGCCCGTTCCGTGCGTCGGATGCGCGAGCGGATGCGCGAGCGGGCGAAATGCCGCGGTCGCCCTGCGGACGCACCCGGACGTTCTGCCCGCTCGTCCGGGACGCGAGCCGCACGCGGTGCAGGCGACCGCCTGGAGGCCCGTGGTTACCCCGGCAGGCCGCCCCGCGCCTCCAGGCGGTCGCCCTCCGCCCCGCCTGCCGCGCCGATCCCGACCGCCCCCGCCTCGTCACCACGAGCGGGCGAAATGCCGCGGTCACCCGGCGGACGCACCCGGGCACTTCGCCCGCTCGCCGGCCGCGGTCGCGCCCTGGTCGCGGCTCCGCCCGCCCGTGTCCAGCCGAGCGGGCGAAATGCCGAGGGTGCCCTGCCGGCGCACCCGGATGTTTCGCCCGCTCGTCCGGACGCGAGCCGCGAGCACTGCAGGTGACCGCCTGGAGGCCCTGGGCGACCCCGGCAGGCCGACCCGCGCCTCCAGGCGGCAGCTCTCCACCCCGCCTGCCGCACGGTTCTGGCCAGCTCCGCACGAGCGGGCGAAATGCCGGCGTCGCTCTGCGGTCGAGGCCGGGCATTTCGCCCGCTTGCGGGTGGGGCGTGGAACGGGGGCGAGCGAGCCCGCGCGCGGACGCACGAACGGGCGAAATGCCGGGGTGCCCACGGGGGACACTCCGGCATTTCGCCCGTTCGTGAGGAAGAGGGAAGCAGGGCACGTATGAAGCCCCGCAGCCCCGGCAGCTAGGCCATGTCGCCGGCGGTGATGGCCTCGGCCTCGATGCGCTCCGGCTCGGGACCGTCGTCGACGCGACGCAGGACCCTGGTGGTGCAGATGATCACGACGAAGGCGACCGCGACGGATGCACCCGCGAAGACGTAGGCGGCCGAGGGGGAGTACGCGTCGGCGAGCAGGGTCGCGACGGGCGGGGCGATGGCGCCACCGATGAAGCGGACGGCGGAGTAGGCGCTCGAGGCGACGGAGCGGGGGAGGTCGGTGGCCTCCATGACGCACTCGGTGAGCACGGTGTTCAGGACGCCGAGCACGAGGCCGCCGATGACGACGCAGATGATCAGGCCGACCTGGGACCGCACGACGAGGGCCGCGGCGAACAGGTCGAGCGCGAGCAGGGGCAGTGCGATCTTCAGCACCGTCGTCCTCCGGAGACGGGCGGTGAGCATCGGGGCGACCCACACCGACGTGATCGCGAGACCGACACCCCAGCCGAAGAACGTGAACCCGATGCCGAGCGCGCCGAAGCCGAGCGGGAACGGCGTGTACGCCAGCAGGACGAAGAAGCCGATGTTGTAGAACAGCGCGGTCGCGGCCAGTGCGGCGAGTGCCGGACGGGTCAGGGCGCGGAAGGGTGCGGAGAGCTTCGTCGGCGTGTGCTTCTCGAGGCTGCCGGTCTTCAGCAGGGCGACGATGGCGATGAACGCGACGGCCATCAGGGTCGTGACGCCGAAGAACGGGCCGCGCCAGCTCACCGAGCCGAGCAGACCTCCGACGAGGGGACCGACGGCGATGCCGAGGCCGAGCGCTGCCTCGTACAAGATGATCGCCGAGGCGGTGCCGC
The DNA here is from genome assembly GCF_030209645.1 of Curtobacterium sp. ME-Dv--P-122a. NCBI lineage: Bacteria > Bacillati > Actinomycetota > Actinomycetes > Micrococcales > Microbacteriaceae > Curtobacterium > Curtobacterium sp. ME-Dv--P-122a. Next base: position 189,028 of record NZ_JARVRO010000014.1, read on the forward strand.
CGGACGCCGCCCCGACGATGGTCGCGAGCGCGGTGGAGATGAAGAGCGCGTTGCCGAGGCCCCAGCCGGCACGGAAGTCGATGATGCTCCACACGCTGTTCGACGTCGCCGCGAGCACCGAGAAGAGCACGATCAGGGCGAGTCCGATGAGCAGGGTGCGCTTCGCGCCGATGCGGCTGGAGACCCAGCTGGTGAAGAACATCGCGACACCGGTGACGGCGAGGTAGCTCGTGAAGAGCAGCTCGGTCTGCGCGGGGGTCGCCTTGAGGGACGCCGCGATCGCCGGGAGGATCGGGTCGACGAGCCCGATGCCCATGAACGCGACGACGCAGGCGAAGGCGATCGCCCAGACCGCGGACGACTGCTTGAGGATGGAGCCGGACTGGCCGGCGGGTGCGTGGGCGTTCACGCGGGGATCTCCGTTCCGTTGGGGGTTGTCCGGGTGCGCTGGGCGATCAGGTTCGCCGCGTGGTGCAGGACGTCCCAGTCGTCGTCGGTCAGGTCGGCGAACAACGGACCGACCGTGCTGGTGAGGGTGGAGCGCCATGATGCGAGTCGTTCGCGTCCGGCCTCGGTGAGTTCGATGAGCTGCCCGCGGGAGTCGTCCGGGTCGACGCTGCGGCTGACCAGGCCGTCGGCGAGCATGCCGGCGACGAGTCGCGTCATGGTGGGCTGCGCCACACGGGAGGCGGTGGCCAGTTCACCGAGTCGCAGGGGCTCGTCGGTCTCGAGGATGCCGAGCGTGCGCCAGACCGCGGTGGACGTGGTGTTGCCCGTCGACTGGACGGCGCTGCGGATCAGGCGGTTGACGGAGACGAGGAGGGTCTCGATCGTCTGCTCGCGCGGTGTTTCCATAGCTGAACTATATAGCCGTGCTATGGATCGCGCAACGGCGGGCTGGACAGACTGCACCAGCCGCCGCCTGGTAGAAGGGAGGCATGAGCGACATCACCATCCACGAAGGCGACGAGTACACCGCGATCTTCCACGGCGGTCCCTTCGACGGCACGACCGACACCCGCACCGCCACGAGCGACGCGCTGGACGACGAGGTCACGGTGTTCGCCGACGTCGAGGGCCTGCAGACGGCCTTCACCTACCGCGCCACCAAGTCCCGTCAGGTCCTCGACCAGATCTCGGTCGAGTTCACCTACGAGCCCGGCGAGTCCGACCCGGTCGACGACCTGCAGGACCGCGGCGACCGCAGCGGCGAGTTCGACCGGGAGTAGAACCCCCACCAGCCGCGTTGCAGGACCACATGCAGCTCGACCTCTGGACGTCCGCCTTCTGTGCGCCGTGTGCCGCCGCCCGCCGGGTGTCGGCCGAGGCGTCAGAGCTCGTCCCCGGGCTCACCGTGACCGAACGCGACGTGGCGGCGCACCCCGACGACGCGGAAGACCTCGGTATCCGGTCCACGCCCACGATCATCGTGCGGCAGGACGACGGCACCGAGGTCTTCCGTTCACCCGGCGTCCCGACCCGCGACCAACTCCTGCTCGCGGTGGCCAAGGCGCTCTGAACGCGCCGCGGCCGGGGCGGCCGCCGCCGTGGCCGTCCCAGCGGTGGCTCCCGGCACGGGCACAGCGGTGTGCGCCCCCGCACGCTGCGACGTCGGCGCCGCCACCACGACGGGCTCCGGCGGATCGACCAGCGCCCGCACGCGTCGTGCCAGACGCTTCGCGCCCCGGATCGGCGCCCCGATGCCCAGTGCCACCAGCCCGAGCGGACTGCGATCGGCCCCACCGAGGGCGTTCTTCCGCTCCCACGCCCGGCGCAGCACCCCACCGCGACTCCGCCGTGCCGGTGCCCGATCCACCAACGTGCCGTCGTCCCGTCGGGCCATGAGCTCCACGAGCCGGTGCTGCCAGTCGTCCTCCGCGGCCGGGTGGAAGTAGTTGTCCCGCATCCACTCCGGCCGGACGACACCGAACCGTCCGTCGACCAGGTCGACGGCGTCACCCTCGAGGCCGCTCCCCACGAACACCTCGTTGATCAGGTGCCGCCCGATCCCGAAGTCGGTCAGCGTGAGCGCGGGCACGCCTCGCGCCGCCGCCTCGAGCACCGCGGTCGAGCTGATCGTCACGAGCGCCACCGCACGGTCGAGGTGCTCGGCCATCGGGCCGCTCTCCACCACGAGGTTGGTCGGCGCGTCCGCGGGCACCAGGTCCGGGTACGGGTGCTCCTCGCGGTGCGTCTGGTGCTCACCGGCCGCAGCGCGCGTCTTGATGACGACGCGCCACTCCGGGTGCGCCCGCGCCGTGTCCATGAGCCACCGCACGACGAGGGCACGGTCGGCCCGCTCGAACGGCACACTCGGCTGTGCCGCGAAGACGACGGAGTCGCCGCCGGTCGCGCCGGCACCATCGCTCGCGCCGGCACCGCCGGTCGCGCCGGCACCACGCGCGAAGGGCAGCGTGGCGAGCGCGAAGTGCGGCTCGACCCCGCCCTCGCGCGCCATCTCCTCGTACGCGCGGACCTCGCGGTGACTGTGCAGCACGAACAGGTCGGCCCGGGCGCGGAAGAAGATGCCCTTCCACTTCGACGGGAACGAGATCCCCGGCAGCCCCGACACCAGCACCGGCCGGTCCGGGATCCGCCGGTGCACCTCGTCGATCACGAGCTCGGCCACCGGTCCGATCAACGACACCAGGACGGCGTCCGGCGGGTCCTGTCGGAGCTCCTCGACGACGGCGTCGACGTCCTTCGGTGCTGGCGGTTCCCGGTGCAGGTGGGCGAGGCGCCGGTCCAGCCCGCGGAACGCCGACCGCAGCTGCTTCGGACTCGCCGACCTCGGGGTCGCCACGGTGCGTAGCTCCAGGTCCCAGTCCGCCGGTGCGCTCGCCAGCAGGTGGGCGCCCCACTTCGCGAACGAGTCGGTGTCGACCAGGCCGACCACGCGTCGGACGCGTGGTGACGCGTCGGACGGGAGGCGCGCCTCCCGTCCGTCCGTCGGCCCACTGCCGTCAGCCGGCGGTTCCAAGGCGCTGGTCCCGTCGACCGGGCCGGTCACGTGTGCGCCGCTCACGCGCGCTCCGCTCACGCGCCGACGCGACGCAGCTTCGCGAGCGGTGCCTGCTCGCCGGCGGTCGGATGGGGACTGCATCCGCTCACGCGCCGACGCGACGCAGCTTCGCGAGCGGTGCCTGCTCGCCGGGGAAGATCCTCTTCACGCCGTCGCCGAGGGCAGTCTCGATGATGCGGATGTCACGGGCGAGCGTCTTCAGGCCGTGCGGTTCGAGCGACGCGGCGTGGTCGGAGCCCCACATCGTGCGGTCGAGCGTGATGTGGCGCTCGACGGCCGTGGCGCCGAGGGCGACCGCGGCGATGGAGATCTGCAGGCCGGGCTCGTGGCCGGAGTACCCGACGGGGACGCCCGCGTAGCGGTGGGCGAGGGTGTCGATCATGCGGAGGTTCGCCTCCTCGGCCGGCAGCGGGTAGGTCGACGTCGCGTGCATGAGGACGAGGCGGTCGGTGCCGAGGGCCTCGACGGCGGCGTCGATCTGCTCGAGCGTGGACATGCCGGTCGACAGGATGACGGGCTTGCCGGTCGCGGCGACGGCGGCGAGCATGCCGAGGTCCGTGACGGACGCCGAGGCGATCTTGTACGCGACGACGTTGAGGTCCTCGAGGAAGTCGACGGACGGCTCGTCCCACGGCGACGCGAACCAGTCGAGCCCGCGGAGGGTCGCGTGGTCGCCGATCTCGATGTACTGGTCGCGGTCGAACTCGACGCGGTAGCGGTACTCCAGGTAGGTCATGTCGCCCCACGGGGTGCTGCGCGGGGTGTTCTTCATGTGCTCCGGCGTGGAGATCGCGGGGGTGCGCTTCTGGAACTTCACGGCCTGCAGGCCCGCGTCGGCAGCGACGTCGATGAGCTGCTTCGCGATGTCGACGTCGCCGTTGTGGTTGAGGCCGATCTCGCCGATGAGGTACGCGGGGTGGCCCGCGCCGATCGTGGACGTACCGATGGTGACGGTCATGGTGCTCCGTTCGGTGCGGGGGTGGCCCGCGTCGGGGATGGGTCTCGGGTCGTGGTGGGGGCGGGCGCTTCGGCGAGGGCTTCGGCGAGGGCAAGGTCGGCCTCGTCGTCGATGTCGATGGCGCCGGCACCGTCGACGACGGCCAGTTCGACGCGGCCGTGGAACCGGTGTCGGTTCTCGAGGAACCCCGCCGTCCGCATCACGTAGAAGGCGCCGGTCTCGCGGTACTCGGGCTCGCGGTCCTGCCGGCGGGGCCTGGTCGCAGCGTCGTGGTTCACCGCCACCGCGGTGCCGTCCGGGGCGGTCCGCCACAGGAACGCGTGCGACGGCGTGGCGGCGAACACCGCGTCGGCGTGCCCGTCGACCACGCGCTCGACGGCGGCGTCGAGGTCGGCCGGGTCGATGAACGGCGAGGTCGCCTGCAGGAAGACGAGGACCTCGGGCAGCGGCGTGCTGATCGCGTCGAGGACGTGCAACAGGGCGGACTCCGAGGACGCCTCGTCACCGGCGAGCTCGGCCGGACGGCGGACCACGGCGGCACCGGCGGCGACCGCCTCGGCAGCGATGGCGTCACCGTCGGTCGTGACGACGACCTCGTCGATGCGGGTGGCACGTCGTGCCGAGTCGACCGCTCGCCGGACCAGCGAACGTCCCGCGACCGTGCGGAGGTTCTTGCCGGGGATCCCCTTCGACCCGGCACGTGCGGGCACGACGGCGAGGACGGAACCGGTGGTGCGCATGCTCCGGACGCTACGAAGCGCGGGTGTCGCGGAGGGGAACGGGGAGCAGACGGCGGCCGACCGTTGGGCGACCGCCGGGTCCTGTCACGGCGACGCGGCGGGGCGCGCATCGAGCGTCCCGGGGCTGCTCGCCGCTACAATCGACGCTGCTCGCCTCCGTAGCTCAGTGGATAGAGCAGGTGGTTTCTACCCACCGTGCCGCGGGTTCGATTCCTGCCGGGGGCGCCGAAGACGAACAGGGCCGCCATCCTCTCCGGATGGCGGCCCTGTTCTCGTCCTGGGGCGGTTACTCGTCGTCGTCCGCGGCGCGGCGTCGGAGTTCGGCGGCGCTGATCGGCTGCGTGTACGGCGCCTCCGAGGTCTCGTTCGCGTCGGCCGGCTCGGCGGGGGCCTGGTTCAGACGCGTCGGGACGGACGTGGTGTTCGTCGCGCCGGGGGTGTCGACCCGGGGTGCCGATGCGGGCGGGACGTCGTTCGCGGGCGCCCGGTTGACGTGTGAGTCGGCCGAGGTGGGCGTCGCGACGGGACGGTCGGACGAGGACGGGCGGTCGTTCCGCGGTGCGCGGTCGGTGTCGCCGAAGGCGCGGGTGGCGCTCGCGTCGCCGGGTGCCCGCGTGGCGCTCGCGTCGCCGAAGGCCCGCGTGGCGCTGTCGTCGTCCACGACCTCGCTGTCGTCCGTGCCGCGGCCCTGGGCGGAGCGGGCGGGCGAGGTCGGGGTGCCGAGTGCCGGACGGACCGGCGGTGCAGCCTCGTCGTCGCCGTAGACGCGGGTGGTGTTGTCACCGAAGGAGCGCGTGGCGTTCTGGTCGGCGCTGCCGCGGTTCGGGTTCGTGCCCGCGCCACGGTTCACGGAGAACGACGGGGTCGTCCCGCCGGCGGCACCGGCAGACGCAGCGGGCGCAGCAGCACCGGGTGCGGCAGCGGCCGGCGCCGGAGGAGTCGACGGTGCGGACGCGGGGCGCTGGGCCGGACGCAGCGAGGTCGTCGTCGGGGTGGGACGCTCGGCGGGAGCAGCCGGCGCCGGCGCCGGGGCCGGTGCGGGTGCCTGGGTGCGAGGGGCCTCGGCCTGGTCGGCGTTCCAGTCCTGCTGGCGCTTGATCAGGTCGGCGTCGGGGTCCGGGGACTCGAACTTCCAGCGCTCGAGGTCGGCCTTGAAGAGCTTGCGCGCACGGCTCGGTCGCGCCTGCCAGTCGAGCAGGCGGTCACGGAACTCGGCGAGGGACTGGTCCGCCTGGAAGCTGAACGTCGACGAGTTCTTCTTGATGTCGGCGATCTCGTGCTGGGCCCAGTTGGCGGCCAGTGGCGCGCCCTGCACGGGGAGCAGGCGCAGCCGGATGTCGGCGTCCTCGGCGAGGTGGTCGGCGTAGGCGCGCTCGTCGTGTCCGAGCGATCCCCATGCCGCTGCCTTGCGCGCAGCCGTGAGGATCGCGGCGACGGCCGCGTTCTTCGATTCCCGCTCCTGCAGCGCCACGACCCGCTTGGTCGCGCTGCGCCCGATGAGCGCCGCGATGACGCCCGCCACGACGATGGCGACGAAGGGGATCACAGCGCCCGAGAGCACCCGCCAACCCGTGTCGGACGAAGTCCAGTCGGTCAGGTCGTTCCACCAGTCCATGCGCGCACCATACCCACGGAACGGTCAGGCGTCGGGGAGGCCGGACGGCGTTCCGTGCATCCCGGTGCAGATGATTCCAATGTGGAACATCATGACCAGCGCAGGGTGTCCACGGCGTCGTCGGCGGACCACACGCTCGGCAGCTCGACGAACCGGCGCTCGGTCGCGACGTACCGGCGGGCACGGTAGGCGGTGTCGCCGGCGACGTCGATGCGGTCGACGTAGCCGACGATCTCACCGTTGGCCCGGGTGACCCGGCTCAGGTCGTCGCGGACGTCGAGGATGCGGTAGTCGCCCCGGGCGCGGGCCAGCGGGACGGTGCGGATCCGCAGTGCGGGTTCGGTGATGGTCTGCATCGCTGGCCTCCTGGTCGGTGTGGTGCCGACGCTACGGGGGACCACCGACACGCCGAGGGGCAACGTCCGATCTGGGGAACAGGGTCTCCGCGCACACTGTTGTGGAGGAACGACGGGGCTGCACGGGCAGTCCGGAGAGAGGTTGTGGCCATGACCACGTTCGTGCTCGCAGGTGGATGTTTCTGGTGTCTCGACGCCGTGTACCGCACGCTCCAGGGTGTGCAGGACGTGGTGTCCGGCTACGTCGGCGGACAGGTCGAGGAGCCCTCGTACGAACTGGTGTGCACCGGGACGACTGGGCACGCCGAGGCGGTCGCGGTGACGTTCGACGAGTCGGTGATCCCGGCCGACGTGATCCTCGACGTCTTCTTCACGCTGCACGACCCCCGGCAGCTGAACCGCCAGGGGGCCGACGTCGGCACGCAGTACCGCTCGGCGATGTTCCCGGCCGACGACGCGCAGCGCGAGCTGTTCGAGCGCGCCATCGAGCGGGCGTCGGACATCTGGGACGGCGGCATCGTCACCACCATCGAGCCGCTCTCGACGTTCTGGACGGCCGAGGAGTACCACCAGGACTTCTTCGCGAAGAACCCCGGGCAGGGCTACTGCCTCGCAGTCGCGCTGCCCAAGGTGAACAAGGTCCGGAAGGCCTACAGTCAGTACATCCTGGCGTCCTGACCCCGGGGCGGCAGGGCCACGAGGAGGTGGTTCGAACATGACGGACAACACGGGAACCTGGGTCGCGATCGGTCCGGCCGGAGCGGTGGGCAGCATCCACCGCGCGGCGGACGGGTTCGAGGTCGAGCTCTACGGACGACGACGGGCGGGCGGGCCGTACCCGTCCCTCGAGTCCGCGAAGGGCGCGGTCCACGCCGCGCTCGGACCGTTGGCCGCCCGGCCCGAGTTCCGAGCGCACTGACCGGGTCCGGACAGGAGGCCCGGGGGACTCGTCCTCCACAGGTCACCTGATCGGGTCCACACGCCACAGATCGAGCCCGGGGTCGCTGACGCGGCCCCGGGCTCCGTGACGATCGACGCATGAACGACATCATCACCGTCTGCGGAATCGTCGCCACCGAGCCCCGGCACCTCGTCACCGAGACCGGCATCGCCATCACGAGTCTCCGACTCGCCTCACCCTCGCGCCGCTGGGACCGGGCCACCGCCGCCTGGGTCAACGGCGCCACCAACTGGTACACCGTCACCGCGTTCCGGTCGCTCGCGTCGAACGTGTACAAGTCCCTGAAGAAGGGCGACCGGATCGTCGTCGCCGGCCGGGTCCGCATCCGCACGTGGGAACGCGACGGTCGCGGCGGGACCTCGGTCGAGATCGACGCCGACGGCATCGGCCACGACCTGGCGTGGGGGATCAGCAACTGGCTGCGGGTGCCGCGGCAGGTCGGCGACGGCGCCTCGGGGCAGGGTGGTCTGCGCGGGGTGGACCCCCGCACCGGCGAGGTCCGCGACCCGGCGGGGCACGGCGCCGGTCACGGGGCGGAGCCGGACGGCGCGCACGAGCATGCACCGGCGACCGAGCACGCTCCGGACGGTGATTCTGACGGTAACGGTAACGGTGACGGCGACGTCGACGGGGTCCACGGGGCACCGCCGCTCGGCCACGGCGAGGAGCCCGCGGGGCCGTCCGAGCACGTCCTCGAACAGGACGCCGCCCCCTGGGACCCCGCGCCGCCCCTCGACGACCACGCCCACGACGCCGAAGCGGCCTGACCCGCACGCCGACCGGAGTCGGGGTGCGGGTCAGGCCGCCGGGGACGCGTGCGGTTCACCGCGTCGCGTCGGTCACCACTTCTGGGCGATCATCCCGATGCCGGAGACCTGGGCGGTGTCCCAGTTGCCGCCACGGGGCAGCCCGGTCACGCGGCCGTCGATCGTGAAGCTGGCACCCTGCACCCGCGGGCTGTTCGTCTGCTTCGCCTTCAGTCCGTGGAACGAGAAGCTCGTGTCCCACTTGCCGTTCAGGCCGGTGTTCGACTTGCGGTCGCCGACCGTGATGCGGGTGTTCTGCACCGTGGAGTGCACGACGTCACCGTTCAGGCGGGCGTTGGCCTCGGCGTTGAAGAACAGGCGACCGTCGAGGTTGAGCTTGAGGGTGCCGATCGTCTTGTGGTTCACGATCATCGTCGCGACGTCGTTCTTGTACCAGCGCATGCCGATGGGCGTGAGCTTGTTGGTGGCCAGGCCCAGGTAGCCGTAGGTGAACTTGCCGTTCTGCACGCGCTCCCAGATGTAGCGCGGCTTGCCCTTGCTCTGCGGGGAGCCCTTGTCCGACTGGATCCCGAACGAGTAGGCGTTGTTGTGGGCGTCGTGCACGTTGATGTACGACGAGTAGCCGGTGCCCGTGCCGTTGGCGCTGATGCTCGCCGTGTACAGCAGGTACGGGCTGCCCTTCGGCACGGCACCGGCGGCCGATGCCGGCGACACCGGGGCGATGAGCGCGACGGTGAGTGCGATCGCTCCGACGAAGGGGAGCGCGAGGCGGCGGAGCCGCGACGGGGTCGTGGTCGTGTGCGTGGTCATGGTCCTCGTCCTGTCCGTGGTCCTGATCCTGGTCCTCGTCGTGGTGGGCGACGGGCCCGAGGTAGCGGGGTGAGGCCAAGCTACGTCGTCCGTGTCGCGAACAACAGGCTTGTTCGTACAGGTGCGGGAAGCGGCGATCCGGCGTCGGGCGAGCGGTGCTCCGACGGTGTCACTACACTTGGGGCCGATATGGCTGAGTACATCTACCAGATGGTCCGCGCCCGCAAGGCGGTCGGCGACAAGCTGATCCTCGACGACGTCACGATGTCGTTCCTCCCCGGTGCCAAGATCGGCGTCGTCGGACCGAACGGTGCGGGCAAGTCGACGATCCTGAAGATCATGGCGGGTCTCGACCAGCCGTCCAACGGCGAGGCGAAGCTCACGCCGGGCTTCAGCGTCGGCATCCTCATGCAGGAGCCGGAGCTCGACGAGAGCAAGACCGTGCTCGAGAACGTGCAGGAAGGCGTGGGCGAGATCCACGGCAAGCTCGCACGCTTCAACGAGATCTCGGCGCTCATGGCCGAGCCGGACGCCGACTTCGACGCGCTCCTGGCCGAGATGGGCACCCTGCAGGAGGACATCGACGCCGCCGACGCGTGGGACCTCGACTCCCAGCTCGAGCAGGCCATGGCCGCGCTGCAGTGCCCCCCGGGGGACGAACTCGTCACCCACCTGTCCGGTGGTGAGAAGCGCCGCGTCGCGCTCTGCAAGCTGCTGCTCCAGAAGCCCGACCTGCTCCTCCTCGACGAGCCCACCAACCACCTCGACGCCGAGAGCGTGCTCTGGCTCGAGCAGCACCTGCAGCAGTACCACGGTGCCGTCCTCGCCGTGACCCACGACCGGTACTTCCTGGACCACGTCGCCCAGTGGATCGCCGAGGTCGACCGTGGCCGCCTGTACCCGTACGAGGGCAACTACTCGACCTACCTCGAGAAGAAGCGCGCTCGCCTCGAGGTCCAGGGCAAGAAGGACGCCAAGCTCGCGAAGCGCCTGTCCTCGGAGCTCGACTGGGTCCGGAGCAACACCAAGGGCCGTCAGGCGAAGTCGAAGGCCCGTCTCGCCCGGTACGAGGAGATGGTCACCGAGGCCGAGCGCACCCGCAAGCTCGACTTCGAGGAGATCGTGATCCCGGTCGGCCCGCGCCTGGGTTCGCAGGTCATCGACGCCGAGCACCTGCGCAAGCAGTTCGGTGAGCGCGTCATCATCGGCGACCTGTCGTTCACGCTGCCCCGCAACGGCATCGTCGGCGTCATCGGCCCGAACGGTGTCGGCAAGACCACGCTCTTCAAGACGATCGTCGGCCTCGAGCCCCTCGACGGCGGCACGCTGAAGATCGGCGACACGGTCGACATCTCGTACGTCGACCAGAGCCGTGGTGGCATCGACCCGAACAAGAACCTGTGGGAGGTCGTGTCCGACGGACTCGACTACATCCAGGTCGGCAAGACCGAGATCCCGTCCCGCGCCTACGTGTCGCAGTTCGGCTTCAAGGGCCCGGACCAGCAGAAGCGCGCCGGCATCCTGTCCGGTGGTGAGCGCAACCGTCTGAACCTGGCGCTGACGCTCAAGCAGGGCGGCAACCTGCTGCTCCTCGACGAGCCGACCAACGACCTGGACGTCGAGACGCTCGGCAGCCTCGAGAACGCCCTGCTCGAGTACCCCGGTTGCGCCGTGGTCATCACCCACGACCGGTGGTTCCTCGACCGCATCGCCACGCACATCCTGGCGTGGGAAGGCCTCAACGAGGACGGCACGCCGAACTGGTACTGGTTCGAGGGCAACTTCGAGGCCTACGAGGAGAACAAGATCGAGCGCCTCGGCGCCGATGCCGCGAAGCCCGGGCGCGCGACGTACCGCAAGCTCACCCGCGACTGACCCTCGTGGCGAGACTGCACGCTCCCATCCGCATGCGGTGGAGCGACATCGACGCCTACGGTCACGTCAACAACTCCGCGATGCTGCGCCTCCTCGAAGAGGCGCGCATCGTGGGGTTCTGGGGTGCCGACCCCGGTGAGGACCCCGACGGCGACCTGCCCGAGCCGATCATCGACGGTCGGCCGGGTTCCGGCACCATGACGGTGATCGCCGGGCAGCGCCTCGAGTACCTGGCGTCGATCCCGTACCTCCGCCAACCGCTCGACATCCAGATGTGGATCGGGCGGCTCGGCGGCGCGAGCATCGACGTCTCGTACGAGGTCTGGTCGCCGGTGGGGCAGCACCCCGCCGTCCTGTACACCCGGGCGACGACGGCACTCGTGATGGTCGACGCGGCGACGAACCGTCCGCGTCGGCTCACCGACACCGAGCGTGCCGCATGCGAGCGCTACCTCGAGGAGCCGGTGCAGTTCAGCCGGCCGTAGGCACCCGCATCATGCCCTCCTGGGCGACGGTGGCCAGCAGCTGCCCGTCGCGGGAGAACATCCGGCCGAACGCGAGTCCCCGTCCGCCCTGTGCGCTCGGGGACTCCTGCGTGTACAGGATCCACTCGTCGGCGCGACCGTCGCGGTGCCACCACATGGCGTGGTCGAGGCTCGCGCTCTTGACCCCCGGGGTGCCCCAGGCGACGCCGTGCCGCCGCATGATCGGCTCGAGGATCGACAGGTCGCTCGCGTACCCGAGCACCGCACGGTGGAGCGCCGGGTCGTCCGGCAGGTCCCCCTGCACCCGGAACCAGACCGCCTGGTGCGGCACGTGCTCGCCCTGCACGTCGACGAACACCGGCCCCTCGACGTGGCGCAGGTCGATGGACCGTGCGGCCCAGGCACGTGCGACGGGGTGGTCGATCGCGGACAGGATCGACGCGGCCGACGGCAGGGACTCCGGGTCCGGGGTGTCCACCGGGTACGGGTCCTGGTGCTCGATGCCGGTGTCCGGCACCTGGAACGACGCGATCATCGAGAAGATCGGGACACCCCGCTGGTACGCCTGCACACGTCGGGCCGCGAACGACCGGCCGTCGTGGATGCGCTCGACCCCGAAGGTGATCGGCACGTCGATGTCGCCGGGCCGCAGGAAGTAGCCGTGCATCGAGTGGACGTCGCGTCCCTCGATCGTGCGCTGCGCGGCGACGATGCACTGCGCCAGCACCTGCCCGCCGAACACCCGTCCACCGGGGGACCAGTGGCTGGCACCGGTCAGGATCGTCTCGCCCGTGCTCGCGCCGGTGTCCTCGAGTCGCAGGGTCCGCAGGAAGTCGGGTTCGCCGTTCACGCTGTGCAGTCTACGAACGGCCGCCCGCCGCCGTCGCAGGTCGCCACGCCCAGGTGCTGCGGCATCGACGGCCGGTAGGATCGGGGACGACATGGGCAACTCGTTCACGCTTCCCGACGCCGCCTCCCTCGGTGACCTCCGCACGTACCTCGGACGTGCCGCTCGGATCGAGGACGGCTCGGTCCGGCTCATCGCCGACTCCGGCGTCCTGGCCGTCTACACGGCGATCCTCTACCCGCTCGGGCTGCTCGACGAACTGCCGACGGTGCTCGGCCTCCGCACGTTCTCGCTCACCGAGCCGGCGTCGATCGACACCGTGGTCCCGCTGCAGTCGCTCCTCGAGCGCCTCCGCCTGCTGGCCGAGGCGCAGGACGCAGAACACGCCGAGGGTGCCGACCCGACGCGGGCCACCCCGATCGAGGTCGAGCTGCCGCACGAGGTGCACACCGTGACGTGGGCGGCCATCTCCCCGCCCCGCGGTGGCTGGGTCCCGCTGCCGGACGTCTCGCCGGAACTCCTCCGCCGCGCCACCCGCGACGGCATCGCCGAGGTCGCCGACGCCGTGCCGTCCAACGCCGGCGAGGCCATCGTCCGACGGATCCGTGCCGAGGTCTGGGGTCGACCGGTCCCCGGCGTCGAACACCTGCCCGCCGGTGCGGGCTTCGCGGGCGAGAGCCTCGGGTTCCTCGGGCACGACCCGGTCCGGCTGTTCGAGACGGGCCCGTGGAGCCGACTCACGACGTCGCGCGGCCACGTGCTCGTGAAGCGCCGCGCCTGGACCCTGAGCTCCTAGCGACGCCGACGACCACACCGCCCGGCCGCCGTGGTTGGCTGGCCGCATGCACGTCTTCCTCACCGGTGCGTCCGGCTACATCGGCTCCTCCGTCCTCCGCTCCCTCGTGGCCCACAGCGACGAGGTCACCGCGCTCGTCCGGTCCGACGAGAAGGCCCAGCACGTCCGTGACGCCGGTGGCCGGGCCCTGGTCGGTGACGTCACCGACACCGACGTCGTCGAGCGCCTGCTGCACGAGAGCGACGGCGTGGTCCACACGGCATCGGCGCCCGGCGTCGACCCGGACTTCATCCGCACCGCGATCGGTGCCCTGGCCGGCACGCCGAAGCCGTTCGTGCACACCGGCGGGATCTTCACCTTCGGCGACTCGACGGACATCTCCGAGCAGTCGCCGATCGACCCGCCGGCCTTGACCGCCTGGCGCGGACCGAACGAGGCCCTGCTGCGGGGGAGCGACGTGCGGAGCACCATCGTCGCCCCTGGCATCGTCTACGGGCGCGGCGCCGGCATCCCGGCGATGTTCGTCAGCGACGGCGAGCAGCCGGTGCGGCTGGTGGGCGACGGCTCGCAGCGCTGGACGACGGTGCACGTCGACGACCTCGGCGAGCTCTACGTCCTCGCGCTGCACCGCGGCGAGCCCGACGGGTACATCGTCGCCGCGACCGGCGACAACCCGACCGTCCGTCGGATCGCCGAGGCCGGGGCCCACGGTGCACCGGTCGTCGCCGAGAGCGTCGACGCGAGCCGCGAACGGCTCGGGCGGGACTTCGCCGACGCCCTGCTGCTGCACCAGGAGGCGTCCGGCGCACACGCCCGGTCGGCCTTCGGCTGGCGGCCGTCGCGGCCGTCCCTGGTCGAGGACCTCGCCTCCGGCTCGTCCGTGCGCTGACCCGCGCTGCCCGAAGACGCCGGCGTCCCGCGGGAACGAGAACGCGGGAACCGGCGGACGGGAGGCCCGTGGCGGCGCCGCCACGGGCCTCCCGTCCGCCGCTCGTGACGATCACTGCACGCCGGCGTCGCGCCGGGCGCGCGTCAGTCGAAGGTGTTCGTCATCGCGTGGGCAGCGCGGTCCAGGTAGCCCCAGAGCTCGGCTTCGTCGAGGGGTGCGAGCTCGAGTGACTCGACCGCCTCGTGCATGTGGTGGAGCCAGCGTTCCCGGGCCTCGGGCGTGATGCGGAACGGGTTGTGCCGCATCCGCAGGCGGGGGTGGCCGCGCTGCTCGCTGTAGGTGCCCGGGCCGCCCCAGTACTGCTGCAGGAACGCGGAGAGGCGCCAGATCGCACCCTCGAGGTCGTCGGCCGGGTACATCGGCCAGATGACCTCGTCCTGCTGCACGCCCTCGTAGAAGCGCCGGACGAGCCGGTCGAAGGTCGGGGCGCCGCCGATCCGCTCGTACAGCGACCCGGTGGCCGAGGCGCCGTGCTCCCCGACGCGCAGGGTGATCGGCTGCGCCGGGACGCTGACCGAGCCTGGCATCCCGGGGGCGCCGGGCATGCCGAGCGAGCCGCGTGCTCCGGGGCCTGTGCCGCTCGGGGGTGTGGGGTCGGTCATCGGGGGTCCTTCCCGCTGTCGGGGTCGTCGGTGCGGATCGGCTGCCCGAGGATGTTGCGCTTGGGACGCCGGGGCTTCGTGGGGGCCGGCGTCGGCTGGGTCCGGACGGTGCGCAGGCCGTTGATCGAGGTGGCGTTCTCCCAGCCCTCTGGCATGATCATCGCCATCGCCGGCAGGGTGATGCCGAGTTCGTCGACGGCGTGCTTCAGGCGGGTGCGGAGCTCCCGGCCGACGACGTCGAGCTCGGACGCGCGGGTCTTCACGACCAGGCGGAAGACCATGCCGGCGTCGGTGATCGACTGCAGGCCCCAGATCTCGGGCTTCTCGACGATCCGCTGCCGCCAGCGGGACTCCTGCGACATCGTGACGGCGGCCTTGAGCAGTGCGTCCTGCACGGCGTCGATGTCGGTGTCGTAGGGCACGGTGATGTCCACGAGCACGCGCGACCAGCCCTGCGACAGGTTGCCGACGCGCAGGATCTGGCCGTTCGGGACGAACCACAGGATCCCGTTCACGTCGCGGATCTGCATGACGCGCAGCCCGACGTTCTCGACGACACCGGTGGCCTGCCCGGTGTCGACGACGTCACCGACGCCGGCCTGGTCCTCGAGGATCATGAAGATGCCGGACAGCAGGTCCTTCACGATGGACTGGGCGCCGACGGCGAGGCCGGCTGCGACGAGGGACGCGCCACCGACGATGCCGACCGCGGCGTTCGGGAGGACCTGCGGGATGATCACGGCCAGGGCGATGATGACGACTGCGACGGTCGCCAGGTTCTCGAGCACGCTGCCGAGCGTCCGGGTCCGCTGCACCACCCGCGCGGTCTGCACGGGCGACGCGATGAGGGCCTGCGTGTCGGCGGCCCCCTGACGCTTCTTGACGCCGTTCACGATCCGGTCGACGACCTGCTTGATCGTGCGCCGCAGGATCAGCCGGACGACGATGGCGACGAGCACGGTCACCACGATGACGATCGGCACACGCCAGACGGTGACGAACTCGGTGAAGGAGCTCGACATCCACTTGGACGCGTCGTCGGTCGAAGCAGCGAGGAAGATCATCCGGACGATCGTAAAGGGCGGGGCCTCGGCGTCCCTGGAGGAACACCAAGACCCCGCCGGATCAGAGCAGGGGTCAGGCGTCGGCGGCCTGGACCCGGAGCGCGCGCTCGGTGCCCGCGAGGCTCTCGGACACGATGCGGCGCAGCGCCGGCGTCTCCGGGTGCTCCTCGAGCCACGCGGCGGCGGCGTCGCGGAGCTCGGCCGACGCGAGCGGCGCCGGGTAGAGGCCCGAGACGATGGTGTCCGCCATGTGGTAGCTGCGCTCGGCCCAGATGCGCGTGAGCACCTCGAAGTACTTCGGCACGAGGCCCTCGAGCAGCACCGGGCTGTTCACGTGCTGGAACCCGACCGTGGTCTGGCGCACGATCGCGTTCGGCAGCTCGGACGAGTCGACCAGCGACGAGAACGCCGCCAGCTTGCCCTCGGCCGTGGGGATCGTCGCCCGGGCGCGTGCCGCGGCCTGCTCACCCGACGCGGTCTTGTCCGCGGCGAGCTCGGCGTCGATCTCGGCGTTGTCCGCGGCACCCGCGAGCACGAGGCCCTCGAGCAGCTCCCAGCGCAGGTCGGTGTCGATCTCGAGGCCCTGCAGCGTGACCGATCCGTCGCGGAGGCCCTGCAGGGTCGCGACGTGCTCGGGCGTGGACGGGACCTGCGCGAAGAACTTCACGAACTGGAACTGCGCGTCCGAACCGGCCTCGGCCGAGGACGCGAGCTGCCAGAGGGTGTCGCCGACGGTGCGGACCGTGGCCTCGACCGAGCCCGGTGCCACGTAGTTGCGTGCGGTGAGCAGCAGCTGCGAGAGCGTCGTCCGGATGGTCGTCGACTCGGTCTCGGTCGCGATGTTGCCGAGCACCAGGCGGACGTAATCGCTGGCCGGGGACTCGGCGTCGCGCGTGGCGTCCCACACGGAACCCCAGACGATCGAACGGGCGAGCGGGTTCGCGATCGACGCGAGGTGCTCGATCGCGGTGCGCCGGGAGTGCTCGTCGAGACGGATCTTGGCGTAGGCCAGGTCGTCGTCGTTCAGGAGCACGAGGTCGCCGCGCTGGACGCCGACGAGCTCGGGCACCTCGGTGCGGGCACCGTCGACGTCGATCTCGACGCGGTGGACCCGCTCGAGCTTGCCCCCGGCGGACGCCGTGTCGGCGCCGAACGGCGCGGACTCGTCGTTCCGGAAGGCGTACACGCCGATCGCCAGACGGTGCGGGCGCAGCGTCGGGTAGTCGGCGGGGGCTTCCTGCAGGACGGTGAACGACGTGATGACACCGGACTCGTCGGTCTCGATCTCGGGGCGCAGGGTGTTGACGCCCGCGGTCTCGAGCCAGAGCTTCGACCACTCGGTCAGCTCACGGCCGCTCGTCGCCTCGAGCTCGACGAGCAGGTCGCGGAGCTCGGTGTTCGAGTGGTGGTGCTTCTTGAAGTAGGCGGAGACACCCGCGAAGAACGCGTCGATGCCGACCCAGGCGACGAGCTGCTTGAGGACCGAGCCGCCCTTCGCGTAGGTGATGCCGTCGAAGTTGACCTGGACGTCCTCGAGGTCGTTGATCGTCGCGACGATCGGGTGCGTCGAGGGGAGCTGGTCCTGGCGGTAGGCCCAGGACTTCTCCATCGCCTGGAACGTGGTCCAGGCCTCGGTCCACTCGGTGGCCTCGGCCGTAGCGATCGTGGAGGCCCACTCGGCGAACGACTCGTTGAGCCACAGGTCGTTCCACCACTTCATGGTGACCAGGTCGCCGAACCACATGTGGGCGAGCTCGTGCAGGATCGTGACGACCCGGCGCTCCTTGATGGCGTCGGTGACCTTCGACCGGAACACGTAGGTCTCGGTGAAGGTGACCGCACCGGCGTTCTCCATCGCACCGGCGTTGAACTCCGGCACGAACAGCTGGTCGTACTTGTCGAAGGGGTAGGCGACGTCGAACTTCTCCTCGAAGTACGCGAAGCCCTTCTTCGTGATGTCGAACACGTACTCGGGGTCGAGGTACGAGGCGAGCGACTTGCGCGCGAACACACCGAGCGGGATCGTCCGGCCGTCGCGGCTGGTCAGCTCGTCGCGCACGACCTCGTACGGGCCGGCGACGAGCGCGGTGATGTAGCTCGAGATGCGCGCGGTGGGCGGGAAGGCCCAGGTCGCGACGTCGCCGTCGACGTGCGGCTCCGGCGTGGGGGAGTTCGAGACGACCTGCCACCGCGACGGCGCCGTCACGGTGAAGGAGAACTCGGCCTTCAGGTCGGGCTGCTCGAACACCGCGAACATGCGGCGGGAGTCCGGGACCTCGAACTGGGAGTACAGGTACACCTCGTCGTCCACCGGGTCGACGAAGCGGTGCAGGCCTTCACCGGTGTTCGTGTACAGCGCGTCGCTGACGACCACGAGCTCGTTCTGCTCCTGCAGGTCGTCGAGCTGGATGCGCACGCCGTCGTTCACCGCGGCGACGTCGAGCGCCGTGCCGTTCAGGGTGATCGAGTGCACGGTGTTCGTGATGGCGTCGATGAAGGTCGATGCGCCGGCGGTGGCGGTGAAGCGCACCCGCGTGGTGCTGCCGAAGCTGTCGGCGCCGCGGGTCAGGTCGAGCTCGACGTCGTACGTCTGCACGGCGACGACGGCCGCGCGCTCCTGGGCTTCGATTCGGGTGAGGTTCTCTCCGGGCACGCAACGCTCCATCTTCGCTGGGGACGCGGACGATCGGTGTCCGCGTACGGGGCCCCGGACGGCGTCGTGCGCCGGCGGGACGATGGGTTCCAGCCTAGCGACGCCGCGTACGCTCGGATCGTGACCGAGACGACTGTGGACAACCCGACCGACCCCACCACCGAGCGCACCGCCGTGGAGTTCTGGTTCGACCCGAACTGCCCCTGGGGCTGGATGACGAGCCGCTGGGTGGGTGAGGTCGCCGAGCACCGCGACCTCGACGTGACCTGGAACGTGATGAGCCTGTTCGTCCTCAACGAGGACCAGGACGTGCCGGAGAGCTACAAGGAGCGCCTGCACGCCGGCCAGGTCTACCCGCGCATCGTCACGGCGGCGCGGCTCCGGCTCGGGCAGGACGTCGTGAAGCCGCTGTACGACGCCCTCGGCGAGCACATCCACCACCGCCAGGAGTCCGACCCGGAGCAGGTCGTCCCCGCCGTGCTCGCGGAGCTCGGCCTCGACGCCGACCTGCTCGAGTACGCCTGGACGGACGAGGTCGACGCCGCCGTGCGCGCCAGCCACCAGGACGGCATCGACCGCGTCGGACAGGACGTCGGCACGCCGGTCATCGCCGTCGAGGGAACCGCGTTCTTCGGACCGGTCATCTCCCCGGCGCCCAAGGGCCAGGAGGCGCTCGACCTGTGGGACGGCGTCGTCGCCGTCGCGAAGTACCCCGGGTTCTTCGAGCTCAAGCGCTCGCGCACGGTCGGCCCGATCTTCGACACCACCGACTGACGCTCCGGAACCAGGTTCCGGACACAGCACCGCGGGATCGCGTGGTTCCGTGTCCGGAACCAGGTTCCGTTCGTCGACGGGCGGCCGGGAGGCCCGTGGTGCGCCCGCCCCGCCCGTCGCGTCAGACGAGCGGCAGGCGCATGAGCGTCAGGTCGAGCCAGCGGTCGAACTTGCGTCCGACCTCGGGCACGACCGCGACCGTGGTGAACCCCAGGCGTTCGTGCAGGGCGATCGACCCCGTGTTGGTGCTGCAGATCCCGGCCATCATGACGTGCCGCCCCTCGGCGGTGGCCCGCGCGACCAACTCGGCCATCAGGGTCGTCGCGATGCCCCGGCCGCGGAACGCCTCGACCACGTAGACGCTGTGCTCGACGGTGTGCCGGTACCCCTGGTGCGGCCGCCACTGGGAGTACGTGGCGTAGCCGGCCACGGTGCCGTCGACCTCGGCCACGACCACCGGGTACCCGCCGCCCTGCCGCTCGGTGAGCCACCCGTCGAAGTACGCACGCGGGTGCGGGGTGTCCTGCCAGATGGCGGTGGAGTGCAGGACCGATTCGACGTGCAGGGCGTGCACGACGTCGAGGTCGGTCGGGGAGCAGTCGCGGATCACGACCCCGTTCGTCGCATATGCTGTCGTCATGTCTCACATCGTAGACGACGCGCACGCCGATCCCGCAACCGGCGCCGACGACACCTCGGTCGCCGAGCAGCGGGCGCTCGGCGAACGCCTCCAGCGCCTCCGCACCGAGCGCAGGTGGAGCCTCACCGAGCTCGCCGAGGAGTCCGGCGTCTCCCGCGCGATGATCAACCGGGTCGAACGCGGGGTCTCGAGCCCCACCGCGACGATCCTCGGTCGCCTGTCGGGTGCCTTCGGTCTGACGATCTCGCAGCTCCTCGACGATGCCCTGGAGCACGAGGTGCCCAGGGTGACGGACCCCGACGAGGCGCGCGGGGTCCAGCGCGGCGCGACCGCCGATTCCTGGACCGATCCCGACACCGGGTACCGCCGCCGTCCGGTCTCGAGCGCGGCGTTCCCCGCTGACGTCACCGAGGTGCGCCTCCCGGCCGGCCGCGAAGTGGCCTACCCGGCGTCCGCCTACGCGTTCCTGCGGCACTGCATCTGGGTCGTCGACGGCGTGCTCGAGGTCGTCGTCGGCGGCGAGCCGACGCGCCTGGCGGCGGGGGACCGGATCGAGCTCGGCGACCCCGCCGACGTCGTCTACCGCAACCCGGGCGAGGACCCCACCCGGTACCTCGTCGTGGTGGTCCGCGCGCCGTAGTCCGTGGTGGTCCGGCCCCCGGAGCCGCAGGAATAGGATCGGTTCCATGCGCATCCACCTCGGAACGGACCACGCCGGCCTCGAGTTCAACAAGACCCTCGCAACCCACCTGACCGAAGCCGGGCACGAGGTGGTGGACCACGGTCCGACCGAGTACGACGCGCTCGACGACTACCCCTCGTTCTGCATCAACGCCGCGCACGCCGTGGTGCAGGACCAGCGCGCCGGAGTCCAGGCCCTCGGCGTCGTCTTCGGCGGTTCCGGCAACGGTGAGCAGATCGCCGCCAACAAGGTCGAGGGCATCCGCGCCGCGCTCGTGTGGAACGAGTCGACCGCCCTGCTCGCCCGTCAGCACAACGACGCCAACGTCATCTCCATCGGTGCGCGCCAGCACACCGAGGACGAGGCGATCCGGTTCGTCGACCTGTTCATCGCCGAGCCGTTCTCGGGCGAGGAGCGCCACGCCCGCCGCATCGCCCAGCTGGCCGAGTACGAGACCACCGGGCTGATCGCCGGCCGCCAGATCGACCAGTAGGACAGCGACCCAGCGGCCCAGCAACACCGAGTAGACAAGACCAATGCCCGAGGGTCACTCCGTCCACCGCATCGCCAACCAGTTCACCCGGCACTTCGTCGGCAAGCGCTGCGAGGTGTCGAGCCCCCAGGGTCGCTTCGCCGCCGGGGCCGCGCAGCTCGACGGCAAGCGCATGATCGCCGCGCGTGCGGTGGCGAAGCAGATGTTCCTGGAGTTCGAGGGCGACCTGTTCCTCCGCGTCCACCTCGGCCTGTACGGGGCCTGGGACTTCGCGGGTGTGATCTCCACCGCCGAGGCACTGTCCGACGACGACGACCGCGAAGAGTCGCTCAGCTCGATCGGCGCACCGCGGCTCGCCCGCTACCGGATGGCCGAGCAGGAGAAGGCGGAGGACCCGATCGAGTCCTTCCCGCCGGACCCGGTGGGCCAGGTCCGGGTGCGGATCCTCACCGAGGACACCGTCGCCGACCTGCGCGGCCCGACCGCGTGCGTCGTGGAGACCCCGGCCGAGGTGCAGCGTGCCCTCGACAAGCTCGGCCCCGACCCGATGAACGACGACGGGCCCGAGGCCGAGAAGACCTTCGTCGACAACGTCCGCCGTCGGAACGTCGCCATCGGGCAGCTGCTCATGGACCAGTCCGTCGTGGCCGGCATCGGCAACATCTACCGCGCCGAACTGCTGTTCCGGCAGCGCATCGACCCGTACAAGCCGGGCAAGAAGATCACCGTCAAGCAGGCCAAGGCGCTCTGGGCCGACTGGTCGAAGCTGCTGCACGACGGCGTCCGCGACGGCCTGATGATGACGATGGACGACCTGTCCGAGGCCGACCACAAGAAGGCCCTGCGCTCCCGCAAGGACCGCCACTGGGTGTACCACCGGCAGGGCGAGCCGTGCCGCGTCTGCGGCACCGAGATCCGGATGGCGGACATGGCCGGCCGGAAGCTCTACTGGTGCCCGAAGGACCAGAAGTAGTCCACGGGGCACGGGCACGCCCGCCCGCTCACAGCTCCCGGTAGGTGAACCGTCCGGCGACGGCCGTCCCGAGCACCCGCATGCCGCGCAGTGCGGCGGACGAGGACGCCAGCGGGTCGGACTCGACGAGCACCAGGTCCGCGACGTCGCCGACGGACACCCCGACGCGCCCGTCGGTCGACCCCTGCCAGGCGACGAGTGCCGAGAGCCGTTCGGCCGGGTGCCACGGGTCCCGCCCGTCGCGGTCCCGACCGACGGCCGCCGCCATCGACACCCACGGGTCGAGCGGCGCCACCGGAGCGTCCGAGCCGAGCAGCAGGCGCGCTCCGGCCCGTGCGAGCGACGCGAAGGCGAATGCCCGGTCGGTGTGCCCGGCCCAGTGCCGGTCGGCGATGTCCCGGTCGTCCATGGCGTGCTCGGGCTGCACGGACGCGGCGACCCCGAGCCGGGCGAACCGGTCGACGTCGGTGTCGACGAGCAACTGCGCGTGCTCGATCGTGCCGCGGGCCCCGACGGTCTCGAAGACGTCGAGCGCCAGCGTGTTCGCCCGGTCGCCGATCGCGTGGATCGCGGGGACGAGTCCGGCGTCGACGGCACGGCGGGTGATCGCGACGAGGTCCTCGAACGGCCAGGCGAGCACACCGGAGCCGTCGGTCATGGCGGCGGTCCGGGTGCCGAGGGACCCGTCCGTGACCACCTTGAACGGTCCCATCGTGAGCAAGCCCCGCGTGCCGTCGACCACGTCGCCGGTGCGCAGCCCCCGGCCGATGGCCTCGTCGAGCTCGGCCGGGTACACCCCGGACGCGACCCGGATCGCGTCGGTGCCGGCGTGGATCCGGCGGCGCCAGCGGTCGAGTCCGAAGCGCATCTCGAGGTCGACCACGCCCGTCACCCCGCGGGCGGCCGCGGCCTCGGCAGCGTCCGCCACGTAGGCGTCGAGCAGGTCGTCCGGCACCTGCGACAGCGCTCCGGTCACGTCGAACGCGTCCTGCTCGCGCAGGACCCCGTCCTCGCCCGCCTCGAGCGGGCGGCCGACAGCAGCCGAGAAGTGCGCGAGCGCGAGCGCGTTGCACCACACGGCGTGCAGGTCCGCGCTGATGACGACGACCGGGAGGCCCGGGGCGGCACGGTCGAGCAGCTCGCGTCGCGCAGGGCGCGGCCACATCCCGTCGCGGTAGCCGTGTCCGACCAGGACGCGGTCCGTCACGCCCGCCCGCGCGACGGCGGCGAGCAGGTCGGCGGTCGCCTCGGGGGAGTCGCAGCCGGTGACGTCGACACGACGGCGGACGAGTGCCCACTGGTCGAAGTGCGTGTGGTGGTCGCGCAGGCCCGGACCGAGCCAGGCACCGGCGGCCTCGACCACGTCGGTGTCGACGCTCGTGGGGTCGAGGGTGCCGGTCGGTGCGATCTCGGTGACGCGCCCGTCGACGATGCGGACGTCGGCAGGGGCTCCGGAGGTGCCCACCCTGCGGACGGTGCGGAGCAGGGTCTCCGTCACGACGCCTCCAGGCCGTTCGCCGGGGACGGGACGGGCCGGACCCGCTCGACCTCGTCGGCGAGCGCCGGCGACGCGTAGGGGCCGTCACCCCGCAGCCCGGCGACGATGCGGTCGATCACCTCGGGGGCCTTGTTCTGCGACAGCTTGGCGCGGGCGTCGAACCGGGTGACGCGGATCCGGATGCCCACGGTGCCCTTGGCGATCCGGCGGGCGGTCTCCTCGTCGATCTGCAACGACACGGGCGACGGCATGACGTGCTCGAAGTGGTCGACGAGTTCGCCGAGGACCCGGAAGTTCTCGTCATCGGAGAGGATCTCGGGGGTGCCCCAGACGTGGGCGGTGACGTGGTTCCAGGTGGGCACGAACTGCTCCGGCGGGTACCAGGCGGGGGAGACGTAGCCGTGCGGGCCCTGTAACACGACGAGGACCTCGTGCTGTCCGAGTTCGTGCGCGACCTCGTCGGGGCGGCCGACGTGGGAGACCAGGACGAGGGCGTCCGGGTCGTCGTCGGGGCCGGGGGTCTCGAGCAGCACCGGGTAGTGCGAGGCGACCAGTCCGGCCGCGGTGTGGGACACGATCGTCGCCCACGGGTTCCCGGTGATGAGGCGTCGGACCTCGTCGACGTCGGTCATCAGGAAGTGCGGTGTGTGGCGCATGTTCCGAGCGTGGCACAACGGGCCCGGTCGCGCGACGGGTGTCGTTTCGTCAGTGTTTCTGCGCGGTAAAACTCTCAGAGCGCATTGAAAGAAGTCTTGTGGTCGGGATTCGAACCGTCCTAGCTTTCCCACCACGACGACCGGGCAGGGATCCGGCCGCACCCGATCGAGGAGAGATCATGCGACGCAGGACGATCGCCGCGCTGGCCGCGACGGCAACCTTGGCACTGGTGGCGACCGGCTGTTCGGCGGGCGGCGCGGCCGACGACGACGCTCCCTCGAGCCTGGTCTACGCGACCGGCGAACCCGACCACCTGACCCCGGGGCGGCAGACCGTGGCCTTCGACCAGGTGATGAGCGTCTTCGCGCCGCTCACCCAGACCGACGCCGACGGTGACCTGCAGGACGTGGCGGCGAAGAGCGTCGAGAGCGACGACGCCACCACGTGGACGATCACGCTGCGGGACGGCTGGACGTTCCAGAACGGCGAGGCCGTCACACCGGAGAGCTACGTGAAGGCCTGGAACCACGTCGCCTACGGCCCGAACGCGTGGGAGAACAGCGGGCAGCTCGCCGGGATCGTCGGGTACACCGACCTCAACCCGGCGAAGGGCACCCCGAAGACCAAGGAGATGTCGGGACTCAAGGTCACCGGCAAGGACACCTTCACGGTCACGCTCACCCACGCGGACAGCCAGTTCCCCCTGCAGCTCAGCCAGGCCCAGACGGCGTTCTACCCGATGCCCGAGGCCGCGTACGACGACCTGAAGGCGTACGACAAGAAGCCGATCGGCAACGGCCCGTACGAGATGACGAAGGCGTGGAAGGCGGACCAGGAGTTCACCGTCACGGCCTGGAAGGACTACGAGGGCACGAAGCCCGCCACCGACGAGGTGACCTTCCGCAGCTACTCCGACATGAACACCGCGTACACCGACGTCCTGGCCGGCAACGCCGACGTGCTGTTCCTGCCGACCGACAAGATGACGAGCGCGAAGGCCGACTTCGGCGACCGCCTGCACTCCTTCGACGCCCCCGGCATCGACTACCTCGGGTTCCCGCTGTGGGACGACCGGTACTCCGACCCCGACGTGCGCCGCGCGATCTCGATGTCGATCGACCGTGACGAGGTCAACGACGCGATCTACGGCGGCCTGTACGACCCGGCCACCGCACTCACCCCGCCGTCGATGTCCGGCACCGAGGAGGGCATCTGCGGCGACGCCTGCGAGTTCGACCCGGCAGCGGCGAAGAAGCTCCTCGCCAGTGCCGGCGGGTTCGACGGCACCATGACGCTCGTCTACCCGGGCGGCACCGGCCTCGACTCCCTGTACGAGGCGTACGCCAACCAGATCCGGCAGAACCTGGGCGTCGACGCCGAGGCGAAGGCCACCACCGACTGGGCGTCCTACTACTCGGAGCTCACCGACAAGACCGTCGCCGGCCCGCACTTCGGCCACTGGGGCGCGCTGTACATCAGCCAGCAGAACACGCTCCGTGCGCTGTTCACCACGGCCGGCGGCTGCTCCCCGTGCACCGGCTACTACCAGTCCGACGACGTCGACTCGCTGCTCGCGAAGGCCGACTCCGCCGGGTCCCAGGACGAGGCGAACGGGTACTACACGAAGACGCAGGAGGCGGTCCTGCAGGACTTCCCGATCGTCCCGACCTTCTTCGACAAGTACTCGTACGTCACGAGCGACAAGATCGCGAAGCTGCCGGCGGTGGCGGGCAGCCCCGTGATCGCGCAGATCGCCGTGAAGTAGGGCGGGGCATGGAGCAGCACACCGTCCTCGACCTGGTCCGCGACGTCCCCGACCGCGACGGCTTCCCGCTCGTCGACGACCTGCACGCCCGGTTCGCCGCGCTCGCCGCGGCGCACCCCGACCGGGTCACGGTCACCCGGATCGGCACGAGCCGCCTCGGCGAACCCCTGCACAGCTACCGCATCGGCACCGGGTCGCACGCGGCCGTCGTGGTCGGCGGGGTGCACCCGAACGAGCCGATCGGTTCGTGGACGGCGCTGCACCTCGCCGAGACGGCCCTCGGTGACGAGCGGGTGCAGGCCCTCGACGTCACCTGGCACATCGTCCCGACGATCGACCCGGACGGCATGCGGCTCAACGAGGCGTGGTTCCACGACCCGCACGACCGCGTGTTCTACTCGCGGCACTTCTACCGGCCGGCCCCGGACAGCCAGGTCGAGTGGACGTTCCCGAACAGCTACAAGTCGGTGTACTTCGACCAGGTGCTGCCCGAGACGCTCGCGTTCATGCGACTCATCGACGACACCGAGCCGGACCTGCTCGTGAGCCTGCACAACGGTGAGATGGGCGGGGTCTACTACTACCTGTCCGAGGACCTGCCCGCCGTCGTCGACACCCTGCACGCGGTGCCGGCCGCACTCGGGCTGCCGCTCGACACCGGGGAGCCGGAGTCCCCGTACCTGCGGGAGCTCGCCCCGGCGGTGTTCGCGATGGACGGGATCGAGACGGCGTACGCCTACCTCGAGGAGCTCGGTGTCGACCCCGGCGAGCACATCCACGGTGGGTCGAGCGCGGCGTGGGCGATGCGGCACGGGGCCCTCTGCATGGTGGCCGAGCTGCCGTACTGGAGCCACCTCGACGCCGACGACCAGACCCCGACCGACGAGTCGTACGCCGACCTGCTCCGTCGGTGCGCGGACGACCTCGGTGCCTCGGGCGCGGAGCTGCAGGCGTTCCTCGACGAGGCGTCGCCGATGCTCTCGATCCCGTCCCCGTTCGTCGAGGCCTCCCGTGCGTTCGTCCCGATGCTCGCCGGGATCGCGGACACCGACCGCCGCCGAGCCGAACGGGAACCGGCCGACCGGACGGCCACCGTCGCGGAGCGCTTCGGCTGCGAGGACCTCGTCCGCTGCTTCCGCCTGCGCTACGGCGGCATGCTCCTGCGTGCCGTCGAGGCGGAGACGACCGCCGGCACGGCGTCCGCGCCGCTCCGCCGGCTCCGCGACCGCCTGGCCGAGCGCTACGCGCGCTGGCAGGCGGACGCGTCGACGGGTGCGCAGCCGATCCCGGTGGGGAAGCTCGTGGGCGTGCAGTACGGGGCGATCCTCGCCTGCGCGGCGCACGTGGCGGACCCGACCCGCGCCTCCCGACCGTCACTGGTCACCACGGGACGGGCGGGAGGCGCGTGATGCGTCCGACGCTCGCCGTCGGTCGACGACTCGGCGGCCTGGTCATCGTGTTCCTCGGGGTGACCTTCCTCATCTACGCGATGACGTTCGCGCTGCCCGGCGACCCGATCAAGGCGCTCGGCGGCGAGCGCCCCCTGACCGACTCGGTCGTGCGGGCGCTGCGGGCCGAGTACCACCTGGACCAGCCGCTGTGGCTGCAGTACGTGCAGTACCTGGGCGGCCTGTTCCGGGGTGACTTCGGCACCGACTTCAACGGGCAGTCCGTCGGCGAGCAGATGGCCTCGCGGTGGCCGGTGACGATCACGCTGGCGATCAGCGCGTGGGCGCTCGAGATCGTCCTCGGCATCGGGCTCGGCGTGGTCTCGGCGCTCAAGCGCGGCACCGTGCTCGACAAGACGGTGCTCGTCGGCACCATCGTCGTCGGCGCGGTCCCCGTGTTCGTGCTCGGCGTGGCCCTGCAGCTGGTGTTCTCGGTGCGGCTGCACTGGTTCCCGGTCGCGGGCGTCACCGCCGGGTGGCCGACCGCGTACGTCCTGCCGGCGTTCGTGATCGCCCTGTTCGGCCTGGCCGCGGTGTCCCGGCTCACCCGGACGTCGATGATCGAGACGCTCGACGCCGACTACGTCCGGACGGCCCGTGCCAAGGGGCTCGCGCCGGGCCGGATCGTCGGCGTGCACGTGCTGCGGAACTCGCTCATCCCCACCGCCACCTACCTGGCGACCGACCTCGGGTACCTGATGGGCGGCACCGTCATCATCGAGGGCATCTTCAACCTGCCGGGCGTCGGGAACCTGCTGTTCCAGGGCATCCGCTCGCACGAGGGCGCCGTCGTCGTCGGCATCTCGACCGCCCTCATCCTGGTGTTCCTCGTCACGAGCGTGCTCGTCGACCTGCTGCACGCCGCCCTCGACCCGCGCGTCCGGACAGGAGCCTCCCGATGACCACCGAAGCCCTCGGCGCCACCGTCGAACCCGTCGTCGGGGTCCGGCGTCGGCCACTGCTCGCCGCCGCACGGACGCCGGGGTTCTGGGTGCCCGCGTCGGTGCTCGTGGTGGTCCTGCTCATCGCGGCGTTCCCGCAGCTGTTCGCCGGCCTGTTCGGCCACGGCGACCCCCGGGTGTGCGACCTCGGCCGGAGCGGGGCGTCAGCGACCGCCGGGCACCCGTTCGGCTTCGACCTGCAGGGCTGCGACGTGTACGCGAACGTCGTCTGGGGCACCCGGTCGTCGATCGCCGTCGCGGTGCTCACGACCCTGCTCGCCGGCATGGTCGCGGTCGTCGTCGGGACCGTCGCGGGCATGGTCGGCGGGTGGGTCGACGCCGTCCTCGCCCGGCTCACCGACGTGTTCCTCGGGTTCCCGTTCCTGCTCGGCGCCGTCGTCGTGCTGAACAGCGTGGGGGAGCGGTCGGTGCTCACCGTGTCGCTCGTGCTCGCCCTGTTCGGGTGGCCGACGATGGCCCGGCTCGTGCGGTCGAGCGTCCGCAGCGTCCGGGGCGCCGAGTTCGTGCTCGCCGCCCGGACCATGGGGCTATCGACGTGGCGGATCACCACCCGGTACGTGTTGCCGTCGTCGATCTCGCCACTGCTCGTGCTCGCCACCATCACCGTCGGCGGGGTCATCGTGTCCGAGTCGTCGCTGACCTACCTCGGCATCGGGCTGGAGCGTCCGGCGATCTCGTGGGGGCTGCAGCTGTCCGCGGCGACGTCGCAGTTCCTCCGGGCCCCGCACATGCTCATCGCCCCGGCGGCGTTCCTCGCCGTGACCGTGCTCGCCGTCATCGCGCTCGGCGACACGCTGCGCGCCGCGCTCGACCCACGTCGGCGCTGACCGGCACGGCACACGCCGCGTCGCGGCGGGCACCGTCGCGACGGACGCGCCAGACTCGAACCACCGCCCTTCGAAAGGACCACCGTGACCGACACCCTCTCCGCGTACCGGAAGACCCTGCCCTACATCCGCGAGTGGGTGTCGTACAAGGTGTGGCAGCTGCGGGTGCCCGGCGTGCAGGTCGCCGTCGGGTACGGCGGCGAGGTCCTGTTCGACGAGGCCTGGGGCTACGCCGACGTCGAGGCCGGGCGCCGCCTGACCACCACCGACCTGTTCCGCATCGCCTCGCACTCGAAGACCTTCACCGCGACGGCCCTGCTGCAGCTCGCCGAGCGCGGGTCGCTCCGGCTCGACGACACCGTCGGCACGTACGTCCCGGCCCTGGTCGACGGCGGCTCCCCGCTCGCCGACGCCACCCTGCGCGAGCTCATGGAGATGGGCGCCGGCGTCATCCGCGACGGACACGACGGCGACTACTGGTCCCTGCTCCGTCCGTTCCCCGACGAGCAGGAACTCCTGGCGCTCGTGCTCGACCGCGGCCAGAAGGTGCCGACCGGCTCGTCGTTCAACTACTCGAACCTCGGCTACTCCCTGCTCGGCCTGGTCATCGCCGCGGTCTCCGGGCAGTCGTACAACGACTTCGTGCGCGAGTCGATCACCGAACCCCTGGGCTTGCGGAACACCGGCCCCGACTGGGACCCCGCACGCGCCGACGACTTCGTGGTCGGGTACACCGGCTTCCACACCGCCCGGCACCGGCAGCGCATCGACCACGTCGACACCCGCGCGATGGCCGCCGCCACCGGCTTCCACGGCACCGCGTCCGACCTGGTCCGCTACTTCTCGCAGCACGTCATCGGGCAGGGCACCCTGCTCGACGACCACTCCAAGCGCCTCGCGCAGCGGAAGGCCTGGAGCGCCACCGACGACCCCGCGGCCCGCGGCTACGGTGCCGGGTTCATCGTCGACCGGATCGGCGGACGGGAGATCCGCGGCCACTCGGGCGGGTTCCCCGGCCACATCACCCAGTCGATGTTCGACCCGGCGTCCGGGCTCGTCGTGTCCGTGCTCACGAGTGCCGCCGCCGGACCCGCCACGCTCATCGCCACCGCGGTCATCGCCATGCTCGACGCCGCGGCCGACGCCGACGCCCCGGGGACCCCGGTACCCGACGACGTCGACACCGCCGCCTTCACCGGACGCTTCGCCAACCCGTGGGGCGTCACCGACGTCGCCCGGATCGGTGACCGGCTGGTCGAGGTCGACCCGTCCGGCCCCGAGCCGATGGACACCCCCACCCGGCTCGAGATCGTCGACGCCGACACCCTGCGGATGACCCACGGCAACCGCTTCGGCTCCGTCGACGAGGACATCACCTACACCCGCGACGAGGACGGCACCGTGCGGGCGATCCGTGGCGGCGGCGGCATGTCGCAGGAGCCGTGGTCGATCCCGGACGAGCGACCCGAGGTGGCCGCCGGGCTGGCCTCGTGACCGACGACCGGGGCACCGACGGTACCGACGGCACCGACGGCGCCGGCACCGACGCCGACGACGACCGGCTGCTCGGACCGGAGCGCCAGGCGTTCGTCGAGGAGTTCGCCCTGATGCTCAACGACGGCGCGGGCATGCCCCTCACCGACGCCCGGGTGCTCGGCTACCTGATGATGACCCGCGCGCCGCACTCGTCGTCGTCCGACCTGCAGGCTGCGCTCGGCGCCAGCTCGGGGTCGGTGTCGATGGCCACCCGGCGGCTCGTCGACTCCGGGTTCGTGAAGCGCCACATCGTCCCCGGCGAGCGCAGTCACTACTTCCGCGCCGAAGCCGACGTCTGGGGCTCCTGGCTCGCCAGCGAACGGAAGTACCTCGACCGGCAGCGCGACATCATCGGCCGCGGGCTCGCCGTCGTCGAGGGTGCCGGCCGCACCGGCACGGGCGACGTGGACGCCGAGGTCCGCGAGCGTCTGCTCAACGGCCGCGACTACATGCAGTGGCTGCAGGGCTACCACCGCAAGATGCTCGAGGAGTGGGAGGCCTTCAAGGCCGCCCGCGACGACACCGACCCTCCGGAGACCCCATGAGCGGCACCACCGACGTCCTGACCGTCGAGCACCTCACCGTCACCTTCGACGTCGACGGCGAGGTCGTCCGCGCCGTCGACGACGCCTCGTTCACCGTGGCCCGGGGCGAGGTCGTCGCGGTCGTGGGGGAGTCCGGATCCGGCAAGAGCATGACCGCGATGACCGCGATGGGCATCGCCCCCGACGGTGCGCGCGCCTCGGGGAGCATCCGGCTCGGCGACCTCGAGGTCATCGGCACCGACGAGCGCACCCTCCGGTCGGTCCGGGGCCGCAGCGTGTCGATGATCTTCCAGGACCCGTCCGCGGCGCTGAACCCGGTGTTCACGATCGGGTTCCAGCTCGCCGAGGCCGTCCGACGCACCGACGGCCAGCACGACCGCGCCGCCGTCCGGGAACGCTCGCTCGAGCTGCTCCGCGCCGTGGAGGTCCCCGAACCCGAACGCCGCCTGGGCCAGTACCCGCACGAGCTCTCCGGTGGGCAGGCCCAGCGCGTGATGATCGCGATGGCGCTCGCCGCCGACCCGGACCTGCTCATCGCGGACGAGCCGACGACCGCCCTCGACGTCACGGTGCAGGCCGAGGTGCTCGACGTCCTCCGCGCGCTGCGCGAGCGCACCGGCACCGCGATCCTGCTCATCACCCATGACATGGGCGTCGTCGCGGACCTCGCCGACCGCGTGGTCGTGATGCGCCGCGGCCGCGTCGTCGAGACCGGCACCGCCGAGGCGGTCTTCGCCGCTCCGTCCGCCGACTACACGCGCGAACTCCTCGCTGCGGTCCCGCGGATGGGCACCGGGTCCGGTCTGGAGGCCCGGCTCGGCTCCGCCACGGCGCCCCCGGCCGCCGTCCTGGACGTCCGGCACCTCGTGGTCGAGTACGGCGGCGCCCTGCGCGGGCGCTTCCGTGCCGTCGACGACGTGTCGTTCACCGTCGGCCGTGGCGAGATCGTCGGCCTGGTGGGGGAGTCCGGCAGCGGCAAGACCACCATCGGCCGGGCCGCGGTGGGCCTCGCGCCGATCACCTCCGGCTCGGTGGTCGTCGACGGCACCGACGTCGCCGGCGCACGACGAGCCGCCCGCCGCCAGATGCGCCAGCACGTCGGCGTGGTGTTCCAGAACCCGCTCCGGTCGCTCAACCCCCGGTACACCGTCGGGCAGACCGTCGCGGAGCCGCTCCGTCAGATCCTCCGGCTGCCAGCGGTGCAGGTCGAGGAGCGTGTCGAGCGACTCCTCGCCGACGTCGGTCTCGACGGCGGGTACGCCGAGCGCTACCCGCACGAACTCTCCGGGGGCCAACGGCAACGCGTCGCGATCGCCCGCGCGGTGGCCCTCGACCCCGCGCTCCTGATCGCCGACGAGCCGACGAGCGCGCTCGACGTGTCGGTGCAGGCCCGCGTGCTCGACGTGTTCCGCGAGCTGCAGGAACGCCTCGGGTTCGCGTGCCTGTTCGTCACGCACGACCTCGCCGTGGTCGACACCCTGTGCGACCGGGTCGTCGTGCTGCACGGCGGCCGGGTCGCCGAACACGGCACCCGCGACGCCATCCTGCGCTCGCCGCAGGACCCGTACACACGACGGCTCATCCAGGCCGCCCCGGTGCCGGACCCCGCGGAGCAGGCATGCCGACGCTCCGAGCGCCTGGCGGCCCGCGCGGGCTGAGCCGGAGCCGGAGTGCGCGTCCGCTCCCGCTGCTCCGACCGGCGAGGGACGGGCGTTCGTGTCCGCGCGATGACGGTTCCGGTTCGCGCCGCCCGGGGATCGTGCACCAGAACCGTCAACGACGTGGGAACGCGTCCCCGCCCGCCCCGCCGCCCGCCGACGACACGCCCGTCCGACGCGAGGTCGTCGTCCAGACGGCGCGGTCGACTTGACTGTCGTTCGAACACACGTTCGAATACCGTCGTGGGACGGCGTCGCGAGAACCGGTGGCAGCCCCCGGAACACCCGGAGGTCGAGCGTCCGCGCGCGTACTCCCTGTCCGAGGACGCCCGCGGCGGCGACGTCTGCCACGCCGTCACCCCGAAGCCGGTCTGGGCGTGGATCCAGTTCCCGACCTTCCACGTCCGGGTGAAGGCCTTCGCGAAGAGCTGGACCCGCGACGCCGTACTGGTGGAGTGGGCGCAGTTCGGGCAGCAGGCCGAGGCGTGGGTGTGGCGTTCCGCGGTGAAGCACCGCACGCTCCGTGCCGACCGGGACAGCGCGAACCGGAGTCCGCAGAACGCACTGCGTTGACTTCCACCCGCACTCCGAGGATGGTTTAGCGAACGCGGGTTCAGCAAGTAACTCACTGATCGAGGCATTCGATCCGGACCCGTGCTCACGAAGGAGGCACCATGAAGAACGCAGCGGTGCCGTCCTGGGTCGCCCACGTGCTCACCCCGCCCGAGGTCATCAGCGCCTACGTCGAGCGTCGGATCAACGATCCGGCCCTCCTGTCGGGTGAGCAGTCGGAACCCACGTACGCAGACTTCCTGCGCGACGAGTAGACGGTCTTCTCAGGAGGCCCGGATCACGCACCGCCGTCGGCGGACGTGATCCGGGCCTCCTCTTCGTTCACCCCACCGGTCCGCCGCGTCGGCGACGGGCCGACAGCGTCACGCCGACGCTCGCGGCGGTGACGCACGCCAGGGCGACCGTCTCGAGCACCGAGAGCCCTTCGGCCAGCACGACGAGGCCGGCCAGGGCGGCGATCGCCGGGCCGAGGCTCTGCAGCACCCCGAACACCCGCGTCGGCATCCGGCGGAGCGCGAGCATCTCGAGGGCGTACGGCAGCACGCTGGACAGCACGGCGACGGCGCCGAAGACGATCAGGAGCGTCGGTTCGCGCAGGACGCCGTCGACCGCGGACCGGAGCCCGAACGGCAACGACACGAGCATCGCGACCACCATCGACACGACGAGCCCGTCGACGCCGGGGATCGCGGCGCCGACGTGCCGGTTCATCACGATGTAGCCCGCCCAGCACGCGGCGGCGAGGACCGCCCAGACGACCCCGCCCACCTCGGTCACCGCGGTCGGGCCGACGCCGAGCAGCACGACCCCCGCGAGCGCCAGCACGGCCCACAGGGCATCGCGCCAGCGCCGGGTGTGCACGAGCGACAGGGCGAGCGGCCCGAGGAACTCGATCGTCACGGCGACACCGATCGGGATGCTCGCGAACGACAGGTAGATGAAGACGTTCATGCCGCCGAGCGCCAGGCCGAGGCCGACCGCACCGAGCCACTGCGCTCGCGTCCAGTGCCGGACGCGGGGACGGACCACCAGGGCGAGCACGACGGCACCGATGACGAGCCGGAGCGTGGCGGCCCCGACCGCACCGACGTCGTCGAAGTGGGTCTTCGCGATCGCGGCGCCGAGCTGGACGGACACCATCGCGGTGAGGGCCAGCAGGGGTGCGGGGACCCGGTTCATCCTCGGGCTCGGCTCATCCGAGGTAGGCGAGGACGGCGAGGACGCGGCGGTGGTCCTCTCCGGTGTCCTCGAGCGCGAGCTTGCCGAAGATGCTCGACACGTGCTTCTCGACGGCACCGGTGCCGATCACCAGGGCGCGGGCGATCGCCGCGTTCGTGCGGCCCTCGGCCATCAGTCCGAGCACGTCACGCTCGCGCGGGGTCAGGGCCGCGAGCGGGTCGCGGCGGCGGCTCATCAGCTGCGTGACGACCTCGGGGTCGAGCACGGTGCCGCCGGCGGCGATGCGGCGGACGGCGTCGTCGATCTCCTCGAGCCGGGTGACGCGGTCCTTGAGCAGGTAGCCGATGCCGGTCGCGCCGGCGGCCAGGACGTCTTCGGCGTAGGTGGCCTCGACGTACTGGGAGAGCAGGAGCACGCCCGTCCGTGGAGCGATCCGGCGGGTCTCGACGGCGGCGCGGACGCCCTCGTCGGTGAAGGTCGGCGGCATCCGCACGTCCATCACCACGACGTCGGGCGCACCCTCGGGCAGCGTCGCCAGGAAGGCCCGGGCGTCGGAGTACTGCCCGACGACGTCGATGCCGGCCTCGTCGAGCACGCGGGCCAGGCCCTCGCGCAGCAGGACGGCGTCGTCGACGACGACGGCCCGGATGCGTGCTGCATCCGGGCCGTCTGTCATGCCGACCAGCCTAGTGGGAGCGCGGGCGCCCCCGTGGGGTCACGACCGCTGGTTCGCCGCCGTCGGGACGCCGTTCAGGGCACCGAGGGGGATCCGGGCGGTGGCCTCGGTCGGGCCACCCTCGGGGCTCGAGACGACCAGGTCGCCGTCGAGGGCCCGCATGCGGCCGATCAGGCCCTCGATCCCGTGGCCCTGCTGCGGTCGGGCACCGCCCCGGCCGTCGTCGGTGACGCTGACTGTCAGGTACCAGAGGCCCGAGGCGTCGACGACCAGGCCGAGGTACACCCCGGCGGTGGTGGCGCCGGCGTGCTTCATGGTGTTCGTCAGGAGTTCGCTCACCGTGAAGTACACGTTGCGCTGGATCTCCGTGGCGAGCTCCAGGCCCTCGGGCAGCCGGACGTCCAGACCCACCGGGATCGGGGTGCGGGCGACCAGCGCCTCGAGCGCCGCGACGAGTCCGCGGTCGAGCAGGATCGGCGGGGCGAAGCCGCGTGACAGGGCGCGCAGTTCGTCGAGGGCGTCCTGGGCGTGCTCGGATGCCTCACCGATGAGCTGCTTGGCCTTCTCGGGGTCCTTCTCGAAGGCGCGCTCGGCGGCGGACAGGTCCATGCGGAGTCGCACCAGCCGCTGCTGCGGGCCGTCGTGCAGGTCGCGCTCGATCTGGCGGAGTGCCTGCCCCTCGGCGGTGACGGCACCGGCACGGGAGGCCTGCAGTCCGGCGACGCGCTGCTCGAGCTGCTCGGCACGGAAGCCACCCAGCAAGCCGAAGTCGACCCAGTAGTGCGCCAGGACGGAGCCGCGGGCCCAGAGCGGGAAGAGCACGACCGAGGCGGTCATCGACAGCAGCCCGAGGGCGCCGACGCCGGTCACGAACCCGACGCTGTCCGGGAAGTAGCCGACCCGGACGTTGCTCGCGAAGTACAGTCCGCCCACGACGATCGGCCAGGCGAAGCCGACGAGCAGCAGCGCACCGGTCCCGACGGTCACGACCGCGACGAGCGGGTACACGACCGCGGCGTGCAGCAGGTAGAGCCAGTAGTGCGGGTTGGCGACGGCCGACCCCGTGCGGGTCCACCAGTTCTGCTGCCACCGGGGCGTCCAGTCCACCGGGCGGATCGGGCGTCGGTCGGCCCAGCTCATGCGGAGCTTCTCGAACTGTCCGAGCCACCGCGCCACGAACAGCGCGATGAAGAACATGAGCAGGACGAAGGGGTTGAAGAGGTCGCGGAACCCGCCACCGAAGATCGCCGTCGGGAACGCGAAGTACAGCGTGCAGAGCAGCACGGCGGTGAGCGCCATGTAGCCGAAGTCCCGCGGCAGGCGCTTCCACGCGTCGCGGTAGAACTGCCCGGCGGTCATGCCGGACCCGCGACCGGAACCACCGACCGGACCGGACCCGACCCGCGGGGTGGCGCTCCACGACGCCGGCGGGGACTGCCGGTCGTCCTGGGGGTCCTGCTGGTGCTGGCGCGGGTACTGGGGCATCGGCTTGGTGGCTCCAGGGGGCACGGAGCCGCCCAGCGGGACGGTCTGGGCCTGGTCGGGCGAAGGCGTGACGTCGTCCAGCGGGACGGTTCGCGCCTGGTCGAGGCGGTCGGTGTCGGTCATGCATCCAGCCTCGCGATCGCGGAGCCGTTCCCCCATCCTGCCCTCTCCCCACCCCGGGTGGGGTTATCCCCCCTCTTCCACAGGCCACCCGATCGACGCCCACGCGTGCTGCCCATGGATCACGCTCGTCGGATGGGTGACGCGCTCCGAGCACTGATCGACGCCGTCGGGCTCCAGGTGGGGCCGGGCACCGAGGTCCGGTCCGACGACGAGGCGTGGACGCTCGACGTCGAACCGACGGGCACCCACGTCTGGGTGGCGACGCGGTCCCGCTCCGTGTGGGTCCGGCACGGAGACGACATCGCGATCGTCGACGCCGGCACCGCTGCCCTCGTCGAAGGGCACGCGACGATCACGATCAGCACGGCCCCCGAGCGCTCCGGCCCGCCCCGCGTCGCAGAGACGTACGCGTTCCCGCACGAGGCACTCTTCGCGCTGACCGGTGTCCTCGTCGGAGCCGCAACGCTCGGCCCGCTCGCCGACGA
Organism: Curtobacterium sp. ME-Dv--P-122a; assembly: GCF_030209645.1. Classification (NCBI taxonomy): domain Bacteria; kingdom Bacillati; phylum Actinomycetota; class Actinomycetes; order Micrococcales; family Microbacteriaceae; genus Curtobacterium; species Curtobacterium sp. ME-Dv--P-122a. The sequence goes on from NZ_JARVRO010000014.1 coordinate 226,507, forward strand.
GGTCCTCGCGCTCCCACCCCTCGCGAGCACCGGCCCACCCGGTGCGCCCTCGCCCGGCGTCGGCGTCGCGCTCCGCCACGTCGGACACCTCGACGGCGGGAGGTGGCACGGCGCGCAGCAGCAGGCCCTCGCCCGGCTCGTCGTCACGACGGTGCTCCGCGACAACCCACCCCCGATGCTCGGCGACAACGGTCTCGCGCGGATCCTCGACCGCCTGTTCGATCCGGCCGGTCCGTCGTCTCTGCAGGCCCTCCTCGTCGGTGTCCGGATGTCGGAGCGCACCCTCGAGCGCCGGTGCGTCGCAGCGACGGGTTGCTCGCCCGCGCAGCTCGGCCGCTGGTACCGCAGTCTCGCCGTCCGCAGCGCACTCACCCGAGGCGACCGCCCGTCCGACGTCGCGACCCGCTTCGGCTGCAGCACGACGTCGTCCATGCGGCGGGCCCTCGAGCGGGTCCGACCCCCGACGAACCGCCGGTGACCGTCGAGGGCGGGGGGAGGAGGTTCCGATCCGCATCGATGACGGTTCTGGTTCACGATCCTCGGGTTTCGTGAACCAGAACCGTCACGGCGCGGAGAAGACCACGTCATCCCGCGTCGGCGCAGTGCAGTGCGGTGCGTGCGCCAGATGCAGGCAGCCACGCCGCGCTTCGGGAGCGGCGGCGGGAGCGGCGGCGGGAGCGGCGGCAGCGGGAGCGGGAGTGGGGCGTCGGTGCCGACGTCCGGAGCGGGTCAGGCGGGGGCGCGGCCGGTGGACTCGCGGACGCTCAGGGTGAGCGAGGGGCCCGGGCGTGAGGGGAGCGGGGCGCTGGCGTCGATCTGCGCGCGCAGCAGGGTCGCCGCACGCTGCCCGAGCTCGACGGTGTCGCGGGTGAGCGAGGTGATCGCCGGGCGGACGAGCCGGATCATCGCCGAGTCGTCGAAGGACACGATCGAGACGTCCCCGGGCACCGCGACGCCCATCTCGCTCGCCACGCCCAGCCCGGCGACGGCGAGCACGTCGTTGTCGTAGACGATCGCGGTCGGTCGGACGCTCCGGGACAGCAGGGTTCGGGTGGCGCTCGCGCCGGCCTCGGCCGAGTAGTCCGTCGGCACCGAGACCGCGTCGTCGAGCCCCTCCTCGGCAGCGAACGCCCGCAGCCGGTCCATGCGCATGGCGGTGTGCTCGAACTCGGGCCGCCCGGCGACGTGCGCGATGCGTCGGTGCCCGAGGGCGTGCAGGTACCGCAGAACGGTGTCGGTGGCGTCCGAGTCGTCGATCCAGACCGTGGGGGCGGCACCGTCGGGGGAGGGGTGCGAGCCGACGACGACGGTCGGCATGCCGAGGTCGGCGAGCAGGGCGAGCCGGGCGTCGTCGCGACGGGGGTCGATCACGATCACGCCGTCGACACGGTGTCCGCGCCACCAGTCCCGGTAGGTCTCGAGTTCTTCCTCGGCATCACGCGCGACGAGCAGGTTCATGCCGACGTGGGTGCCGGCGAGCCCGAGCTGGATGCCGGAGATCAGGTCACCGAAGAACGACTCCGTGCCCAGGGTCCGGGCCGGGCGGTTCAGCACGAACCCGATGGAACCGGCCTTCGCGCCGCCGAGCGCCCGGGCCGCGGTGTGCGGCTGCCAGTTGAGCTCGCGGGCGATCTCGCGCACGCGGCGACGGGTCTCGTCGGAGACGCCGGGGCGGTCGTTCAACGCGAACGACACCGCGCTGATGGACACGCCGGCCCGCGCGGCGATGTCGGCGATCGTCGTTCGACGCTTGGTGGCCACGGGGTTGACTATAGCGCTTTAGTCATTCACAGTGGCTGCCACACACGGGTTCGGTGACTGCTGCTGAACCGGTTCAGCTATGACGAGGGAGTCAGACGCCATGAGGACCACCACACGCATGACGAGGGGCCGCGCCACCGCGCTGCTCGCGACGGCCGCCGCCACGGCGCTCGTCCTGACCGGCTGCTCGAGCGGCGGGAACGCGGCCGACAACGGCGGCGGCGAGATCAGCGGCACCATCACCCTGCAGACCTGGGCGCTCACGCCGACCTACACGGGCTACCTCAACGGGGTCATCGAGGACTTCGAGCAGGCCCACCCGGACGCGAAGGTCAAGCTGCAGGACCAGCCCGGCGACGGGTACGCCGACAAGGTGCTCAGCCAGGCCTCGTCGAACAGCCTGCCCGACGTGATCAACCTGCCGCCGGACATCGCCCTGCCGCTCGCGAAGCGCGGGTTCCTGCAGGACGTCGCGAAGGACGACTCGAAGCTCGCCAGCACGTACGTCGCCGGCGCGTTGGACTCCTACGAGTACAAGGGCGTCGACGGCACGTTCGGGTACCCCTGGTACCTCAACACCGACGTGAACTACTGGAACTCGACGATGTTCGCCAAGTGCGGCCTCGATGCGAAGAACCCGCCGAAGACCACCGACGAGCTGTTCACGCAGGCGAAGACAATGCACGACAACTGCCCGACCGACTACCTGATGAGCCGGAAGCCCGGCCTCGGCGACTTCACGCTCGCCGGCGTCAAGGTGCTCAACGCCGACGGCACGAAGTTCACCTTCGCCGATTCGTCGAAGGCCGCCGACCTGATCGACCGCTACAAGGACGCGTACCAGGACGGCTACATGCCCTCCAACGTGCTGAACAGCGACTACCTCGGCAACTCGACCCTGTTCACACAGGCCAAGGTCGCCTGGACCACCGGTGGTGCCACCTCGCTCGCCGACTTCGAGAAGAACAACCCGTCGCTCAAGGGCAAGGTCACCGTCAGCCCCGCACTCGACACCCCGCCGCTCTACGTGCAGGGCCTGTCGGTCTCGAGCAAGTCGAAGCACCTCGCCACCGCCGAGGCCTTCGCGAAGTTCATGACGAACGCGGAGAACCAGGAGGCGTTCGCCCACAAGGTCAACATCTTCCCGTCCACCACGTCGTCGCAGTCCGACCCGTACTTCTCGAAGGACGACGGCACCGTGAACGGCGAGGCCCGGGTCCTGGCGAACGAAGCCCTGAAGACGGCGAAGGTCATCAACCCGGTCGAGGCGAACTCCGCGATGACGGACTTCCTCGACCAGCAGATCGCCCTCGCGATGAAGGGCCAGGTGGCGCCGAAGCAGGCGCTCGAGACCGCCCAGACCAAGATGAACAGCCTGCTGGCCAACGGCTGATCCGGCCCCGGAGAAGGAAGAGGGAGGATCGTCATGCGTGCGAACCGCTGGTACACGCCCTGGTTGCTCGTCCTGCCGGCACTGATCTGGCTCGTCGCGTTCAGCCTGTGGCCCTCGATCAACACGGTCCGGTTGTCGTTCACGAACGCCAGCCCGCTCGGCGGCGTCAGCCAGTGGGTCGGGGCGCAGAACTTCGAGACCCTGCTCGCCGATCCGCAGGTGTGGGAGGCGCTGCTCAACAGCGTCATCTACATGGCGGTGTGCCTGCCGCTGCTGACGGTCCTCCCGCTCCTCATCGCGGTGCTCGTGCAGCAGAAGCTGCCCGGGATCGCGTTCTTCCGCACTGCGTTCTACACGCCGGTCATCGCGTCCGCGGTGGTCGTCGGGCTCATCTGGACGTGGATCCTCGACGACCGCGGTGTCATCAACGAGATGGCGCAGGCCCTCGGCGTCGTGCAGGGCAGCGTCCCGTTCCTGACCGACCGGTGGCTGCTGCTCCTCAGCGCCATCAGCCTGACGGTGTGGAAGGGGCTCGGCTACTACATGATCATCTTCCTGGCCGCCCTCGGGAACGTCGGCAAGGACCTGCACGAGGCCGCCGCCCTCGACGGTGCCGGAGCCGTCCGGCGCTTCTGGTCGGTCACGATGCCCGGGGTCCGCGGCACCATGACGCTCGTCGGGATCCTGGTGTGCGTGTCCGCGCTCCGGGTGTTCAGCGAGCTCTACATCCTCACCAACGGCACCGGTGGACCCGGCGGGCAGGACAACTCGCTCGTCATGCTCATCCAGCAGTACGCCCGCGGCTTCACCGGCAACCTCGGCTACGCGTCCGCCCTGAGCCTCCTGCTCTTCGTCGTGACGCTCGTGCCGATGCTCGCCCTCGCCCGGATGAACAGCAAGGCGGACAAGTGACGAACACGACCAGCACGACCGAACCCGTCATCGGCGGCGCGCAGGGCGCAGCCAGCCCGACGCCGGACGTGACCGGCGCGACGGGCGCTGGACGGGCCTCCAGGCAGAACGGACGAGGCGGACGCAAGCGGCGCCGCGCGGTCTGGGGCGTCATGTCCACCCGCGAGAAGGTCGTCCGCTACGTCCTGCTCATCGTGGTGCTCTTCATCACGATCGGCCCGTTCCTGTGGCAGCTGTCCACGTCGCTCAAGGGCGCCGGTGAGGACATCTACACGGCGAACCCGTCGTTCATCCCGTCCGAGCCGACCATCGAGAACTACCTGAAGGTCGCCGCCGCGATCCCGGTGTGGCGGTACATCGGCAACTCATTGCTCGTCGCCGCGATCGACGTGCTCGGCAACATCGTGTTCGCGACCCTGGCCGGCTTCGCCCTCGCCCGTCTGCAGTGGCGGCACCGGAAGCTCGTGCTCGGCCTGTTCCTCGGCACCCTCGTGCTGCCCGGCGAGGCGACGATCATCTCGCAGTTCGTCACCGTGAAGGACCTCGGCCTCGCCGACAACCTGGTCGGCGTCGCCCTGCCCGGCATGATCGCGGCGCTCAACGTCCTGCTCATGTTCAACGCGTTCCGGCAGATCCCCGAGGAGATCGACCAGGCCGCGGTGATGGACGGCGCGAACGCGATGCAACGTCTGCGCTACATCTCGCTGCCCGCCGTGCAGGGGACCATCGCGGTCATCGCGATCTTCTCGTTCATCGGCGCGTGGGACGACTTCCTCTGGCCGCTCATCGTGCTGCAGTCGCCGGAGAACCTCACCCTGACCGTCGGGTTGCAGTACCTGCAGGGAACGTTCGCCACCGACCAGCGGATGATCGCGGCCGGCACCATGATCGCCTTCATCCCGATCGCCGTGATCTTCGCCGTCCTGCAGCGCTTCTTCTTCAAGGGCGTCGAAGAGGGCGGTGTGAAGGGCTGATGCGGTTCGGGGTCAACTACACGCCCTCGGTCGGCTGGTTCCACTCGTGGCTCGACTTCTCGCGGTCGGACACCGCGAGGGACCTCGAGGCGATCGCGTCGATCGGCGCCGACCACGTGCGGATCTTCCCGCTCTGGCCGGTCGTCCAGCCGAACCGGACGCTCATCCGGCAGCAGGCCCTCGACGACGTCGCGACGGTCGTCGACCTCGCCGGGTCGTTCGGACTCGACGTCAACGTGGACGCGCTGCAGGGGCACCTGTCGAGCTTCGACTTCGTGCCGTCCTGGCTGGACAGCTGGCACCGCCGCAACATGTTCACCGACCCGGACGTGGTCGCGTCGACCGCCGCGTACGTCCGGGCGCTCGCCGGAGCCGTCGCCGACAAGCCCAACCTGCTCGGCATCACCATCGGCAACGAGGTCAACCAGTTCGCACACGCGCCGCACCCCGCACCGCACACGATCACAGCGGAGCAGGGGCACGCGTGGGCGGCGGCGATGGTCGCGGCGGCGCGCGCGGGGCTGTCATCCGGCCTGGAGGCGCGGCTCGACCCCGCCACGTCGGTCCCGTCCGCCACCGGGTCGCGCCCCGGGCCACTGGTCACCGTCGCGCAGTACGACGCGGCCTGGTACGACGACGCCCAGCCCTTCGGCCCCGAGCACGCGGCGGACCACGGTGACGCCACGGTCACGCACTCGTGGGTGTTCAACGGCTCGGCGGCCCTGCACGGCGCCCTCGGGGCCGGGTCGGTGCGGCACGGGGAGTACCTGCTCCAGCTCGCCGCGGCCTGGAACCGCGACGCCGCCCGACCGAACTGGCTGCAGGAGGTCGGCGCCCCCACCAACGTCGTCGACCCCGCCGACGCCGCCGCGTTCACCGAGCAGACCATCCGGCACGTCCTCAGCGCGCAGCAGGTGCTCGGGGTGACGTGGTGGTGCTCCCACGACGTCGCCCGGTCGCTCGCCGACTTCCCCGAGCTCGAGTACGACCTCGGGCTGTTCACGAACGACGGACGCCTGAAGCCCGCCGGCGAGGCGTTCGCCGCCCTCGCCCGCGCCGAGCACACCCGCGACGTCCGTGCCGCACCGCCGACCACCGCGCTCGTCCTCGACGACGTGCTGTCCGACGGCACCGACCGCCACGGCACCCGTGCCGACTGCGCCCCCGGCGGTCGGTTCGCCGCCGCCTGGCTCGCCCTGGCCGAGGCCGCACCGGACGGCCGCGGCCCGCAGGTCGTCCTGCGCTCCCGACTGTCGGACACCGCGCTGCTGGCCGCCCGAGGCATCGACCGCTGCGTCGACGTGCCCTCCGACCTCGACACCACCACCGTCCGCGTCGCCCACCCGGCGACGACGCCCTGACCCCGGAAGGCCCCATGCACGACGACATCCCCCTCACCACCGGACGCGCCCGACGGGTGCTCGACGAGCGGATCACCCCCGCGGTGCACGCGACCACGACGGCCCTGGAGGCCGCGTGGCACGAGCTGCCGGGGGAGCCGGTCCCGCCGACCGAGGGGTTCGCGCTCACGTTCGAGCCCTACGAGGTCGGCACCGCGTGGGGCGCGGCCTGGGGCACGACGTGGTTCCGGCTGACCGGGACCGTGCCGACCGAGTGGGCCGGACGCCGGGTGGAGGCCGTGATCGACCTCGGCTTCGACAAGAACATGCCCGGGTTCCAGTGCGAGGGACTCGTCTACCTGGCCGACCGCACCCCCGTGAAGTCGATCAACCCGCGCAACCAGTGGGTCCTGGTCACCGAACGGGCCGAGGGCGGCGAGACCGTCGAACTGTTCGTCGAGGCCGCGTCGAACCCCGTCCTGCTCGACTACCACCCCTTCCTGCCGACGCAGGAGGGCGACGTGCAGACCTCGTCCTCGAAGCGCCTCTACGCCACCCGCCGGATGGAGCTCGCCGTCTTCGAGTCCGAGGTGCACGAACTCGCCCTCGACATCGACGTCCTGCTCGAACTGCAGGCCGAGCTGCCCGCCGGACCCCGACGCATGCGGATCCTGCAGGCCCTCGACGACGCCCTCGACGCGCTCGACCTGCAGCACATCCCGGAGACCGCCGGGGACGCCCGTGCGGCGCTCGCCGAGGTGCTGGCCGCTCCCGCCGAGGCCTCCGCGCACACGATCTCGGCCGTCGGGCACGCCCACATCGACTCCGCCTGGCTCTGGCCCGTGCGCGAGACCATCCGCAAGGTCGCCCGCACCACATCGACCATGACCGAGCTCATCGACCAGACCGACGACTTCCTGTACGGCATGTCGAGCGCGCAGCAGTACGCGTGGATCAAGGAGCACCGCCCCGAGGTCTACGCCCGCGTCAAGGCCGCGGTCGAGGCCGGCCGGTTCCTGCCGATCGGCGGCATGTGGGTCGAGTCCGACACCGTGATGCCGACCGGCGAGAGCATCGTCCGGCAGTTCTCGCAGGGCCAGCGGTTCTTCGAGCGCGAGTTCGGCATCCGGCCCAAGGGCGTCTGGCTGCCGGACAGCTTCGGGTACTCGCCGGCGCTGCCGCAGCTCATGCGCCGTGCGGGCTTCGAGTGGTTCTTCACGCAGAAGATCTCGTGGAACCAGGTGAACAAGTTCCCGCACCACACGTTCCTGTGGGAGGGCATCGACGGGTCGCGGGTGTTCTCGCACTTCCCGTCGATGGACACCTACAACTCACGGCTGTCCGGCAGCGAGGTCGCGAAGGCCTCCCGCCAGTTCCGCGAGAACCGACTCGCGACCGGCTCGATCGCCCCGGTCGGCTGGGGCGACGGCGGCGGGGGCACCACCCGCGAGATGACCGGCACCGCCGCACGGTTGGCCGACCTCGAGGGGAGCGCGAAGGTCCGCTGGGAGCACCCGGACACGTTCTTCGACCGGGCGAAGTCCGAGCTGACCGACCCGCCGGTGTGGGTGGGGGAGCTGTACCTCGAGCTGCACCGGGCCACGCTCACGTCGCAGCACGGTACGAAGCAGGGCAACCGCCGGTGCGAGCAGCTGCTCATCGAGGCCGAACTCTGGGCCGCGACCGCCGCCGCCCGCACCGACTTCACCTACCCGTACGACGAGCTCGACGCCCTGTGGCAGCAGGTCCTGCTCCAGCAGTTCCACGACATCCTGCCGGGCACCTCGATCGCATGGGTGCACCGCGAAGCGGTCGAGCGGTACGCCGAGACGGCCGCGGCGCTGACCACGATCATCGACCAGGCGCTCTCGGCGCTCGCCGGTACCGGGGACGCGGCCGTCGTCGTGAACCCGGCCCCGTTCCTCCAGGCCGGTGCACCCGCGCAGGGCGCCGTCGTGGCGACCGACGTGGCGGCGGCGACCGCCGTGTCCCTGACCGAGCAGGACGGCGGGTACGTGCTGGCGAACGACCTGGTGCGGGTCGTCGTCGACGCGCAAGGGCTCGTGACGAGCGCCGTCGACCTGGCGAGCGGGCGCGAGGCGATCGCGGCCGGCCAGGCGGCGAACCTGCTGCAGCTGCACCAGGACTTCCCGAACATGTGGGACGCGTGGGACGTCGACCGGTACTACCGCAACCGCGTCGAGGACCTCGTGTCGACCACCGGGCTGAGCGCGTCGGTCGACGAGTCCGGGATCGCACGGGTCGTCGTGTCCCGGGCGTTCGGCGACTCGACGGTGACGCAGGAGATCGTCCTGGCGCCGGCGTCCCGCACCCTGGAGTTCGACCAGGTGACCGACTGGCACGAGACCGAGAAGTTCCTCAAGGTGGCGTTCCCGCTCGACGTCCGCGCCGAGCACACCGTCGCCGAGACGCAGTTCGGCGCGCAGAAGCGGGTGACGCACACGAACACCTCGTGGGAGGCCGCGAAGTTCGAGACCTCGATGCACCGCTACGTGCTGGTGTCCGAGCCGGGCTTCGGTGTCGCCCTCGTGAACGACTCGATCCACGGCTTCGACACCACGCGCGACGCCGTCGACGGGCACGTCACCACGACCGTGCGGCTGTCGCTGCTGCGGGCACCGCGGTTCCCGGACCCCGAGACCGACCAGGGCGTGCAGACGCACCGGTACGGCATCGTCATCGGCACCGACCAGCTCGGAGCCACGTCGGCCGGCGTGCGGATGAACGCGGGCGTGCGGACGATCACCGGGGCGCACGGCTTCGACCCGCTGGTGCAGGTCTCCGGCGACGTCGTGCTGTCGAGCGTCAAGCTCGCCGACGACCGGTCGGGCGACCTGGTCGTGCGCGTCTACGAGCCGTCCGGGCAGCGGGGGACCGGGGGCATCGCGGTGTCAGCCGATGAGGCGACCTTCGGCGCTGCCGTCGAGGTGACCCTGCTCGAGGAACCGCTCGGTGACGCCGGGGCGTCGTCCGACGCGGCCGCGTCCTCGTTCGCCGTCGACGCCTACGAGGTCCGCACCTTCCGGTTCCCGCGCAACTGACCGACCGACTGACCGACTGACCGACCGCCCGTCCCACCCAAGGAGGAACCACATGAAGCAGTCCACGAAGTTCAGCATCGCGACCGCACTGGTCGCCATGCTCGCGGCACCACTGGTGCCCGCCGCAGCATCCGCGGCGCCCTCCTCGTCCGGATCCAGCCACGGGCACGGTGCGTCCCATGGCGGTGGGCACGGCCACGGTCATGGCCACGGGCACCACGCTGCGCCCACCAAGTCGGGGCCGACGAGCATCGCCTACGTCGAGGTGAACAACGACGAGCTCGCCAACGTCGGGCGGTACACGCTGGAGAACGGCGCGAACGCGTTCGACGTGGCGATCATCTTCGCCGCGAACATCAACTACGAGGACGGCAAGGCGGTCCTGTACAACAACGAGAACGTGCAGCGGACCCTCGACCAGGCCGCCACGCAGATCCGCCCGCTGCAGGCCAAGGGCATCAAGGTGACGCTCTCGGTGCTCGGCAACCACCAGGGCGCCGGCCTGGCGAACTTCCCGACGAGGGCCGCGGCGCGGGACTTCGCGGCGCAGGTGTCGGCGACGGTCAGGAAGTACGGACTCGACGGCGTCGACCTGGACGACGAGTACTCCGACTACGGCGTGAACGGCACCCCGCAGCCGAACCAGCAGTCCATCGGCTGGCTCATCAGTGCCCTGCGTGCGGACATGCCGGGCAAGATCATCTCGTTCTACGACATCGGCCCGTCCTCCGACGCCCTGAAGACCGCGAGCCCGTCGATCGGCGGGAAGCTCGACTACGCCTGGAACCCGTACTATGGCACCTACACGGCGCCGACGATCCCGGGCCTGCCGAAGTCGAAGGTCTCCGCCGCCGCGGTCGACATCCAGAACACCCCGCAGGCGACGGCGGTGTCGCTCGCACAGCGCACGAAGGCCGACGGGTACGGCGTCTTCATGACGTACAACCTGCCGGGAGGCGACGAATCCGCCTCCGTCTCCTCCTTCACCAAGGTGCTGTACGGACAGGCCGCGTCGTACCGCTGACGCTCGCGTACTGACAGCGACTCGCGCCCCGTGCTCCCCGGCTCCGGCCTGGAGGCACGGGGCGCGTCCGTCGTCCGGGTCCCGCTGGGCGGGGGGGGGGGGGGGGGGGGGGGGGGAGGCACCAGTTCTTTCTCGCCCGTGACGGTTCCGGTTCGCAGAACCCGGCGATCGTGAACCGGAACCGTCATCCACCGAGAACGAATCCCCGCCCGGCGCGCTCGACGCCGCGGCCGTACGATCGCGGCATGGAGCTCGAGTTCCGCGGCGAGGTGATCGAGTGGCGCGGCCCGTCACCGTTCTTCTTCGCCGTCGTGCCGCCGGACGTCGCCGAGGTCATCGCCGACCTCGCGCCGGTGCTCACCTACGGGTGGGGTGTGATCCCGGCACGCGTGACGATCGGCGCGGTGACGTGGACGACGTCGCTGTTCCCGAAGGACGGCGGGTACCTCGTGCCGTTGCGTGCGGCGGAGCGGAAGCGTGCCCGGGTGGAACTCGGCGACTCCCCGGACATCACCCTCGAGTTCGCCGACCCCTGACGCGCGTGCGCCGAGGGGTTCTGTGGAGGGGATGACGGGAATCGCTGTCGGCGGAGCGCCCGGGTTGTGGAGGGGATGACGGGAATCGCTGTCGGCGGAGCGCCCGGGTTGTGGAGGGGATGACGGGAATCGCTGTCGGCGGAGCGCCCGTGTTGTGGAGGGGATGACGGGAATCGAACCCGCGTAGCCAGTTTGGAAGACTGGGGCTCTACCATTGAGCTACATCCCCGCGCCTGCGCACCAGGCGCAGCCCGACCATCGTAGCGGACGAACGAGCACCGACATGCCGACGCGCGTCATCCCGAAGCCGGACGGCGGTGCCGAGCGCACGATCCGCTGGTCGCGGGTGGTCTCGTACGTGCTGGTGGTCCTCGCCGCCGCGGTGCTGTCCCTGCGTCCCGACCTGTTCGGTGACCCGCAGTCGCAACCCGCCCACGTACTGCTGCACGTCTGGCGGATCGTCGTCGGACTGCTGCTCGCGGCGGCTGCTCTCGGGGTCCAGGTGGCCGTCGGGATCCGGTGGCGGCGGGGTCTGCGACGCGCCGCGGAGGACGACTGAGCAACCCCCGGGAACAGCGCGCCGTCGGACCGCTAGACTCACCGGGGTCGCATGCGCCCCTCGGCGTGCGCGGCTGATCCCTGGCACGAAGCAACGGGGCGTAGCTCAGCTTGGTAGAGCGCCCGCTTTGGGAGCGGGAGGTCGCAGGTTCAAATCCTGTCGCCCCGACCAGGTCCTCCGAGCACCACCGACCACACGAACGTCAACCAACAGGAGAACATCCCTTGGCCACCAGCACCGTCGACAAGGTGAGCGACACCCGCGTCAAGCTCACCGTGAACGTGACGCCGGACGATCTCAAGCCGAGCATCGACCACGCCTACAAGCACATCGCCGAGCAGATCAACATCCCCGGCTTCCGCAAGGGCAAGGTCCCGCCGGCGATCGTCGACCAGCGCGTCGGCCGCGGCGAGGTCCTGAACCACGCCGTCGGTGACGCCATCGACAACTTCTACCGCCAGGCGGTCGAAGAGCAGGAGCTGCGCATCCTCGGCCGCGCCGAGGCCGACGTCGCCGAGCTGCCGAACGTCGCGGACTTCACCGGCGACCTCGTCCTCACCTTCGAGGTCGACGTCCGCCCCGAGTTCGACCTGCCGGACTACTCCTCGTACGAGCTCACCGTCGACGCCGTCGAGGTGTCGGACGACGAGATCGAAGAGGAGCTGCAGAACCTCCGCACCCGCTTCGGCACGCTCGTGACGGTCGACCGTCCGGCGAAGACCGGCGACTTCGCGCAGATCGACCTCACCGCCAGCATCGGCGACGACGAGGTCGACTCGGCCACCGGCGTCTCCTACGAGATCGGCTCCGGCGACCTGCTCGAGGGCATCGACGAGGCACTCGAGTCCCTGACCGCCGGTGAGTCGACGACCTTCGAGTCGAAGCTCGTCGGTGGCGACCGCGAGGGCGAGACCGCCCAGATCGCCGTCACCGTCACCGCCGTCAAGGAGCGCGAGCTCCCCGAGGCCGACGACGAGTTCGCCCAGATCGCCAGCCAGTTCGACACCATCGACGAGCTCAAGGCCGACCTGAAGGAGCAGATCGCGAAGTCCAAGACCTTCGGTCAGGGCGCCGCGGCTCGCGACAAGCTCGTCGAGAAGCTCACCGAGGACGTCAACATCCCGATCTCGGAGCAGCTCATCGCCGACGAGGTGCACCGTCACCTCGAGCAGGAGAACCGCCTCGAGGACGAGGAGCACCGCAAGGAGGTCTCCGAGTCCAGCGAGACCGCCTTCCGCTCGCAGATCCTCCTCGACGCGATCGCCGAGAAGGAAGAGATCCAGGTCTCGCAGGAGGAACTGACCCAGTACCTCATCCAGGCCGCCGCGCAGTACGGCATGGAGCCGGCCGAGTTCATCAAGGTCATCGACCAGAACGGCCAGATCCCCGGCATGGTCGGCGAGGTCGCCCGCTCGAAGGCGGTCGCGACCGTCCTGTCCAAGGTGACCGTCAAGGACACCAACGGCGACGCCGTCGACCTGTCCGCCTTCACGGCGGGCGTCGCGCAGGAGCCGGCAGGGGACGCCGAGTAACGATCTCGACGCCACCAGTACGACAGACGGGAGGCGCGGTGCCAGCTGGCACCGCGCCTCCCGTCCGTATTTCCGCACCACCGCATTGCTGTCGGCGAACAGACGAGAACTGGTGCGTTGCACCCGATAAGTTCGACAACAAGCGACAACTGAACGGGAGCTTTTCCATGGCCGAAGCAACACTGAACCCCAGTGTTTTTGACCGCCTTCTGAGAGACCGGATCGTGTGGCTCGGCTCCGAGGTCCGCGACGACAACTCGAACGAGATCGCAGCCAAGCTGCTGCTACTCGCCGCCGAGGACCCTGAGAAGGACATCTACCTCTACATCAACTCGCCCGGTGGTTCGATCACCGCCGGCATGGCGATCTACGACACGATGCAGTTCGTCCCGAACGACATCGTCACCGTGGGCATCGGCCTCGCCGCGTCGATGGGACAGTTCCTGCTGTCCTCCGGCACGCCCGGCAAGCGCTACATCACGCCGAACGCGCGCGTGCTGCTCCACCAGCCGTCCGGTGGCTTCGGCGGCACCGCTGCCGACATCCAGACGCAGGCCAAGGTCATCCTCGACATGAAGCAGCGCATGGCGGAGCTCACGGCCGAGCAGACCGGCAAGTCGGTCGAGCAGATCCTCAAGGACAACGACCGCGACAACTGGTTCACGGCGCAGGAAGCGCTCGAGTACGGCTTCGTCGACCACCTCCGCGCCTCGAGCGCCGAGGTCATCGGCGGTGGTGGCACCGTCGGCGACGGCGAGACGCCCACCAGCGCAGCCGAGCCCGACGCCCAGTCCTGATCACCACCGAAGAAAAGGAAACGAGAATGCATCTCCCCATGCTCGGTGGCGCGCAGAACGTCCCGGCTCCGTCCAATCGGTACATCCTGCCGAGCTTCGAAGAGCGCACGGCCTACGGCTACAAGCGCCAGGACCCCTACGCCAAGCTGTTCGAGGACCGCATCGTGTTCCTCGGCGTGCAGGTCGACGACGCGTCGGCTGACGACGTCATGGCCCAGCTGCTCGTGCTCGAGTCGATGGACCCCGACCGCGACATCGTGATGTACATCAACTCGCCCGGTGGCTCGTTCACCGCGATGACGGCGATCTACGACACGATGCAGTACATCCGTCCACAGATCCAGACGGTCTGCCTCGGACAGGCTGCCTCGGCCGCGTCGGTGCTCCTCGCCGGTGGCACCCCCGGCAAGCGCCTCGCGCTGCCGAACGCCCGTGTGCTGATCCACCAGCCCGCGACCCAGCAGGGTGGCGGTCAGGCGTCCGACATCGAGATCCAGGCAGCGGAGATCCTCCGCATGCGCACCTGGCTCGAGGAGACGCTGTCGAAGCACTCCAACAAGACGCCGGAGGAGATCAACCACGACATCGAGCGCGACAAGATCATGTCCGCGCAGGAAGCCGTGGAGTACGGCCTGATCGACCAGGTCCTCACCAGCCGCAAGAACCTGCCGGCGCTCGTCAAGTAGCACCAGCAGGAACGACGAAGGCCCCGCACCGAACGGTGCGGGGCCTTCGTCGTTGCGCGGTGGTCAGTCCTCGGTGTCGTCGGACTCCGGGGCCGGCTTGCGGCGCAGGAGCAGCAGTACCGCGACGACCACCCCGACCAGCACGACGCCACCGGCGCCGATCCAGATCGCGTCGGACGCCGCCGAGTCGCTCGATCCCGAGGCGGTGCCGGTGGTGGTGTCCGAGCCGGCGTCGTCGTCACCGGCGGTGGCGCAGGTCGGGGGCTTCGCCGCACCCGAGGCCGGGGTGAAACCCGACGGCGCCTTCCACGTGAAGGGGTACTCGTCGGACACGGTGTGCCCGTCGGCGGAGACGATCTGCCACTCGACGGTGTACTTGCCCGAGTCGCCGAGTGCGGCGGCCGTGGTCATCGAGGGCCCCTCGACGTCGACGCAGCCGTCCTCGTAGTACTTGCCGTCGGGGCCGACGATGCGGAACGCGAAGCCCGACCCCGAGTCACCGATGTCGAGCAGTTTGTCGTTCGTCGTGATGTCGAACGTCTTCGGCAGCTCGGTCAGGGTGCCGCCGACCTCCGGGTCGGACGAGATCAGGTAGTTGTGCGCGCTGGCCGGACCGGCGAGTCCGAGGACCGCACCACCGGCGATCGCGACGGCCGCGGCGGACCCGGCCACGAGCCTCCAGGCAGAGGACCGTGACCGGGTCCGACGCGAGCCGCGCTGCGTCACTTGGCGGAGCTCCGACGACGCGTGCCGGCGACGGCGACGACCAGGGCGACGGCGCCGAGCACCAGGCCGCCGAGGCCGAGGAAGCGACCGACCAGGTCGGGGTCGCTCGAGGTGGTCGAGCCGGCGGCCTCGGCCGTCGGGGTCGCGGCGATCGGGTCGCCGTCGTCGTCCGTCGCCTCGGCGGCGGTCAGCGTGATCGACGGGGCCGGGTGCTCGGGCTCGGCTTCGCCGGCCTGCTGCTCCTGGTTCCACTCGACGCTGCCCTTCTCGCAGGTCTGGATCGCGGGGAACTCGACGAGGTCACCGACCTTGCCGTCCGGCAGCGAGAACGAGAGCGCGAAGGTGTCGCGCTCGTCGGCGGGCAGGGGGGTCTTCGCGGTGTACGTGACGCTGGTGACGCGCTCGGCGGCCGTCTCGGCGTGGTCCTCGTCCGAAGCCGAGGCCGACGGGTCGGTGTAGGGCTCGGTCGCCTTCGTGATCGTCCAGTTCGGGTTCACGGTGGGCGTGACCTCGATGACGGACTCCGGCACCTGGAACTGGATCTTCGTCGTGGGGGAGCCGTCGCAGCCGTGCGGGACCGAGAAGGTCGCCGTGGTGTACGAGTTCGCTGCGGTCGACGTGGCCGTGGCGGACACGTGCGCGCTGGCCGCCGTGGCGCTGCCGAGGACGATGACGGCTGCGACACCGAGGGTGACGGCGCCGCCGGCGGCGAGACGCTTCTGCATGGGGTTCCTTCCGGGGTGGTTCTGCACCTGCTGTTCTACAAGATGTAGAGAAGTCCGGATCACCGTAGCAGGCTCGCACGCCCTGGGCGAACGCGCGGGCGGATTCCGGAGGGGCATCGCGGTCGGTGTCACCGGTTGCGGTTAGGCTCGTGTCCACGACGAGGTGCCCACCAGCAGCGGTGCACCAGCGGTGGTGCGACAGCGCGGCCGGCATGTCCAATCAGGGAGGCACGGGAATGGCACGCATCGGAGAGAGCGGCGATCTCCTCAAGTGCTCGTTCTGCGGCAAGAGCCAGAAGCAGGTCCAGCAGCTCATCGCCGGACCGGGCGTCTACATCTGCGACGAGTGCGTCGAGCTCTGCAACGAGATCATCGAGGAACGTCTGGCCGAAGCCGGCGAGGACACCTCGAGCGGGGACTTCGAACTGCCCAAGCCGCGGGAGATCTTCGATTTCCTGCAGGAGTACGTCATCGGGCAGGACCCGGCGAAGCGCGCCCTCGCCGTGGCCGTCTACAACCACTACAAGCGCATCCGGGCGCAGGGCCAGATCACCGCCGCCG
Organism: Curtobacterium sp. ME-Dv--P-122a; assembly: GCF_030209645.1. NCBI lineage: Bacteria > Bacillati > Actinomycetota > Actinomycetes > Micrococcales > Microbacteriaceae > Curtobacterium > Curtobacterium sp. ME-Dv--P-122a. Next base: position 243,095 of record NZ_JARVRO010000014.1, read on the forward strand.
AAGACCGCGACGACATCGAGATCGCCAAGTCGAACATCCTGCTCATCGGCCCGACCGGCTGCGGCAAGACGTACCTGGCGCAGACGCTGGCCAAGCGCCTCAACGTGCCGTTCGCCGTCGCGGACGCCACAGCCCTGACCGAGGCCGGCTACGTCGGCGAGGACGTCGAGAACATCCTCCTCAAGCTCATCCAGGCCGCCGACTACGACGTGAAGCGTGCCGAGACCGGCATCATCTACATCGACGAGGTCGACAAGATCGCCCGCAAGGCCGAGAACCCGTCGATCACCCGCGACGTCTCGGGCGAAGGCGTGCAGCAGGCGCTGCTCAAGATCCTCGAGGGCACGGTCGCCTCGGTCCCGCCGCAGGGCGGCCGCAAGCACCCGCACCAGGAGTTCATCCAGATCGACACGACGAACGTGCTGTTCATCGTGGCGGGCGCGTTCGCCGGGCTCGAGGACATCGTGTCCTCGCGCGTCGGCAAGCGCGGGATCGGCTTCGGGGCACCCCTGCACAGCGCGACCGACCACCAGGACCTGTACTCCGAGGTGCTGCCGGAAGACCTGCACAAGTTCGGTCTGATCCCCGAGTTCATCGGTCGTCTGCCCGTCGTCACCACGGTGTCGCAGCTCGACCAGGCGGCGCTCATGCAGATCCTGACCGAGCCGAAGAACGCGCTGGTCAAGCAGTACCAGCGGATGTTCCAGATCGACGGCGTCGAGCTCGAGTTCGACCAGGGCGCGCTCGAGGCCATTGCGGACCTCGCGGTGCTGCGCCAGACGGGTGCCCGCGGGCTCCGGGCGATCCTCGAAGAGGTCCTCGGCCCGGTGATGTTCGACGTCCCGTCCGACGACGACGTCGCGCGCGTGGTGATCACCCGCGAGTCCGTGCTCGAGAACGCGGCGCCGACGATCGTGCCGCGGCCTCGGGCCAAGCGCGTCGAGAAGTCGGCGTAGCCCGCTCCGTCGTCCTCAGAGCGAAGGCCCGCACCGTGATCGGTGCGGGCCTTCGTCGTTCGTGCCGCGTTGTCGCGCGAGTCGGTGCGGGAGCGCTGCGCACAACCAAAGTCGCCCCGAACAACGCGGTTGCGTGGTTCGGGGTGACTTTGGTTGTGCGGTGCCCGCGCCACCTGCCGCCGGCGTCCGCCGCCGGCGTCCGCCGCCGGCGGCAGCGTGCGCGGGCGCGCCTACTCGAGCCCGCGGCGCCGCAGCAGCGGGCCGACCTCGGCGTCGCGGCCGCGGAAGTCCCGGTACGCCTCGAGCGGGTCCTTCGCCCCGCCGACCCCGAGCAGACGCTCGGCGAACCGCTTGCCGGCCTCCCGGTCCAGCCCGCCGTTGTCGCGGAACCACTCCACCGTGTCGGCGTCGAGCACCTCGGACCAGATGTACCCGTAGTAGCCGGCGTCGTACCCGCCCGAGAACGTGTGCGCGAAGTACGTCGACGAGTAGCGCGGCGGCACGGCCTCGACGGCGATGCCGGCGGCGGCCAGGGCGTCCCGCTCGAAGTCCTCGACGGACGTCACCGCTGCGGCGTCAGCCGCCGAGAGCCGGTGCCACGCCTGGTCGAGCAGCGCTGCGGCGAGGTACTCGGTCGTGCCGAAGCCCTCGTTGAACCCCTCGGACTCGCTGAGCCCCAGGACGAGTTCGGGCGGCAGGGGCGCTCCGGTCTCGTGGTGCTTCGCGTAGTTCGCCAGCACGGACGGCCACGACAGCCACATCTCGTTCACCTGGCTCGGGAACTCGACGAAGTCCCGCTCGACGTTCGTGCCGGAGAACCGGGGGTAGGTGGTGCGGGCGATGAGGCCGTGCAGGGCGTGCCCGAACTCGTGGAAGAGCGTCTCGACCTCGTCCTGGATGAGCAGGGTGGGGGAGCCGGCGGACGGCTTCGCGACGTTGAGGTTGTTGACCACGACGGGCAGGGTGCCGAGCAGCTCGGACTGCTCGACGACCGGGTTCATCCACGCGCCGCCGCGCTTGCCGTCGCGCGTGTAGAGGTCGAGCAGGTACAGCCCCACGGGCTCGCCGTCGTCGCCGGTGACCTCGAAGACCCGGACCTCGTCGTTGTAGCCGTGCAGGTCCGGGCGCTCGGTGAAGCTCAGGCCGTACAGGGCGCCGGCGGCGTGGAAGACCCCGTCGTGCAGGACCCGGTCGGCCTCGAAGTACGGGCGGAGCGCGGTGCTGTCCGCGGCGAACTGCTCGCCACGCAGGATCTCGGTGGCGTACGCCCAGTCCCACGACTCGATGTCGAACCCGACCGTGCGCGACCGGACCGCGCGTTCGTCGTCGGCGTTCCGGGCGGCGGCGCCGACGAGCGAGGACAGCAGCCCGTCGACGGCCTCGGGGGTCTTCGCCGTCTCGTCGGCGGTGACCACGGCGGCGTGGTTCGGGAACCCGAGCAGCTCGGCGCGCTCGGCCCGCAGCCGGACGATGCGGAGCAGCACCTCGCGGTTGTCGTACTGGTTGCCGCGACGACCGCGGGCGAGCGAGGCGCGCATGATCCGCTCGCGCAGGTCACGGTTCGCCAGCGAGGACAGCCACGGGTGTCCGGTGTAGAGCGGCAGCGTGACGAGCCAGCCGTCCAGGCCCCGGTCGGCGGCAGCGGCGGCCGCGGCGGACTTCGCCCCGTCGTCGAGTCCCTCGAGCTCGTCCTCGTTCGTCACGTGCACGGCGGAGTCGTTGGTGTCCTCGAGCAGGTTCCGCTCGAAGGTCGTCGTGAGGGTCGAGAGCTCCTGGTTGATCGCGGTCAGACGCTCCTTGCCCGCGTCGTCGAGGCCCGCGCCCGCCAGGGTCATCTCGGCGTGGGTCCGTTCGACCAGGCGCAGCGCCTCACCGGTCAGTCCGGCGGCCTCGGCGCCGTCGAGCACCTCCTGCACGCGGGCGTACAGGCGGGAGTCGAGCGTGATCGCGTCACGGTGGGCGGCGAGGAGCGGGGAGATCTCGGCTTCGAGGTCGTGCAGCTCCGGGGTCGAGTCGGCCGACGACAGCGTGAAGAACACGTGGCTGACGCGGGTCAGCAGCTGCCCGGATCGCTCGAGTGCGATCAGGGTGTTCTCGACCGTCGGGGCGTGCGGGTCGGTGGCGATGGCCTCGACCTCGGCGCGCTGCTCGGCCATGCCGGCCTCGAACGCCGGTCGGTAGTGCTCGAGTCGCACGTCGCCGAAGGGCGGCAGGGCGTAGGGGAGGGTGCTCGGGACGTCGAACGGGGTTGCCATCTGCCCACCCTATGCACGGGTGCTGGAGTCCGTTCCTTCCCATGACGCCCGGACTGGGAAGCGGAATCGGGCATACCTGGTCGAAAGAACCGACCTGGTACGCCCGGAACGACCAGGTACGCCCGGAACGGCCCGGCGAGCGCACCCGCGCCCGGCGCGACCAGCGGACGGACGGGAGGCCCGTGGCGGCGCCGCCACGGGCCTCCCGTCCGCATCGCGGTCGCGTGTCAGCGCATCGCGGCGTCGATCAGGGTCACCGCGGCACGACGCGCGTGCGCGGCCGGCGCCGTGGTGCCGGCGATGGCCGCGGTGGTCTGCGCGCCCTCGGCGAGCAGCGCGAGCTGCGCGGCGAGTTCCTCGGCGTGCTCGGGGTCGGCGACGACCTCGGCGGTGAGCTGCTGCACGAACTGCTGGAACGAGTCCTTGTGCTCACGCGCGATCTCGGCGACCGCGGGCGAGGTCGCCCCGAGCTCGCCGAACGCGTTGATGAACCCGCAGCCGCGGAACGTGTCGTCGCCGAACCACGACTCCAGGAAGTCGTAGACCGCCAGGAGCTTGTCGCGCGGGCTGGTCGCAGTCTCGACCGCGCCGTGCACGCCCTGCTCCCACATGTCGTGGCGGCCGGCGAGCACCGCGGCGATGAGCTGCTCCTTGCCGGGGAACGCCGCGTACAGCTTCTTGAGGGAGACCCCGGCGCCCGTGCGGATCTCGTCCATCCCCACGGACTGGATCCCGCGCGTGTAGAACAGCTGGTCCGCGACCTCGACGATGTGTGCTCGGACGTCCGGCTCGACGGTGCTGGTGGCCATGTGTGTACCCCGTTCCCTGAGTGTTCACCGTTCTCGAGTTGCGCTGGGAACGGGCGTTCTCTACTGTAGTCCACATCGGCGGAGAACGATCGTTCTCCGCGATACTCAGGGAAGGAACGATCATGGGTGCCATCACCGTCGGAACCGAGAACAGCGTCGACATCGAACTCCACTACGAGGACAAGGGCCAGGGGCAGCCGATCGTGCTGATCCACGGCTTCCCCCTCGACGGCAACTCGTGGGAGGGGCAGGTCCCGATGCTCCTCGAGGCCGGCTACCGCGTCATCACGTACGACCGTCGTGGCTTCGGCCAGTCCTCGCAGCCGTCCACCGGCTACGACTACGACACCTTCGCCGACGACCTGCACACGGTCCTCGAGACCCTCGACCTGCGCGACGTGATCCTCGTCGGCTTCTCGATGGGCACCGGCGAGATCGCCCGCTACATCGGCCGCCACGGTGAGGACCGGATCGCGAAGGTCGCGTTCCTCGCCTCGCTCGAGCCGTTCCTCGCGATCACCGACGACAACCCCGACGGCGCCGGCCCGATGTCGTTCTTCGAGGGCATCGCCGCGGACGTGGCGAAGGACCGCTACGCGTACTTCACGAACTTCTACCAGGACTTCTTCAACCTGTCGGAGAACCTCGGCACCCGCATCTCCGAGGAGCAGGTCCGGAACGCCTGGAACGTCGCAGCTGGCTCCGGCTCGATCGCCTCTGCTGCAGCACCCCTGACCTGGCCGACCGACTTCCGTCAGGACATCCCGAAGGTCACCGTCCCCGCACTGATCGTGCACGGCACGTCGGACAACATCCTCCCGATCGACGCCACCGGCCGACGCTTCACCCAGGCACTGCCCGCGGCGAAGTACGTCGAGATCGAGGGCGCCCCGCACGGCCTGCTCACCACGCACACCGCCGAGGTGAACGAGGTCCTGCGCACCTGGCTCGCCGAGTCCTGATCCCTCGGCGATCACGCGGGCGCTCCCCGGCGGGGGCGCCCGCATCGTGAGCACAAATGGTCGGGTCCCCACCGGGGACCCGACCATTTCTGCACTCCAAGCGCCGCGCAGCGAGCAGCGCGCGCCGCGCCGCGCCCCGCGCTAGTCCTCTTCGCCCGCGTCGTCGGGGTTCGTCACCTGGGCGTGCCCGGCGTCGTCGAGGTGGATCGAGGTGCCGTCTTCGAGCTCGACGATCGGCCTGCCCTCGAGGAACGTCAGGGTCCAGCCCCACGTCGCCGTGTCGACGGACTCCGCCGCGAGCTCGTCCTCGACCCCGCGCACGGCGACGACCATCGTCTCGGGCAGTCGCGCAGGCGGCTCCCCACCCACGTTCCAGCGTGTGCCCAACTGCATCCGTGCCTCCATTCCGGTGGTTGACGGGCCGGGTCACCAAGGCGACCCGGCCCGGACAGGCGAGGTTACGCCTGCTGTTCCGCGAGCTCGATCTCGGTGACGGCGAGCTCGTCGCCGTCGACGAACGACAGGTTCTCGATGCGGCCGACGGCCGCCAGGTCGACCGCCGCGCGCTCGATGAGCACCCGCGTCTCGGCGGGCGCCGCGACGACCGCACGCGTCACGGGCGTCTTCTGGGACGCCTTCGCCGCCGTCTTCGCACCGCGGATCCCGATGAGCGCCTGTCCGACGGCCGCGAGCAGCCCGGTGGGGGCCGCGTCGGTGGGCAGGTCGGCCGCGGTCGGCCAGGAGGCCCGGTGCACGCTGGTGTCGTGGGTCCAGGCCCACACCTCTTCCGTCGCGTACGGGAGGAACGGTGCCAGCAGTCGGAGCAGCACGTCGATCGCGCCGCGCAGCGCCAGGACCGCGCTCGCCTGCGTCTCGTGCGTCGCGTCGGACGCGGTGCCGTAGGCGCGCTCCTTCACGAGCTCCAGGTAGTCGTCGCAGAACGTCCAGAAGAAGCGCTCGGTGATCTCGAGGGCACGGGCGTGGTCGAACCCGTCGAACGCGGCGGTGGCCTGCTCGACGACGGCGCCGAGCTCGGCGAGCATGTCGACGTCGAGCGCCTCGGTGACGCTCGTGGCGCCCTCGGGCAGCGGGAAGCCGTAGACGAACTTCGCCGCGTTGAGCACCTTGATCGCCAGACGACGGCCGACCTTGATCTGCTTCGGGTTCTGCGGGTCGAACGCCGCGTCCGTGCCGAGCTTGGACGAGGCCGCCCAGTAGCGGACCGCGTCGGCGCCGTGCTGCTCGAGGATGGACAGCGGCGTGACGACGTTGCCCTTCGACTTCGACATCTTCTTGCGGTCGGGGTCGACGATGAAGCCGGAGATCGAGGCGTGCTTCCACGGCACCACGTCGGCCTCGAGCTGGCTGCGGAGCACGGTCGTGAACAGCCAGGTGCGGATGATGTCCTGCGCCTGCGGGCGGACGTCGTACGGGTACACCAGGTCGTAGAGCGCCGGGTCGGTCTCCCACTTGCCCGCGAGCTGCGGCGTGAGCGACGAGGTGGCCCAGGTGTCCATGACGTCGAGCTCGCCCTGGAACCCGCCGGGCACGCCGCGCTGGTCCTCGGTGAAGCCGGGGGCGGGCTCGGAGGCCGGGTCGACCGGCAGCTGCGCCTCGGTCGGGACGATCGGCTGGTCGAACACCGGGTTGCCGTCGGCGTCGAGCGGGTACCAGACGGGCAGCGGCACGCCGAAGAAGCGCTGGCGCGAGATGAGCCAGTCGCCGGACAGGCCACCGACCCAGTTGTCGTAACGGACGCGCATGAAGTCCGGGTGGAACGCGATCTCCTCGCCGCGCTGGCGGAGCGTGCTCTTCAGCTGCTCGTCGCGCGCCCCGTTGACGATGTACCACTGGCGGGTCGACACGATCTCGAGGGGCTTGTCGCCCTTCTCGAAGAACTTCACCGGGTGCTGGATGGTCTTGACGTCGCCGATCAGCTCGCCGGACTCGGTCAGCGCGTCGACGACGACCTTCTTGGCCGAGAACACGGTCTTGCCGGCCATCTCGGCGTAGAGCTCCCGGCCCGTCGTGGACTCGATCCAGGCGGGCTCGTCCGAGCGCACGCGGCCGTCGAAGCCGATGATCGCGCGGTTCGGCAGCTGCAGCTCGCGCCACCACACGACGTCGGTGGTGTCACCGAAGGTGCAGACCATCGCGATGCCGGCACCCTTGTCCTTCTGCGCCAGGTGGTGTGCGAGCACCGGGACCTCGACGTCGAACAGGGGGGAGCGGACGGTGGTGCCGAAGAGGTCCTGGAACCGCTCGTCGTCCGGGTGGGCCACCAGGGCGACGCAGGCCGGCAGGAGCTCGGGGCGGGTGGTCTGGATGACGACGTCGTCGCCGCCGTCGGTGCGGTGGAAGGCGATGCCGTGGTACGCGCCGGGCATCTCCTTGTCCTCGAGCTCGGCCTGCGCGACCGCGGTGCGGAACGTGACGTCCCACAGGGTCGGGGCGTCGGCCTGGTAGGCCTCGCCGCGCTCGAGGTTGCGCAGGAACGCGCGCTGGGCGCTGGCCCGCGAGGTGTCGTCGATGGTGCGGTACGACTGGGTCCAGTCGACCGACAGGCCGAGGGTGCGGAAGAGCTCCTCGAACTGCTGCTCGTCCTGCACGGTCAGGCGCTCGCACAGCTCGATGAAGTTGCGGCGCGACACCGGCTGCTGGTCGGCGGCCTTCGAGGACTTGCCGTCCCCGCCCTCGAACGGCGGCGTGAAGTCGGGGTCGTACGGCAGGGTCGGGTCGCAGCGGACCCCGTAGTAGTTCTGCACACGGCGTTCGGTGGGCAGACCGTTGTCGTCCCAGCCCATCGGGTAGAAGACGTGCTTGCCGCGCATGCGCTCGAACCGGGCCTTGAGGTCGGTGTGCGTGTACGAGAACACGTGCCCGATGTGCAGCGAGCCGGAGGCGGTGGGCGGCGGGGTGTCGATCGACCAGACGGCGTCGCGGTGACCGGCGGCCTCGCGGTCGAAGCGGTAGGTGCCGTCCTGTTCCCAGACCGGCCCCCAGACCTGCTCCAGTCCGTCGACGCTGGGCTTCTCGGGCATGGGCTTGGTCATGGGTGTGCCTTCCGTACGTGTGTGCGGCACCGAGTCCGTGATGAGGTGCCTGAGTGTTCCGCGCCTGACGCGCGGTGCCCCAATCGTAGCGGCCGCGCACGCGCACGCAGGCGGACGAACCGGTCGGACGCGGCCATCGCCGAGCAAGCCTCTAGCACACCGAACTGTCGGACACGCCAGGAGCCTGGTAGTCTGTCGGAGTTTGTCCGGCGAGCGCGGAGTTCGCAGGAGCTGCAACGTCGCCGTCCGCCGGACGCCCGAAGGAAGCACCGCACCCCGGAGGAACGACTTGGCACCGAACAACGCACCCCACCCGCACGGCGATCGGCCGTTGCGCACGAAGGGCGCCGCGAAGCGCGCTCGTCGCGACCTCACGAAGGACGACGTCACCGTCGTCGAGGAGTCGCTGCTCAAGCGTGCCGTCGCGGCTGCCGCGCTCGGCAACGCGATGGAGTGGTTCGACTTCGGCATCTTCGCGTACCTGACGGTCACCATCTCGCAGGTGTTCCTGCCGCAGGGCGACCCGGCCGCGAACATCGTCGCCACGTTCGGCTTCTTCGCCGCCGCGTTCATCGTGCGCCCGATCGGTGGTGCCGTGTTCGGCCCGATCGGCGACAAGATCGGCCGCCAGAAGGTCCTCGCGCTGACGATGATCCTGATGGCCGCCGGCACGCTCATGATCGGCCTGATCCCGTCGTACGACACGATCGGCTTCTGGGCCCCGGTCCTGCTGCTCGTCGCCCGTTTCGTGCAGGGCTTCTCGACCGGTGGTGAGTACGGCGGCGCCGCGACCTTCATCGCCGAGTACTCGCCCGACAAGCGCCGCGGGTTCATGGGCTCGTGGCTCGAGTTCGGCACCCTCGCCGGCTACGTGCTCGGCGCCTCGATCGTGACGGGCCTGCAGTTCGGCCTGTCCGAGGACGCCCTGCTCAGCTGGGGCTGGCGCATCCCGTTCATCGTCGCGGGCCCCCTCGGCCTGATCGGCCTCTACCTGCGCCTCAAGCTCGAGGAGACCCCGGCGTTCCAGAAGCAGCAGGAGCAGGCCGCCGAGCGCGAGGGCCAGAAGACCCCGTTCCTCAAGCTCTTCGCCGAGAACTGGCGCTCGCTCATCATCTGCATCGGCCTGGTCCTGGTCTTCAACGTGACCGACTACATGCTGCTGTCGTACATGCCGACCTACCTCGAGCAGAACCTCGGCCAGAACGCCACGTTCGGCCTGATCCTCATCGTCATCGTGATGCTGCTCATGATGGTCGTCATCACCTTCGGCGGCCGGCTGTCCGACAAGTTCGGGCGCCGTCCGGTGCTCGCCGCCGGTTGCATCGGCTTCATCCTGCTGTCCTGGCCGGCCCTCAAGCTGGTCCAGACCGGCACCGGTGTCGGCGTCTTCGCCGGCCTGCTGATCCTCGGCGTCGTCCTGGTCACGTTCACCTCGACCATGCCGTCGACGCTGCCCGCGCTGTTCCCGACGATCATCCGCTACGGCGCCCTGGCGATCGCGTTCAACGTGTCGGTGTCGCTCTTCGGCGGGACCACCCCGCTCGCGACCGCCGCGCTCATCAACGCCGCGAAGGACGCCGGGTACGGCTGGGCCGAGGACATCCCCGCGTTCTACCTGATGCTCGCCGCCGTGATCGGCCTGGTCGCGGTGTACTTCACCAAGGAGACCGCCGCGAGCCCGCTCATGGGCTCCGGCCCGACGGTCGGCTCCGAGGACGAGATCGCCGGCGTCATCGAGGACTACAACGACCCGACGTCGGAGCTCGCGCAGTCCGACTGGGCGAAGGACTTCTCGACGAGCGAGATCCCGATCATCTCGTCCGACGCCGCCCAGAAGGAACCCTCCGGTTCCTGACCACGGGGCCGCCCCGCGGCAACCCGGCCAGGAGGCCCGGTGCACGTCCGTCACGGACGCGCACCGGGCCTCCTGGCCGTTCAGGGCCGTCGGTGACGTCACGCGCGCAGCGACAGTCCACGGGCAGGAGCGCGCGTGGACTGTCGCTCAGTCCGTGAGGTCGGCTGCGGTCCCCGCGGCGGGGCCCGCTGCCAGCCGCTCCGCGGCGTGCAGCAGCCGCGCGGTCACCGGGTGCGCCGGGCGCGCGAAGACCTCGGCGGCGGGGCCGTGCTCGACGACCGCGCCGCGGTGCACCACGAGGACGTCGTCGGCCATCCGCCGGACCGCCCGGAGGTCGTGCGACACGAACACCATCGCCACGCCGGTCTCGTCGCGGAGCCGTTCGAGCAGCCGCAGCACGGCGTCCTGCACCGTGGCGTCGAGGGCGGTCACCGGCTCGTCGAGCACGATCACCTCGGGGTCGGTCGCCAGCGCACGGGCGATCGCGAGCCGCTGTCGTTGCCCGCCGGACAGGGTGCGGGGGGAGCGGGACCGCAGCACGGGGTCGAGGTCGACCTGCCGCAGTGCCGCGTCGACCCGGTCGCCGAGCGCACCGCGTGCCCGCCGCTCGTCTCCGCGTGAGAACGCGTCGGCGAGGACCCGCTCCACGTTCCACCGTTCGTCGAACGTCGCGCCGGGGTCCTGCACGACGGCCGCGACCCGGTGCCGTCGGGGGCGTCGCTCGCGTTCGGGCAGTGGAGCCCAGGGTTCGTCGTCGAGCGTGACCGTACCGGCGTCGGGTGTCTCGAGCCCGAGGAGCATCCGCGCGAGCGTCGTCTTGCCCGAGCCCGAGGCGCCGATCACCCCGAGCACCCGGCCGCGTTCGAGCCCGAACGACACGTCGTCGACCGCGAGCACCCCGCCGTACTCCCGCGAGAGCCCGTCCGCCGCGAGCACGTCCCTCCCACCGTGCGAGGTCGGCTCCGAACCGTGCGAGGATCCGGCTCCCGTGCGAGCCTCGACGCCTCGCACGGCATCCGGAACCTCGCACCGAACGGCAGCGGGCGACGCGGCACCCGGCGCCGCGGCAGCGCCGGCCGCACGCACCAGCGCCCGGGTCGCGGGGTGCTGCGGCGCCGCGAAGACCTCGGCGACCGCGCCCTGCTCGACGATCCGGCCCTCGTGCACGACGGCGACCCGGTCGGCCCACCCCGCGACGAGCCCCAGGTCGTGCGTGATGACGAGCAGTCCGGCGCCCCGTGTCTGCGCCGCCCGCAGCTGTCCCATCACGGTGACGGCGACCCCGGCGTCGAGCGCCGTCGTCGGTTCGTCGGCGACCAGCAGCGCGGGGGACCCGACGGTGGCCGCGGCGATGAGGGCCCGCTGTCGCATCCCGCCCGACAGCGTCCCGGCGAGCCGGCCGTCGGTCGCGATGTCCGGGTCGAGGCCCACCGCGGCCAGGGCGTCGCGCACGGCGTCCACGCGCTCGGCCGCACGCATCTCGGTGTGCAGGCGGAGGCTGTCGGCGACCTCGCGCCCGACGGGGCGCAGCGGGTCCAACGCGCCCAGGGCCTCCTGGCCGACGTAGCCGACCCGTGATCCCCGCAGCCGGCGCCACCGCCGGTCCGTGTACCCGCCCACGTCGACGCCGTCGACCGCGAACACGTCGGCGTGCACGGCGGCGCCGGGCGCGGACAGGCCGAGCACGGCGCGGGCGGTGACGGTCTTGCCGGAGCCGGACGCCCCGACCAGGGCGACGCACTCGCCGGCGTCGACGCGCAGGTCGACACCGTGCACGATCGGGGTGCCGCCGATGGCGACGGTGAGCCCGCGGACGTCGAGGACGGCGCTCACCGCGCGGCCCCGGTCCGTCGGATCGCCCGGCCGAGCACGGTCACGGCGGTCGCGAGCACCACGATCGCGAGTCCGGGGAAGGTGCTCATCCACGGCGCGGTCTGCAGGTAGGTGCGACCGTCGGCGAGCATCGCGCCCCACTCCGGCGCAGGCGGGGGCGTGCCGACGCCGAGGTAACTCAGCGCCGAGGCCCACACGACCGCCTGCCCGACCCCGAGCGTGGCGACGGCGACGACGGGCCACAGCGCCGTCGGCAGCACGTGCCGGACCACGGTGCGGGCGGGGGAGCGGCCGAGCAGTACGGCCGTCTCGACCACCTGCGAACTCCGGGCGGCCCGGACCAGGCCGCGCACGATCCGGGCGTACCCGGGAGCGGTCGCGAACCCGACCGCGAGCACCGCCGGCACCGGACCCGGACCGGTCACGGCGATGACGACCAGGGCGACGAGCAGCAGCGGCAGGGCGAACGCGACCTCGGTGACGCGACCGATGACGGCGTCGAGCAGGCGTCCGAGTCGTCCGGCCCCGGCACCGAGCCCGGCGACGACGCCGAGCAGGACGCCCACGCCGCCACCGATCAGGGTCGCGGCGACGCCGACGACGAGTGATGCCCGGGTCCCCGCGACCACCCGCGCCAGGACGTCACGTCCGGACTCGTCGGTGCCGAACGGGTGCGCGCCGCTCGGTGCGGCCAGGGCATCAGCGGGGTGCACCGCGAGCGGGTCCCCGCCGCCGAGCAGGGCGGGCCACACCGCCGCCACGACGGCGACCAGGACGACCACCCCCGCGGCGATGCCGCCGGCGCCGAGCGTCCCCCCACGGACGCGCTCGGTGCCGACGGCGGTCTGGTGGCCGGGCGCTCCGGTCTGGAGGCCCGGGTCGGCGATCCCGCTCACCGCGCGCCCGCCGGACGGCCGGCTCCACGGCGTCGCCCACCACCGGAGCGCAGGGCCGCGTTCCGTGCGGTGCTGCGCGGGTCGACGGCACGTTCGACGAGGTCGGCCACGGCGAGCACGACGACGTACGCGGCCGCCGACACCATCGCGATGCCGGCGACGAGCGGCATGTCCCGCTGGGTGACCGCGGTGACCAGGGCACGGCCGATGCCGGGCAGGGCGAACACGGACTCGACGACCACGGCTCCGGAGACGAGCGACCCGAAGGCCCACGCGGACAGCGCGATCCCGGGCAGGGCGGCGTGCCGGAGCAGGTGCCGTCCGAACAGGCCGAGGCGGGTCTCGCCCCGACCCCGGGCGGCGAGTGCGAAGGCGGAGCGCTGCGCGTCGACCACGCCGTCGCGCACGGTCTCGGCCAGGTACCCGGCGACCGGCACGGCCACGGTCAGCACCGGGAGCACCCAGCCGCGAGCGGTGCCGTCACTGACCGCCGGCACCCACCCCAGGGACGTGGCGAACACCACGATGAGCACGCTGCCGAGCCAGAAGTGCGGCATCACGCTCGCGGTGACGCTCAGGGCGCTGGTGAGCCCGGCGGCGATCCGGCCGCGTTGCGTCGAGGCCCACGCGGCGACGATCGCGAGCACCCAGGCGACGACGAGGCCGGCGACCGCGAGCGTCAGCGTGACGGGCAGCTGCTGGGCGAGGAGCGTCGCGACCGGGGTGCGGAAGGCGTACGAGTCGCCGAGCTGCCCGGTCGCCAGGCGTCCGAGGAACACCGCGTACTGCACCAGGACCGGCTGGTCGAGGCCGTACTCGTGGCGGACCTGGGCGACGGCCTCGGCCGAGGCCTGCGACCCCGGTCCGCCCAGGATCGCGAGCGCCGGGTCACCGGGGATCAGCCGGATCGCGACGAAGACGATCGTCGCGACGGCCCAGAGCACGCCGATGCCCCCGGCGAGCCGCCGGACGGCCCACCAGACCCATCGCATCCGTGTCAGCGGTCGATCCAGGCGGTGCCGAACCAGGGCGTCGAGACCGGGGTGGTCCGGATGCCGTGCACGGCCGAGCGCACCAGGAAGTGGTTCTGCTGGTCGTACAGGGGGAGCACCGTGTCGCTCGCCAGGATCGCCTTCTGGGCCTGCTCGTACAGGGCGGCGCGCTCGTCGGCGTCCGAGGTGCGGGCGGCCTGCTCGAGCAGCCGGTCGACGGCGGGGTCGTCGAGCTGGGCCAGGTTCGCGAAGTAGCCGGATGGTGCGGGTTCGATGCTCGCGCTGTCGTACAGGATGCGCAGGACGTCGGGGCCGACCTTCGTGTACGGGGCGCTGACGACGTCGTACTCGTTCGCGGCGAGGGCGGCGTACCAGCTGGACAGGTCGAGTTCGTCGAGCACGACCTTGAACCCGACGGCCTTCTCGGACGCCTGGATCTGCTGGAACAGGCTGCGCTCGGCCGGCACCGACTGGTTCGTCGAGACGGGGAACGTCACGGTGAGCTGCTGGCCGTCCTTCTCGCGGATGCCGTCCGACCCGACCTTCCACCCGGCGTCGTCGAGGAGCTGCTTCGCCTTGGTGGGGGAGTACTCGAACCGGCTCTTCTCGGAGTACGCGAGCGGCTCAGCGCTCGAGAGCACCGAGTACGAGCGCTTCGCGGTGCCGAGGAACAGCGACTGCAGGCCCGGGTCGATCTCGGCACCGGCGATGAAGGCCTGGCGCACCGCCGCGTCGCGGAACACCCCGTGGCCGGAGTTCAGCTCGAGCCGGTTCGAGGCGCCGGGGCGCGGGGCGTCGAGGTCGCGGATGGCGCCCTTCGCCGACGCGGCCTTGAGCTGGTCGGGCTGGGCGTTGTCGATCACGTCGACCTGACCGGACTGCAACGCGGCGTAGCGCGAGGTCGAGTCCGGCAGGAACCGCCACGTGATGCCGGACAGGCGCGGCTTCGTCGCCCCCCAGTAGTCGGTGTTCTTCGTCAGGGTGACGCGGTCGCCGTGCTTCCAGCCGGTGACGCGGAACGGGCCGGTGCCGACGGGGGACTCGCAGTTCGTCGCCTGCTTCCGTTCGAGCGCCTTCGGGGACTCCATGCCCACCCAGGGCTGCGAGAAGGACTCGAGCAGCGCGCTGTCCGGCCGGCTCAGCGTCAGCGTCACGGTGTGCTCGTCGGTGGCGGTCGCCTTCGTGATGGACTGCAGCGCCAGGTAACCGGTGCTCGAGGCGGTGGCCGGGTCCTGCACGTGCTCGATGTTCGCCACGACCGCGGCGGCGTCGAACGGGGTGCCGTCGGTGAAGGAGACGTCGTCACGCAGGGTGAACGTCAGGGTCTTCCCGTCGTCGCTCGTGCTCCACTTCGTCGCGAGTTCCGGCGTGGGCTTGCCGTCCTCGAGCCCGACGAGTTCCTCGATGTACTGCGTCGCGAGGAGTGCCTGCGGGTAGTTGCCCCCGACGTGCGGGTCGAGGCAGGTCGGTTCGGCGTCGCCGGAGGCGTAGGTGAGCGTGCCGCCGGCGACCGGGGTGCTGCTCCCGGTGCTCGTGCCCGGTCCGCTGCAGGCAGCCAGGACGAGCAGGACCGCCGAGGCGCCCGCGACGGCGGTGAGGGTTTTCTGTACTGAGTCCAAGATCATGGCTGACCGAGTCTAGCGGTTTACTGGGGCCCATGGACGAACCGATCCGCCGCGGTGGCCGACCCCGACGCTCGAGCGCCGAGGTGCTCGCGGACGCCGCCGCCGAGCTCTTCCTCGAGCAGGGGTACGGACGCACCACGGTCGACCAGATCGCCGCCCGCGCCGGGGTCAGCCGTGCGACGTTCTTCAACTACTTCCCGGCGAAGGCCGACGTGATGTGGCTCGAACTCGACGCCGCCGTCGCCGGGCTGCCCGGGTACCTCGCCGCCTCGACCGAGCCGAGCGTCGTCCGGGCCGTCGAGCAGGCGCTCCTCGCCGCTGCCCGTGCCCACGACCCCGAGCGGGTGCCGTGGGCCGTCGCGCAGGCCGAGGTGATGGACATCGGGCCCGAGCTGGTGGCGGGAGTCGCGGTCCGGGTGACGGCGCAGCACGAGGCCGTCGCCGCCTTCGTCGCGGGCCGCACGGGGGAGCAGCCGCGCTCGCTCTGGCCGCAGACGGTGTCCGGCGCGATGCTCGGTGCCGCCGCCGCGGCGTTCGGGGTGTGGGTCACCGACGGGGTCGGCCGCCGTGCGCTCGTCGAGTACGTCGCGGCGGCGCTCACCCCGGTGGTCGCGGGCCTCGACGCCCGCTGACACGCCGGCGTATTGCGACACGAACCCGGCCACCCGCGCGCCCAGTCGACGCTCACTCCGTGCGCAGGGTCCCCGCGCCGCCGGACGCCACGTCCGAAGCCGTGCCGTCCCTGACCACCTCGGGCACGTCGCCGTCGGTCGGCACCAGCGACTCGTCGCCCGGGTAGCTCAGGGTGAGGACGGCCTCCTCGATGTACGGGCTGTCCTCGAGCGACTGCTCCACGTCGCGCAACCGCACCGCCACGTGCTCCTCGGTCTCGTTGCCCGTCAGGTCGACGGCCGCGACGAGGTACACCCGCGACGGCCCCACGAACTCCAGGTGCAGGTAGGTGACCCGCTCGACCTGCGACCGGCCCAGCAGCTCGACGAGCACCGCGTTCTCGAGCTCCGGGGACGTGCTCTCGCCGAGCAGGAACCGGCGGTTGCGGTCGATCAGGACGATCGCGACGACCCCGAGCAGCACACCGATCGCGATGGAGCCGAGCGCGTCGAAGACCGCCAGCCCGGTGACCTGGTGCAGGAACACCCCGAGGAACGCCACGACCAGGCCGATCAGCGCCGCCGCGTCCTCGGCGAACACCGCACGGAGCGTCGGGTTCGACGACTGCAGCACGTGCCGCAGCACCGGGACCCTGCGCTTCGTCGCGGCGCCGTGTGCCTGCCGGTACGCCTGCAGGAAGCTCGTGCCCTCGAGCAGGAACGCGACCCCGAGCACGACGTAGTTGAGCACGACGTCCTCGGCCGGCCCGGTGTCCCCGAACTCCGAGATGCCGTGGTAGATCGACACGATCGCACCGGCCGTGAACAGGCCGAACGCGGCGAACATCGACCAGATGTAGGTCTCGCGTCCGTACCCGAGCGGGTGCGCGGTGTCCCGCTTCTTGCCGCCCCGTCGTTCCGCGACGAGCAGGAACACCTCGTTGCCGGTGTCCGCCCACGAGTGCGCCGCCTCGGCCACCATCGACGCCGAACCCGAGACGAGCGAGGCGACGGTCTTCGCGATCGCGACGAGCAGGTTCGCCCCGAACGCGATCAGGACGGTGACGAGTGACTCGGGGCGTTCTTCTGCGGGCATCGCTCAAGCATGCTCCCGTCCGGTAAAGTCGTGTTCCACGAGCGTCGATCCGGCCATCACCGGGGAGCTTCCGGAAGAACGCGGAGCGCGCCAGCGCCTCCGTCAGTAGAACCGGGCGGGTTCGGGACCGTCACCATCCCCGACACAGAGTGGTCGCACAGCGCACGTTGGGCGGCAAACGAGGTGGTACCGCGGAACCTGTTTCCGTCCTCGTGGAGATCGAGCGAACCCACAAGGAGTCCCGGTGCCGTACCCGTTGAACGCCGATGCCGATGGCGTCGTCCCCTCGCCGAGCTTCCCCGCCGTCGAGCGGGGCATCCTCGCCTTCTGGAAGCGCGACGACACGTTCCAGGCGTCCATCGACGCGCGACAGGGCTGCCCGGAGTGGACCTTCTACGACGGCCCGCCCTTCGCCAACGGCCTGCCGCACTACGGGCACCTGCTGACCGGGTACGCGAAGGACGTCTTCCCGCGCTACCAGACCATGCGCGGCAAGCAGGTGCACCGCCGCTTCGGCTGGGACACCCACGGCCTGCCCGCCGAGCTCGAGGCGATGCGCCAGCTCGGCATCACCGAGAAGCACGAGATCGACGCCATGGGCATCGACGTCTTCAACGCCGCCGCCAAGAAGTCCGTGCTGCAGTACACCGACGAGTGGCAGGAGTACGTCACCCGCCAGGCGCGCTGGGTCGACTTCGAGGACGACTACAAGACCCTCGACGTCACCTTCATGGAGAGCGTGCTCTGGGCGTGGAAGCAGCTCTGGGACAAGGGGCTGGCGTACGAGGGCTTCCGGGTCCTGCCGTACTGCTGGAACGACCAGACGCCACTGTCCAACCACGAGCTGCGCATGGACGACGACGTCTACAAGATGCGCCAGGACCAGTCCGTCACCGTCTCGTTCCCGCTGCACGGCGACCGCGCTTCCGCGCTCGACCTGACCGGTGTGCGTGCGCTCGCCTGGACGACGACCCCCTGGACCCTCCCGACGAACGCCGCCCTGGCGGTCGGTCCGGAGATCGCGTACGCGGTCGTCCCGGCAGGGCCTGGAGGCGCGGCTGACGGTGCCGACGCCGGTTCCGTCTCCTACCTGCTCGCGTCCGACACCGTGGCCGCGCACGCGAAGGAGCTCGGCTACGCCTCGGGTGACGAGGCGCTCGCCGCCGTCGCGCGCACGCTGACGGGCACCGAGCTCGACGGCGTCGAGTACGAGCGGCTGTTCGACTTCCTAGCCGACCAGGAAGGCTACGAGAACGCGTGGCGCATCCTGGTCGCCGAGTACGTCGAGACCGGTGAGGGCACCGGCATCGTGCACCAGGCCCCGGCCTACGGTGCCGACGACCAGGAGGTCTGCGCCGCCGCCGGCATCCCCGTCGTGCTGTCCCTCGACGAGGGCGGCGTCTTCACGTCGCAGTTCGGCGAGGTCGCCGGCATGCTCTGGTCGGACGCGAACAAGCCGCTGACCAAGGCCGTCCGCGACGCCGGGCGACTGCTCCGCCAGGCGTCCTACGAGCACAGCTACCCGCACTGCTGGCGGTGCCGGAAGCCCCTCATCTACAAGGCCGTCTCGTCGTGGTTCGTCCGCGTCACCGAGCTCCGCGACCGCATGGGCCAGCTCAACCAGGACATCAACTGGGTGCCGGACAACGTCAAGGACGGCCAGTTCGGCAAGTGGGTCGGCAACGCCATCGACTGGTCGGTCTCGCGCAACCGCTACTTCGGCACGCCGATCCCGGTGTGGCAGTCCGACGACCCCGAGTACCCGCGCACCGACGTGTACGGCTCGCTCGCCGACATCGAGCGCGACTTCGGTCGGCTGCCGGTGAACGCCGAGGGCGAAGTGGACCTGCACCGGCCGTTCATCGACGACCTGACGCGGCCGAACCCCGACGACCCCACGGGCAACTCGACGATGCGCCGGATCACCGACGTGTTCGACGTGTGGTTCGACTCCGGGTCGATGCCGTACGCCCAGGTGCACTACCCGTTCGAGAACGCTGCGTGGTTCGAGTCGCACAGCCCGGCCGACTTCATCGTCGAGTACATCGGGCAGACGCGCGGCTGGTTCTACGTCATGCACGTGCTCTCCACCGCGCTGTTCGACCGGCCGGCGTTCCAGAACGTCATCAGCCACGGCATCGTCCTCGGCTCGGACGGCCAGAAGATGTCGAAGTCGCTCCGGAACTACCCGGACGTCTCCGAGGTCTTCGACCGCGACGGTGCCGACGCCATGCGCTGGTTCCTGATGTCCTCGTCGGTGATCCGCGGCGGCAACCTCGTCGTCACCGAAGAGGGCATCCGCCAGGGCGTCCGCGAGTTCATGCTGCCGCTGTGGTCGACGTACTACTTCTTCACCCTGTACGCGAACGCCTCGGGTCCCGACGGGTACCGGGCCCAGCGCCGGACCGACTCGACCGACGTGCTCGACCGGTACCTGCTCGCGAAGACCCGGGTCCTCGTCACCGACGTCCGGACGCACCTCGACGCGCTCGACACCCCGCTCGCGGCCCAGGCCGTCCGCGACTTCGCCGACGTACTCACGAACTGGTACGTCCGCCGCTCGCGCGACAAGTTCTGGACCGGGGCCGACGCGGACGCCGGCGCCGAGACCCGTGCGGCGTTCGACACGCTGTACACCGTGCTCGAGACCCTGACCCGGGTCGCCGCCCCGCTCGCGCCGCTCGTCACCGAGGAGATCTGGAAGGGCCTGACCGGCGGACGCAGCGTCCACCTGACGGACTTCCCGGAGCCCGACGAGTTCCCGGCCGACGACGCCCTCGTCGACGCGATGGACCGCGTGCGCGACGTCGCCTCGAAGGGTCTGGCGCTCCGCAAGGCCACCGGCAAGCGCGTCCGCCTGCCCCTGGCCACGCTGACCCTGGTGGTGCCGGACCCGGCCGGGGTCGAGCCGTTCGCCGACATCCTGCGCGACGAGCTCAACGTCAAGCGCGTGGTGCTCGAGGCCCAGGCCGAGGAATCGCTGGCGCAGTACGGCATCGAGCGGAAGCTCACCGTGAACGCCCGCGTCGCCGGCCCCCGCATCGGCAAGCAGGTGCAGCAGGTGATCCCGGCCGCCAAGAAGGGCGACTGGACCGCGACCGACTCCGGCGTGACCGTCGGTGGCGTCGACCTGATCGAGGGCGAGTACTCGCTCGACCTCACCGTGGCCGACGCCTCGGTGGCCGTGGCGTTCCTCGACGAGGGCGGCTTCGTCGTGCTCGACACCGTGACGACGCCCGAGCTCGAGGCCGAGGGGCTCGCCCGTGACGTCGTCCGCGCCGTCCAGCAGGCCCGCCGCGACGCCGACCTCGACGTCAGCGACCGCATCGCCCTGACCCTCCGGGTGGACGACACGGCCGACGGCGCGGTCCGCGCGCACCAGGAGCTCATCGCGGGGGAGACCCTGGCGACGAGCGTCGAGATCGTGCCCCTCGGGGTGGACGACACCACCACCGACGTCGGTGACGGTGCGAAGGTATCCGTGGAGGTAGCACGCGCATGAGTGACCACGACCAGTACGACGACCACGAGGCGAACGAGGAGTTCGTCGGACACGACGAGCTCGACGGTCGCGACGAGGACGGCATCCGGATCCCGGTCGGCCCCTCCGGCGACGCTCCATCCGACGCCGTGCCCTACGGCGGCGACGACGACGAGGTCCGGCGCGTCGAGGCCGCCCTGTACGCCCGCATCGGCGAACAGGCCCCCGAGCGCCGGCTGACCGCCACGCGCCGCGCCGTCGAGCTGCTCGGCGACCCGCACCTGGCGTACCCGGTGATCCACGTGACCGGCACGAACGGCAAGACGTCGACCGCGCGCACCATCGAGAGCATCGTCCGGGCCCACGGTCTGCGCACCGGCCTGATGACGAGCCCGCACCTGGTGTCGATCCGGGAGCGCATCGTGGTCGACGGCCAGCCGATCGCGGCCGACCGGTTCGTCGAGAACTGGGACGACATCGCCCCGGTGCTCGAGATCACCGACCGCGAGCTCGCCGACAAGGGCGAACTCCCGCTGACCTTCTTCGAGGCGCTCACCGTGCTCGCCCTGGCGTGCTTCGCCGAGGCCCCGGTGGACGTCGCCGTGATCGAGGTCGGCATGGGCGGCGAGTGGGACTCCACCAACGTCGTGCAGAGCCAGGTGTCGGTGTTCACGCCGATCGCCATCGACCACGCGAAGCAGCTCGGTGCCACGGTGGCCGAGATCGCCCGCACCAAGTCGGGCATCGTCAAGCCGTCGTCCGCCGTGGTGTCGAGCCGGCAGGTCCCCGAGGCCCTCGCCGAACTCGAGCGCGCCGCCGAGCTCACCGAGTCCACCCTGGCCGTCGAGGGCACGGTGGGCCCCTTCGAGCCGGTACCTGACCGTCGCGAAGCGGCGGGCAGGCCGAGCTCGCAGGGATTCAGCGTCGTCGACGTCACCCCGGCGGTGGGCGGACAGCTCATCACCGTGCAGGGCATCGCCGGCCGCTACGACGACCTGTTCCTGCCGCTGTTCGGTCGGCACCAGGCCGAGAACGCCGCCGTGGCGATCGCGGCGGTCGAGTCGTTCCTCGGCCGCGGGGCCCAGGCCCTCGACGAGGACGTCCTGTCCGAGGGCATCGCCGGCACGACCAGCCCCGGTCGCCTGCAGCCCATCGCGACCGACCCGACCGTCGTCGTCGACGCCGCGCACAACCCGCACGGTGCGAAGGCCCTGGCCGAGGCGCTGCCGGTCGCGTTCCCGTCCGAGCACGTCGTCGGCGTCGTCGGGATCCTCGGCGACAAGGACGCCCGCGGGTTCGTCCGCGCGCTCAAGGACACCGTCGCCACGTTCGTCGTGACGCAGCCGCCAGGGGAGCGTGCGCTCGACGCGGACGAGTTCGCCCGGGTCGTCGTCGACGAGGTCGGCGAGGACCGCGTCGTCGTCGAGCCGTCCCTGGCGTCCGCACTGCAGGAAGCGCGCAGCCTGGCCGACGAGGCGGACGCCGAGGACGCCCTCGTGCTCGTCGCGGGCTCCATCGTGATGGTGGGCGCGGTCATGGACCTCGTGCACCGCGAAGGCGAGGCGAAGTGACGGACGCACCACGGGCCTCCCGGCCGGGCCGCGCACCGCGCACCCGGAAGCCGCGCCGCGAACGCGGGGCGCAGGAGAGCCTGCTCTCGATCACGCTCGTGCTCGAGGCGATCATGTTCTTCTTCCCCATGCTCGTCGTCTTCGGCAAGGGCACGCTGCCGCCCGCCGCGGCCTTCGGCGGGGGCATCGGCGCGATCATCGTCCTCGCAGCTGCCTCACGTCTGACGGGCAACCGGGCCGGTGTATGGTTCGGGTGGCTGCTGCAGGCGGCCATCCTCGCCACCGGGTTCATCGAACCGTTCATGTTCGCGGTCGCCGTGGTGTTCCTGGCGCTGTGGGTCTTCTGCTTCGTCAAGGGCGGTCAACTGGACCGTCAGAACGCCGCGCGCCGAGCGGCCATGGGCGAGGACTGACCACCACATTCGACCCCGAACACAGGGAGTACTGCGTGTCCGACTTCGAAGAGACCCTCGTCCTCGTCAAGCCCGACGGCGTCGCCCGCCAGCTGACCGGTGAGATCCTCCGCCGGATCGAGGCGAAGGGCTACGAGCTCGTCGACCTGAAGATGCTCACCGCGCCGCGTGACCTGCTCGACGCGCACTACGAGGAGCACCAGGGCAAGCCGTTCTTCGAGCCGCTCGTCGAGTTCATGCAGTCCGGTCCCGTCGTCGCCGTGCGCGTCGCCGGCAACGGTGCGATCGCGGGCTTCCGCTCGCTCGCCGGCACCACCGACCCGACCTCGGCCGCGCCCGGCACCATCCGTGGTGACCTCGGCCGCGACTGGGGCCTCAAGGTGCAGCAGAACCTGGTCCACGGTTCGGACAGCCCCGAGTCGGCCGCGCGCGAGCTCGCGCTCTGGTTCGCCTGAGCGACGGGGACGACGTGACGAACAACGACCGACCCACCAAGAACGAGCGGCGTCAGCACGCCCGAGAGGTCGCTCGGCAGCGCGCCGACGCCGAGAAGCGCCGCAAGCGCCGCAACAAGTGGTTCCTGCAGGGCGGCATCGGCCTGGGCATCCTGGCGGTCGCCGCGATCATCGCGATCGTCGCGGTGAACGTGAACAACGCGCCCGTGGTGTCCGCAGCCGGGCCGAAGAACATGGCCACCGGCGCGATCCAGTTCACCGGCCAGGACGGCAAGGTCACCCCGGTGACCACGCCGGCCGTCTCCGCGACGGGCTCTGCCTCGCCGGTCCCGACGGCGAACAGCGACGGCGCCGTGACGGTCACCGAGTACGTCGACTGGGCCTGCCCGGTCTGCAAGCAGTTCGAGGCGGCCTACTCCGACCAGATCCTCGACAAGGTGAAGTCAGGCGACGCGACCCTGGCGATCCAGCCGGTGTCGATCCTCGACCGCAGCTACGCGGGCTCCCGCTACGCGAGCCGTGCCGCGAACGCCGCCATGTGCGTGGCGAACTACGCGCCGGACAAGTTCCTCGACGTGCAGACCCAGTTCTTCGAGAACCAGCCGGCCGAGGGCACCAAGGGCCTGACCAACTCCGAGATCGCGAAGCTCGTCAAGGCGGGCGGCGCGACCGGTTCGGACCTGTCCGAGTGCCTGTCGTCCGAGCAGTTCAAGGGCTGGGTGACGAAGTCGACCCAGGCCGTCACCACGAACGAGGCGCTCGCGGGCACGCAGGGCTTCGGCACGCCGACGATCGTCGTCGACGGCAAGCGCCTGGACGACCTGAGCACCGTCATCACCGCGATCGACGCCGCGGCGAAGTAGCACGCCCCGAACGACCGACGGCCCTCTTTCCCATCCGGGAGCGGGGGCCGTTCGTCGTGAGTGGGGGGAGGTTAGGACGTCCGGCCGTGCTCCCGGACGAAGGCCGCGAACGCGTCGACGTCGGCGAGGGACGCCGCACCGTCCGCGTTGTACTGCTCGCCGTCGACGATGATCGTCGGCGTGCTCGTGATCCCGTCGAGCGACGAGTTCGGCACCGGGTCGTTCATCGCCCGGTTCGTGGCGTCGGCGACCCACCCGGCGAAGTCCTGCCGGGTGATGCACGGTGTCACGGCCGGGTCCGTCGCCCCGGCCTCGCGCGCGAGGGACGCCAGCTCGTCGTTCGTGAGTCCGCGCGTGCTCTCCGAGGGCTGGTGGTCGTAGAGCGAGCTGTTGAAGGCCAGGAACGCGTCCGGGTCGTGGTCCGCGACGCACGCGGCAGCCGCGGCCGAGCGGGTGGAGTACCGCGATCCGAGCGACACGCGGTCGAGCAGCCCGAGCGGATGCAGCTCGAGGGTGGCGGTTCCGTCCTCCACCCACTGCCGGATCCGGGGCATCTGGGCCGTCTCGAACTGGTTGCAGTACGGGCACATGTAGTCCGCGTAGATCGTGATCGCGGTCTTCGAGCCGTCCTGTTCGGTCGGCGTCGGGGTCCCGCCGTCGGGCACCGCTCGCGTCTCGACGGGCACGATCCTGCCGTGCGCCCCGGTGAGCAGGACACCGTCGCTCGCCGTGTTCCGCGGACCCGGCCCGGCGGGCTGCACGGAGTTCGCGAGCACAAGGGCGACCACCGCGACCACCGCGAGGCCCGCGACGATGATCCCGCTGATGCCGAGTGTGCGGAGGCGACGGCGGCGCGACTGCTCCGCCGCCCGTGCCGCTCGCGCACGTTCCCGTGCGGCGTCCCGGCGCGCCCTGCTGCTCTCGATCTCGCTCATCGATCCCGAGCGTAGGGGCAGCGGGGACGGCTCAGAAGCTGGTGAGGACCGCGGGGAACTTGATGATGATCGTGACGATGATGACCAGGTAGTTCGCCAGCGCGAACGCCCAGCTGAAGGGCAGGAGCGACCGCCCGACACGCTGCGCCCCGGCGCCGAAGCGACCCTGGGCCGTGTTCCAGATCGTGAACACCCAGAACATCGGGATCGTCATCGACCAGACGAGCATGCACCACGGGCACAGGGCGCCGATGACGAAGACGGTCTGCGTGAACAGCCAGGTCACGAACACCCACGCCAGGAAGACCCCGGCGTTGAAGACGATCCAGAACCAGCGCGAACCGTTCCGGAACCCGGCGAGCAGCAGCACGGCGACGGCGATCGGGGCGACGAACCCCATGACGCCGAGCAGCGGGTTCGGGAACCCGAACAGGTGCCCCTGCCAGCTGGCCATCACGTCGGAGCAGTTGATGAACGGGTTCACGTCACAGCTCAGGACGGCCTTCGGGTTCTCGTACTTCGTGAACTCGTCGAGGACGAGCCGGAACGAGCCGAACAGGCCGACGATCCCGGTGACGAGCAGGAAGACCGCCATCGCGATCGGACGACGGGGGGCAGGTGCAGACGCGGTCACGCGGTCATCATCGCATGCGGGTTCCGGTGCTTTCCGGGTGCGGCATGCGATAATGCCTGGAGGTCGTGCGGCCAACCGCACACCGAAGAGAGCTTTCCGAGTGACGCCCCACCGGGCCGAACCCGGACGATCCGGTGCGGTGAGAGCGCACTGTGGTCGGGCAGCGTCACTCCGATGCCGAGCCGGAACGGGCCGGGTGCCCGGACCGGAACGGGCGCGGACGCAACGAGAAGTTGACGCGGACCGATCACGAGACAGCGAGCGCGGGGGCGTCGACGCCGCCCGCCACGACACAGAATTCCCGCCACCCGAAAGGGTGCGAGTGGGGCCGAGGAGTGCACCAGTCCATGGTGGAGCAGAACAACGACAACACGACCAACGACGAGAACGCGCCGAAGCGCCGGAGCCGCCTGTTCGGCGGTCGCCGCGCCCGGTCGTCCGGCCAGGAGGCCCGTGGGGGCGCCGAGCAGGCACCCCACGCCGACGAGACCCTCGCGCTGACGGGCGGCGCTGACGCCCGTCCCGCGGCCAGCGTCGCGTCGGCCGGTTCGCCGGACTCTCCCGGTTCGCCGGACTCGCCCGACTCCCCGGCATCGCCGGCGTCGCCCGTCGAGCCGACCGACACCGGGGCGGTCTCCGTCGCGGTCGAGGCCGTCGCCGACAGCGGTGCCCAGCCGCACGACGTGAGCACGCTGACCGGCGACCTGCCGGTCGTGACGGGCGACCGGTCGGGCACCGCGACCGACGGGGCGGACGCGGACCGCGCCTCCCGTCCGGCCGACGCCGCACCGACGGCCGAGGCGAGCGACGACGCCGCACCCGCCGACGAGCCGTTCGTGCCGAAGGCCACGAGCACGCTCAGCCTGATCTTCCACGCGCCGGTGCTGCCGGAGCTGCCGCAGCGCGCGCCCCGGTTCGAGCGCGACCGCGACCGTGACCGTGATCGTGACCGCGACGAGGACGACCGCTACGACCGCGAGGACCGCTTCGACCGCGATCGCGACCGTGACGACCGCGACGACCAGGGCGGCTCGCGCCGTCGCTCGCGTCGCCGTGGTTCGAGCGCCGACCGCGAGGCCCGCGAGCCGCGCGACCACCAGGAGCCGCGCCGTCGCGAGCCGGAGCTCATCACCGAGCCGCAGCGCATCAAGGGCTCGACCCGGCTCGAGGCGAAGAAGCAGCGTCGTCGTGACGGCCGCGACGCCGGACGCCGCCGCCAGGTGGTCAGCGAGGACGAGTTCCTCGCCCGCCGCGAGAGCGTCGACCGCCAGATGATCGTCCGCTCCAGCTCGTCGACGATCGAGATCGGCGTGCTCGAGGACGGCATCCTCGCCGAGCACTACATCACCAAGTCCGAGAACGTGTCGCTCATCGGCAACGTCTACCTCGGCAAGGTGCAGAACGTCCTGCCCTCGATGGAGGCGGCGTTCGTCGACATCGGTCGCGGTCGCAACGCCGTGCTCTACGCCGGTGAGGTCGACTGGAACTCCGTCGAGACCGGCAACCACGGTCGCCGCATCGAAGCAGCGCTCAAGCCGGGCGACAAGGTCCTCGTGCAGGTCACGAAGGACCCGGTCGGCCACAAGGGCGCCCGCCTCACCAGCCAGATCTCGCTGCCGGGTCGCTACCTGGTCTACGTGCCGAACGGCTCGATGAACGGGATCTCGCGCAAGCTGCCGGACACCGAGCGTGCCCGACTGAAGAAGATCCTGAAGGAAGTCCTGCCGGAGCACGCGGGCGTCATCGTGCGCACCGCCGCCGAGGGCGCGACCGAGGAGCAGCTCACCCGCGACGTGCAGCGCCTGACCAGCCAGTGGGAGGCCATCCAGAAGAAGGTCGCCGGCGGTCACGCCCCGGTGATGCTGCACTCCGAGCCCGACCTGCTCATCAAGATCGTCCGCGACGTCTTCAACGAGGACTTCACGAAGCTGATCATCGACGGCGAGGCCGCCGGCGGCACCATCGACGAGTACCTGTCGGCCGTCGCCCCGGACCTCAAGGACCGCGTCGTCCGGTACGAGGGCCCCGACTCCTTCGAGGAGTTCCGCCTCAACGAGCAGATCGACAAGGCGCTCGACCGCAAGGTCTGGCTGCCCTCCGGTGGTTCGCTCGTCATCGACCGCACCGAGGCCATGACGGTCGTGGACGTCAACACCGGCAAGTTCGTCGGTTCCGGGGGCAACCTCGAAGAGACGGTCACGAAGAACAACCTCGAGGCCGCCGAGGAGCTCGTCCGCCAGCTCCGCCTGCGCGACATCGGCGGCATCATCGTCGTCGACTTCATCGACATGGTGCTCGAGGAGAACCGCGACCTCGTGCTCCGCCGCCTGGTCGAGTGCCTGAGCCGCGACCGCACGAAGCACCAGGTCGCCGAGATCACCTCGCTCGGCCTCGTGCAGATGACCCGCAAGAAGATCGGTGTCGGCCTGCGCGAGTCCCTCGACGAGGTCAACGCCAAGGTCAACGACAACAACGCCGACCCGGGTCCGAGCAAGGGGCGTCGCAAGGGTCGTGGTGGGAACGGCAACGAGAACGGCCGATCCGACAACGGCAACGGCAACGGTGGCAAGGGGAACTCCGGTTCCTCGGGGCAGTCGAACGGTGCCTCCGGCCAGGCGCACCAGATCACCGACGACGTGAAGAACGCGCTGTCGCGGATCGCCGCCTCCACCCTCTCGCACGACGAACAAGAGGCAGCAGCCGCTGCCGTGACCGCGACGGAGGCCACGGCACCGTCGTCGGCCGACGCGTCCACCGGCCCGGACAGCACGGGTGGCGAGCAGCCGACCGGTTCGAAGCGTCGTCGCCGTGGTCGTGGCGGCCGCGGGGCAGAGCAGCAGAGCGGAGACCAGCGCGCCGGAGACCAGCAGAGCGGCGACCAGCAGGCCGCTGCCGACGCTCGGGCCACCGATGCACCGCAGGCACCCGCTGCCGAGCAGTCGGACGCGCCGGGGTCGTCGGTCACCGCTGAGCCCGCCGTGATCGTCGAGCCCGAGGCGCGCGCGCCGAAGGGTGCTGCTCCGGCCGTCACCGAGCCCGCAGCCGCACCGAAGGCGAAGGCCCCGGCCCGCCGTCGCGTGAGTTCGAGCGCCACCGTGACGCCGACCGACAACACCGTGGCGATCCTGGACATCCCGATCGCCGCGGCGCCCAAGCGCGAGCCCCGCGCGGTCGCCCCGGATGCCGAGTCCCTGCTCGACTCGGTGCTCCAGGCGCTCCCGGAGCCGAAGCAGCCCGGACAGGGGCGCTCGCGCTCCCGCCGGGTCTCGTCGCCGAGCATCAGTGCTCCCGCCACGCCGACGGAGGAGTCGACCGACGACGCCGACGGCTCCGACGGCGCAGTGATCCTGGGGAACTGACGTGACGAACCCGGGCGACCCGCAGCAGCAGCGTGGGTACTACGGTGCGGGCTGGTCCCAGCCCGCACCGCCCGGCCCGGGTGCCCAGCAGCCCGGCGGCCCGGTGCCGCCGCAGCAGGGCGGTGTGCCGCAGTACGGGCGTCAGCCCGGTGCCGGCGCGCCGTATGCTCCGCCGCGGCCGCCCCGTGTCCCGGCCGACCCGCGCCGGGCCTTCGCGCCCGGCGCCTCGGTGACGAACACGGCCGGTGCGCTCATCGCCGTGGTGGCCCTGGTGCTCGTCGAGTTCGTGTCCGGGCTCTTCGGGCTGCTCGGCGCCTCGCTCGTGGTGAGTCCGTTCCGGCACTACGGTGCCGGCACGAGTCTGCTCGGCAGCTTCACGACCGGGGTCTTCGTGGCACCGTTCCCGTACTACGTGGGCGCGTTCCTGGCCCTGGCGTTCCTGACGCCGATCGACCGCCGCAGCCCGCTGCCGAGGCTCCTGCTCCGCGTGGTCCTCGCCGGCGCCGCGGGCACGGTGGCCCTGATGCTCGTCGGAGTGTTCACCGGCTCGTTCGGAGCGGCCACCGCTGGCGGCTCCCAGCTCGTCATCGACGTGCTCACACGACCGCTGCAGAACGGTCTGCCGTTCACCGTGATGCTCCTGGCGACCGCCACGGCGGCTTGGCTCTGGCTCGGTCGGCCGCGCCGCGGACGTGGCTCGTCGACGACCCCGGGGATGCCGGGCACCGTCCGACCCGCCGACGCGGTCCCGCCCTCGACGATCCAGCCGCAGGCACCACAGCAGCCACAGCAGCAGCCGCCGGCACCGTACGGGCAGGGGCGCGTGCAGCCCGACCCCCACGGCCAGTACGGCGGGCAGTACGGCGCCGGGCCGCGCCCAGACCAGCAGCAGCCCCCGGCGAACCCCTGGGGCGGTCCAGCGCCCCGCTGAGCCCGTTCGCGGCCCCTCGCACGGAGCGACGCCCCGCCGCGACACCGCCGCCCCTTCGAGCCGTGCGAGGTTCCGTACTCGGTGCGCCGGTCTCCGCGTCGCACCGAACCCGGAACCTCGCACCGTTCGCGCGGCCCTGCGAGCCGGCGGCGCACCGTGTGCGGTGCCGGGCGGGGCGGACGCGCGCCGCCCCTCCCGGCCGTCCGGACGCGCGGTCAGATGCCGCGCTTGTCCCGCTGCGCCACGCGTAGCCCACTGCGGATCAACCGCAGCACGAGCTCGCGACCGGTCACGGCCGAGGCGCCAGCGGCCACCAGTTCGTCGTACCGCGAGAGCGGGACGTCGTAGTGGTCGTGGTCGAACGCACGGCGCGGCACACCGGCCCGCGCAGCGAACGCGTGGAGTTCCGCGTAGGATTCATCACTGACGAGGTGCGACCACAGTGTGTCGTGGGCGGGCCACGTCGGTGGGTCGATCAACACGGTCACCGTGCAATCGTACGGGTGTCGCCGTTTGACCGGACCCAGGGTGATCGAGTATTCTCGGTCCCTGGTGTCAGCGGGCCGTTCTGCCTGCGTCGCCGATCGGGCCCGGCCTTCCGGGAGCCGCTCGTGCAGAAGTGGGCACCCGAGACTTCCCTCAAGCAGAGTTACGTAAGGATTTCCACGTGGTTTACGCAGTAGTGCGCGCCGGCGGCCGTCAGGAGAAGGTCGAGGTCGGCACCATCCTGACCATCGACCGTGCCAAGGCGGACGACAAGGGCAACATCGACCTCGCCCCCGTGCTCCTCGTGGACGGTGACAAGATCACGTCGGCGGCTTCCGAGCTCGCGAACGTGACCGTCACCGCCGAGGTGCTCGACGACCTCCGTGGTCCCAAGGTCATCATCCAGAAGTTCAAGAACAAGACCGGGTACAAGAAGCGCCAGGGTTTCCGCGCTGAGCTGACCCGCGTCAAGATCACCAAGATCGCGTAAGGGAGTCAACTCATGGCACACAAGAAGGGTGCGAGTTCCACTCGCAACGGTCGTGACTCGAACGCACAGCGCCTCGGCGTGAAGCGCTTCGGTGGCGAGGTCGTCAACGCCGGCGAGATCATCGTCCGCCAGCGCGGCACGCACTTCCACCCGGGCGCCAACGTCGGCCGCGGTGGCGACGACACGCTGTTCGCCCTCTCGTCCGGTTCGGTCGAGTTCGGCACCAAGGGTGGCCGCAAGGTCATCAACATCGTCAACGCGTAGTCGTTCGAACGACTGCAGCTGGAGGGGCGGGCCGAGTGCCCGCCCCTCCTTCGCTTTTCCCGCCGACGATCCCGTCGGCACAACGAAACACCTGGAGTGGACCCATGGCGACCTTCGTCGACCGCGTGACCCTGCACCTCAGCGCGGGGCACGGCGGCAACGGCTGCGTGTCGGTCCGCCGTGAGAAGTTCAAGCCCCTCGCCGGGCCCGACGGCGGCAACGGCGGTGACGGCGGCGACATCGTGCTCGTGGCCGACCCGCAGGTGACGACGCTGCTCGGCTACCACCGTTCCCCGCACCGCTCGTCGAAGAACGGGCAGCCCGGCATGGGTGACCACCGCAGCGGTGTGAGCGGCGAGGTCCTCGAGCTCCCGATGCCCGTCGGCACCGTGGTGTACGACGAGTCCGGCGAGGTCATCGCCGACCTCACCGAGCCCGGCATGCGCGTCGTCGTGGCCCCCGGTGGACAGGGCGGCCTCGGCAACGCGGCGCTCTCCACCACGAAGCGCAAGGCCCCCGGCTTCGCGCTGCTCGGCACCGAGGGCTGGGCGGGGGACATCAGCCTCGAGCTGAAGACCATCGCCGACGTGGCCCTCGTCGGGTTCCCGAGCGCCGGCAAGTCCTCGCTGATCGCGGCCGTCTCCGCCGCCAAGCCGAAGATCGCGGACTACCCGTTCACGACCCTCACGCCGAACCTCGGCGTCGTCGAGTCCGGTGACACCCGCTTCACCGTCGCCGACGTCCCCGGCCTGATCGAGGGCGCGTCCGAGGGCAAGGGCCTCGGCCTGGAGTTCCTGCGCCACGTCGAGCGGTGCGAGGCACTGCTCCACGTCATCGACTGCGCCACGCTCGACCCGGGCCGCGACCCGATCAGCGACCTCGACGTCATCCTCGGCGAGCTCGAGCGTTACCCGGTCCCCGAGGGCCAGGTGCCGCTGCTCGAGCGCCCGCAGCTCATCGCCCTGAACAAGATCGACGTGCCCGAGGCGCAGGAGCTCGCCGAGTTCGTCACCGCCGAGCTCGAGGGCCGCGGCTACCGCGTCTTCCCGATCTCCACGGCGTCCCGCAAGGGGCTCCGCGAGCTGACGTTCGCCCTTGCCGACATCGTCGAGCAGGCCCGCGCCGCCCGTGCGGCCGAGCCGGTCCCGGAGCGCATCGTGCTCCGCCCCCGGTCGGTCAACGAGAAGCCGTTCACCGTGCGCGCCGAGGGCGGCGAGGAGCACCGCTTCTACCGCGTCCGGGGCGCGAAGCCGGAGCGCTGGGTCCAGCAGACCGACTTCACCAACGAAGAGGCGATCGGCTACCTGGCCGACCGGCTCGCGAAGCTCGGCGTCGAGGACGGCCTGTTCAAGGCCGGAGCCGTCGCCGGCTCCACCGTCGTCATCGGTGGCGACGGCGGCATGGTGTTCGACTGGGAGCCCACGCTCACGTCGACCGCGGAGCTCATCACGAGCGCCCGTGGCACCGACGCCCGCATCGGTGCGACGTCGCGTCCGACCCGCAACGAGCGGCGCGAGGAGTACTTCGAGCGGATGGACGCCAAGGCGGCCGCCCGTGCCGAGCTCGAGCAGGAGCGCGTCTCCGGGCTCTGGGTGGACGACGACGTGGTGACCAGCGACCAGCTCGGCACCGGCGACCAGTTCGACGCCGACCAGGTCGAGACCAGCGACCAGAAGGAGTGACCGCGGCATGACCGACACGACCGCCCGCACCGACCTCGGACCCGTCACACGGCGCGAGGACATCCCGCGTGCGCGGCGGATCGTGGTCAAGGTCGGCTCGTCCTCGGTCAGCGGTGACGCCGCCGGCCAGATCGGCCCCCTGGTGGACGCGCTGGCAGCCGCCTACGGCCGGGGGACCGAGGTCGTGCTCGTGTCGTCCGGTGCGATCGCGACCGGGTTCCCGTTCCTCGGGCTCGAGGGTCGGCCGGACGACCTCGCCACGCAGCAGGCGGCGGCCGCCACCGGGCAGAACGTCCTGATGTTCCGGTACCAGAAGGAACTCGACCGGCACGGTGTCGTCGCGGCGCAGATCCTGCTCACCGCCGGTGACCTGCAGAACCCCACGCACCGGGTGAACGCCCAGCGCGCCATCGACCGGTTGCTCGCCCTGCGCGTGCTGCCGATCGTGAACGAGAACGACACCGTCGCCACGCACGAGATCCGCTTCGGCGACAACGACCGGCTCGCGGCCCTGGTGGCCCGACTGCTCGGTGCCGACGCCCTCGTGCTGCTCTCCGACGTCGAGGCGCTCTACACGGCACCCCCGGAGCAGCCCGGCGCGACCCGCATCGACGAGGTGCCGTTCGGCGACGAGCTCGCCGGGGTCACCTTCGGCTCGATCGGCACCGCCGGCGTCGGCACCGGGGGAGCGGAGACCAAGGTCGCCGCCGCGCGGCTCGCGGCCGAGGCGGGCACCGCGGTGCTCGTGACCGACACGGCGCTGGTCGACCGCGCGCTGGCCGGCGAACACCTCGGCACCTGGTTCCACGCCGCACCGCGTCCCTGACGCAGCCCGCACCGCGCCCGAAACGGTCACGACGCGCCGTCGGGACGGTGCCGACTGGTCGGAGACCGTCGGTGTGGGCGTCGCGGAGCGACGGACTGTGACCGCTCGCGCGGCGCAGGACGACGTGTCGTGACCGGCCGGCGGGGTGGACGCGACCGCCTGGAGGCCCGGTGCGGGTCCCGGGGACCGGTGCCGGGCCTCCAGGCGGTCACGACTCCCCGTCGGGACGCGGTCGTGTGGTCGGGAACCGTCGGTACGGTCGCCGCGGAGCGACGATCGGTGACCGCTCGGCAGGCAGATGACGACGTTTCGTGACCGGTCGGTGGGGCGGACCGGGCCTGGAGGCACGGCGAGCGTCCGGCACGCCCGTCACGAACCGAGGGGCGGACCTACAATCGGTCCATGTCGTCGATCGCGCCCGCCCCGACCCTCACCGACAAGCTCGTGGCGGCACGGGCCGCC
The DNA here is from genome assembly GCF_030209645.1 of Curtobacterium sp. ME-Dv--P-122a. Classification (NCBI taxonomy): domain Bacteria; kingdom Bacillati; phylum Actinomycetota; class Actinomycetes; order Micrococcales; family Microbacteriaceae; genus Curtobacterium; species Curtobacterium sp. ME-Dv--P-122a. Next base: position 276,890 of record NZ_JARVRO010000014.1, read on the forward strand.
TCGTCGGCGCTCGCGACCGCGACCACCGCCGTCAAGGACGCGGCCCTCGGTGCGATCGCCGCGGCGGTGCGTGCCGCGACCGACGAGATCGTCGCCGCGAACCACGACGACCTGGTCGCCGGCGAGGACGGCGAACTCTCGTCCGGGCTGCTCGACCGGTTGCGACTCGACCCCGTCCGGATCGAGGCCCTCGCCGCCGCGGTCGAACACGTCGTCGGACTGACCGACCCCGTGGGCGAGCACGTGCGCGGGTCGCAGCTGCCGAACGGACTCCAGCTCACCCAGGTGCGCGTGCCGTTCGGTGTCGTCGGGGCCATCTACGAGGCACGCCCGAACGTCACCGTCGACATCGCCTCCCTCGCGCTCAAGTCGGGCAACGCCGTCGTGCTCCGCGGCGGGTCGGCGGCCCAGCACACGAACGCCGTGCTCGTCGCCAGGATCCAGGACGCGGTCGAGTCGGTCGGGCTGCCCCGCGACCTGGTGCAGACCATCGACGAGTTCGGCCGCGCCGGTGCCACCGAGCTCATGCGGGCACGTGGCCTGGTCGACGTGCTGATCCCACGGGGGAGCGCCGCGCTCATCCAGACCGTCGTCACCGAGTCGCAGGTGCCCGTCATCGAGACCGGTGCGGGCGTCGTGCACGTGTTCCTCGACGCGTCCGCGCCCGAGCAGCGTGCGGTCGACATCGTCCTGAACAGCAAGGTGCAGCGGCCGAGCGTGTGCAACGCCCTCGAGACCCTCCTGGTGCACGAGGCCGCGGCCGAACGGCTCCTGCCGCTGCTGGCCGACCGGCTGCGGGCGTCCGGTGTGACGCTGCGCGGCGACGACGCCACGCGGGCGATCGTGCCCGGGGTGCTCCGCGCCACCGACGACGACTGGGCGACCGAGTCGATGGACCTCGACCTGTCGATCCGCGTCGTGCCCGACGTCGACGCGGCGATGGCGCACATCGCCCGGTGGTCGACGCACCACACGGAGTCGATCGTCACGAACGACGTCGACACCGCCGAACGGTTCCTGGCGACCGTCGACTCGGCGGTCGTGATGGTGAACGCGTCGACCCGGTTCACCGACGGTGGCGAGTTCGGTTTCGGTGCCGAGGTCGGCATCTCGACGCAGAAGCTGCACGCGCGCGGTCCGATGGGCCTGCCGGAGCTCACGAGCACGAAGTGGATCGTGCGCGGCTCCGGGCAGATCCGCGGCTAGACTGAACGGCGTCTTTCCCCGACCGAACGGAGCACGAACGATGACCCTCCTCGCAGAAGCTGCTGAGCACGCCTCCGGGGCGCCCGCGTTCGTGTTCCCGATGGTCGGCGCCCTCTTCTTCATCTTCCTCGGCTTCGTGACCTGGAGCTTCCGCGACGTGGCCTACCGCCACTCGCAGAAGTTCGAGGCCACCCGCCACCACGAGACGGGTGTCGACGAGTTCGGTCACACCAAGATCTGACCGACCACTCGATGCTCGAGACCACCGGACGGCCACGCATCGGCGTGATGGGTGGCACGTTCGACCCCATCCACCACGGGCACCTGGTCGCGGCGTCCGAGGTGGCGCGGGCGTTCGACCTCGACGAGGTCGTCTTCGTCCCCACCGGACAGCCGTACATGAAGTCCGACGTCACCGACGCCGAGCACCGGTACCTGATGACCGTGATCGCCACCGCGTCGAACCCGATGTTCACCGTCAGCCGCGTGGACATCGACCGCCCGGGGCCGACGTACACCGTCGACACCCTGCGGGACCTGCACGAACAGCGACCGGATGCCCAGCTCGTCTTCATCTCGGGCGCAGACGCCGTTCAGCAGATCGTCGACTGGAAAGACCATGATGGTCTCTGGGACCTCGCGCACTTCGTGGCCGTGACGCGTCCGGGACACGCCTTGAGCCTCACCGGATTGCCCGAGCGGGACGTAAGCTTGCTCGAAGTCCCTGCACTGGCCATATCCTCGACGGATTGCCGTGACCGGGTTCGACGGGGGTTCCCCGTCTGGTACTTGGTTCCCGACGGTGTCGTCCAGTACATCTCCAAGCACCATCTGTATCGGAGCGTTGCATGAGTTCGTCCGACGCGCAGCCGCCCCTGTCGCGGCGCCAGGCGCGCGAGCGGGAGCGTGCCGCCGCGGCCGGTTCGCAGCCCGCGACGCCGCCCCCGACCGTCGCCGCACCCGCCGCCGAGACCGCCGAGTCCCGTCGCCGCCCCGGGTCGCACGTCGCCCCGGCCCCCGGTGGCCCCGCCCAGTCGTCCGCGCCGGCATCGGCGCAGACCGACCCCGGGCCTTCCCCGTCCGTCCCGGTGTCGGCACCCGCGGCCGGTGTGCCACCGTTCCCGCCGGCCTCCGCGACCGAGATCGTCCCCGGCAGCGGTGGGCTCACCCGTCGGCAGATCCGGCAGCTCCGTGCTGCCGAGCGCCAGGCGGTCCTGCCGGTCCCGCTGCAGAACCCCACGCCCCAGTCGTCCGACCGCACCGTCGAGGACGTCCTCGGGTCGGTGGACACGATCGACCCCTCCGCCGCGCCGCAGAGCGCTCCGGACGTCGAGGCCGCGCACGACGAGCAGCCCGCTGCCCCGACGGTCCTCGACCAGGCCGCGGTCGCCCAGGCCACCGAGGCCGACGGGTCCCCGGACGCGCTCGAGCCCCTCGACGAGGCCGCCGCGCACGCCGAGGAGCCCCGCCGCCACCGGTCGACGTGGTCGCCGCCCGCCGACGTCACCGAGTCCGACGCGTCCGCGACCGACGTCCCTGAGTCCGGTGCGCCGGAGACCGATGCCCCGGCGGACGACGTCCCGGAGTTCGACGCCCCTGCGGACGAGACGACCGACGTCGCACCGGCGGACGAGTCGTCCGAAGACACTCCGGCTCGGTCTGCCGACGACGCTCCCGCTCCCGCTGCCGGGTCGCAGCCCGCCGTCACGCCGGTCCCGATCCCGACGAACGCCGCAGCGGCGACCCCCGCGGTGTTCCCGCTCTCGCTCGACGCCGAGGACGACGACACCAACGAGGTGCCGCTGCCCGAGCCCGCGACCGAGGCCCCGAAGGTCCCCGCCGCGTTCCAGCGTCCGACCGAGCCGAAGCCGGTGACCACGGCCTTCGCGCCGCCCGCGGGCCACTGGTCACAGCAGGCGCACGACTCGAACGACTCCGAGGTGCACGACGCCGAGACCGGCACCCGCCGCGTCGCGGTGACGAACACGAACGCGATCATCCTGCCGAACTCGGCCCTGGCCGATCCCACCGGTGCGCTCAACGCGACGGGCGAGGTGATCCTGACCGGGTCGATCGACCTGCCCGCGTCGCTGTCGTCGACGGGGTCGCACCGGCCGATCGACGGCGCCGAGGTCGACCGCCTGCTCGAGCAGCAGGACGAGCAGCCCGAGACCGACGCCAGCCCGGTCCGGGCCAGCCGCGCGGTGTCCAGCCACACCTCGACCCGTCAGGTCGTGCTCGCCGCCGCCAAGCCGAAGGAGTCGCGCACGCCGCTGATCCTCGGTGTGACGGTCGGCGCGGTCGGGCTGGCTGCGGCCGGCGTGATCATCACCGCTCTGCTCACCACCCACGCGTTCGGCGGCTGACCGCTGCCGTCCTCGACGTCCGTTCTCCACCACCCCGCCGACCCTGGCCTGGCCGCTGTCGGCGGGGTGGCTTATGATCGTGACCCATCAAGCGAACCGGCTGTCCGTCGGTTCGACGACCGGAAGGAATCCGTGACCGCCTCCACTCGCGCACTGGAACTCGTGCAGGCCGCAGCACTCGCGGCCGACGCCAAGCAGGCCGAGGACCTCGTCGCTCTCGACGTGACCGGGCCGTTGCAGCTCACGGATGTGTTCCTGCTCGCAACCGGTCGGAACGAGCGCAACGTGCAGTCCATCGCCGATGCCGTCGAGGAACGCCTCCTCGAGCTCGGTGCCAAGACGCTCCGCCGCGAAGGCCGTACCGAGGGCCGCTGGGTCCTCATCGACTTCGGCGAGATCATCGTGCACGTCTTCCACGACGAAGACCGCCAGTACTACTCGCTCGAGCGTCTCTGGGCCGACTGCCCGACGATCCCGCTCGAGCTCCCGGTGGACCACACCGCCTGATCAGCGACGCGCCCGGGTGACGGCTTCGATTTCGTTGCCCGGCGTTCGCATGGTGTACGCTTCTATGGTGCCTCCGGGGAACCGGTTGGTACGGAAGTAGCACGATCTGGGTCTGTGGCGCAGCTGGTAGCGCACCTGCATGGCATGCAGGGGGTCAGGGGTTCGAGTCCCCTCAGATCCACCCTCAACCCCGTCGTTCCTCGGAACGGCGGGGTTTTTTCGTGCACCCGGCGGGCCTCGGCGGCCCGATACGCTGAGCGCATGAGCAACGACGCGCCGCTGTCCGGGTCCCCGCTGACGATCGCCTCCGCCGGGTACACGGCCGACATCGCCACCGTCGGAGCGACACTGCGGACCCTGCGGCACGAGGGCCGAGACCTGGTCGTCCCGTTCGACGCCGACGAGGTCCGCCCGGTCTTCCGCGGTGCCGTCCTGGCCCCGTGGCCGAACCGGATCGTCGACGGCGAGTACTCGTTCGGCGGCGTCGACCACGAGCTGGCCCTCACCGAGCCCGCACGGCACCACGCCCTGCACGGACTCGTCGCGTGGACGGACTTCCGCGTGCAGGAGCAGGCGGACGACCGCGTGGTGCTCGCCACGACCGTCCAGGCGCAGCAGGGCTACCCGTACCGCGTCGAGGTCACCGTGGAGTACCGGCTCGACGCCGAGGGGCTGCACACGACGATCACCGGGACGAACACCGGGGCCGAGGACGCACCGTGGGGGACCGGCCCGCACCCCTACCTCGTCGCGGGTACCGGCACCGTCGACGACTGGACCCTGACCCTGCCCGCCGCCCAGGTGCTCGAGGTGACGCCGGACCGGCTCGTCCCGACCGACCTGGTCCCCGTGCACGACGAGTTCGACCTGCGTACGCCCACGCTGATCGGTGACCGGTTCATCGACCACGCCTTCACCGGCTTCGACCGCGACGCCGCCGGCCTCGCCACCATCGCGGTCACGGCGGCGGACGGTCACGGGGTCCGTGCGATCTTCGGGCCAGAGTGCGGCTGGGCGCAGGTGCACACCGCCGACCACGTCGTCCCCGAGTACCACCGCGCCGGTCTCGCCGTCGAGCCGATGACGTGCGCCCCCGACGCCTTCAACGACGGCGAGGACCGCGGCCTCGTGGTGCTCGCGCCCGGTGCCTCGCACGCCGCCGCATGGACGATCGCCGCGATCTGAGCACCCCCGACCCCGGCGTCCGCGTCGAGGTCCGCCGACTCGACCCGGTCCCCGACCTCGCGGCCCTGGCGGCGCAGGTCGCCGGGGACCTGGTGTGGCTCGACTCCGGCCTGCCGGACGGTGCTCCCGCCACGGCTCGGCCCCGGGCACGCTTCTCCGTGCTGGCGTGGACGGACGGGCCGTTCGCCGCCCGGTTCCGGCACCAGGACCGTCGTGCGCACCTGACGGTCGCCGCGCCCGCCGAAGGGTGGTTCGGGCCCGCCCGGTCCGAGGAGCGTCCGGCCTTCGCGGTGCTGGCGGACCTGCTCCGACGCACGCCCCGCCTGCCCGAGCCGGTCGTCGGGTGCGGGTTCGCGCTGGGCTGGGTCGGGTTCCTCGGCTACGAGCTCGGCCGCGAGTCCGGCGGCCCGGACCGCACCGCCGACGGGCACGCCGACGCCGACCTGCGGTTCGTCGACCGAGCCGTCGTCGTCGACCACACCGGTGGCGCCTGGGCGCTCGCGCTCGTCGCCGACGCGGAACCGGCGGCCAGTGCGCGGAACCGCGCATGGCTGGAGGACGTGCCCACCCCCGCGACGTCGGCCGACATCGCGGACGCGGCCACGGGCCTCCCGGCCGGGGTGTCCACGGCGACCGGACGCGTCACGCGCGCCGCCTACGAGCGGGCGGTCGACGCGTGCCGCGCGGAGATCCGCGAGGGGAACGCGTTCCAGGTCTGCCTCACCACCGCCTTCGCGGTCGGACTGGAGGCCCGTGGCGGCCCCGGTACGGACCCGCACCTGGGCGAGTACCTGCGGATGCGGGCGGCCGACCCGGTGCCGTTCGGCGCGTTCCTGCGGCTCGGCCCGCTGCGCGTGGCGAGCCGGTCACCGGAGCGGTTCCTGCGGATCGACGCGGCCGGAGCGGTGCTCGCGGAGCCGATCAAGGGCACGCGGCGGCGGCTCGCCGACGCGGTGGCGGACGCGGCCGCGCGGGACGACCTGGCGGCGAGCCCGAAGGACCGCGCCGAGAACGTGATGATCGTCGACCTGCTGCGGAACGACCTGCTGCGGACCGCGGTGCCCGGGTCGGTGCACGTCGAGCGGCTGTGTGCCGTCGAGACGTACGCCAGCGTGCACCAGCTGGTCTCGACGATCGGGGCGGTGCTGCCGCCGGGGACGTCGCGGGCCGACGTGGTGCACGCGGCGTTCCCGCCGGGGTCGATGACCGGGGCGCCGAAGAGCAGTGCCACGGCGATCGCGGACCGGCTCGAGGGAGCGCCGCGCGGGGTGTACTCGGGCGCGATCGGGTACTTCTCGGCAAGCGGGGCGGCCGACCTGTCGGTGGCGATCCGTAGCCTCGTGACCGTGCTCGACGAGTCGGGGGCGGTGCGTTCCCGGACCCTCGGAGCCGGGGGAGCGGTGACCTGGTCGTCGGTGCCCGCGGACGAGGCGGACGAGGTCGAGACCAAGACGCGGTCGGTGCTCGGCGGGGTCGGGGCGGTCGCCGGCTGGTGAGCTGATGCCCTGATCCGAACACGTGTTCGACCCAGACTGTCCACGGATGTCGGACGCGATTGACATCATCGAACACATGTTCGAATATGAGGGCATGCAGACGGCGGCGGCACTCCGGTCGCCCACTCCGGACCGGGGCGGGCGGAGCGGTGCTGCACGCGGCGGCAGCGGTGCGGGCGGTGGCGGTGCGCGCCGTGGGCCGGACCACCTGAACGATGCCCGGGCCGCGCTCGACCGCATCACGTCCCTGCGGTCCCGGGTGGCCGACATGGAGTCCACCCGGGTCGACACCGCCGGGCTCCCCACCGCCCCGGCACTCGAACCCCTGCTGCCCGGCGGCGCGATCCGGGTCGGTGGCACCTACGCCGTCCCCGAGTCGGTGCTGCTCGCGATCACCATGCTGCAGGCAGCCTCGGCGGCCGGGGCGTGGTGTGCGGTCGTCGGGGTGCCGTCCTTCGGGATCGAAGCCGCCGCCGCCGCGGGGATCGACCTCGAACGGCTCGTGCTCGTCCCCGATCCGGGCGACCAGTGGCTCGCCGTGACGGCGGCGATGGCCGACGTCGCCCAGATCGTCCTCACCCGACCGCTCGGCCGGGTCGTGCCGGGCGACGTGGCACGGCTGTCGGCCCGCCTGCGACAGCGCGGTGGCGCACTCGTCGCGCTCGGCTCCTGGCCCGGGGCGGACGTCACGCTGCGGGTCACGTCCTCGACGTGGAGCGGCATCGGTCAGGGCCACGGCCACCTGACGGAGCGCCGGGCCACCGTGACCGCGACCGGGCGTGCCGGCGCGGTGCGTCCGGCGACCGCCGAGCTGCTCCTGCCCGCGGCCGACGGTGCGGTCCGGGCCGCCACAGCGGTGCCGACGGTGGGCTCCGGGGACACCCGCGTCCTGCGGCCCGTGGCGGTGGCGTCGTGATCGCCTCCGGGCGCGTCCGGACCGACGCGATCACGCGTGGGGCGGCACTGCCCGAACCACCCCCGACCCGGACGATCGTGCTCTGGTGCCCGGACTGGCCGGTCATCGCGGCGGCTCGGGCCGGTGGCACCCCGCCGGAGCAGCCCCTCGCCCTGACCGCGAAGGGGCTCGTGTTCGCGAGCTCCGCGTCCGCGCGTGAGCAGGGTGTCGTGCGGGGGCTCCGCGTGCGTGAGGCGCAGGCACGATGCCCCGAGCTCCTCGTGCAGCCCTACGACGACGCCCTCGACCACCGCGCCTTCGAGCCCGTCATCCGTGCGGTCGAGGCGGCGGTCCCCGGGGTCGAGGTGCTGCGGCCGGGCACCCTCGCGCTCCGCGCCCGCGGGCCGGCCCGGTACTACGGCGGTGAGCGCGCGGCGGCGGCGACCCTCGCCGGCATCGCGGCCGACCACGGCGCCCCCGCGGTGCGGGCCGGGGTGGCCGACACCCCGTTCGCGGCGGACCAGGCCGCCCGCGCCCGTCCGGTGCGTCCCGGTGAACGGGTGCGGCTCGTGCCCGTCGGGGGATCGGCGGACTTCCTCGCGCACCTGCCGCTCGGTGTGCTCGGCGACCCCGACCTCACGACGGTGCTCGACCGGCTCGGCATCACCACGCTCGGCGACTTCGCGGCACTCGGCGACGAACAGGTGCGGGACCGCTTCGGCGTGGCCGGGGCGTTCCTGCACCGGTTGGCCGGGGGCCGCGACCCCCGCGAGATCGCGGCGCGGGAGATCCCGCCGGAACTCCGGGTCGAGGCGTCGTTCGAACCCCCGCTGGACCGTGCCGACCAGATCGCGTTCGCGTTCCGGCGTTCCGCCGACGACTTCGCCGAGCGACTCCGGGCCGCGGGGCTCGTGGCGACGACCATCCGCGTGGGGATCGTCGACGAGCGCGACATCCTGCTCGAACGGACCTGGGCGCACCCGCGCTGGTTCGACGCCGCCGACGTGGTCGACCGGGTGCGGTGGCAGCTCGCCGGCGGGGTGGACCCGAGCGGGCTCGAGGCGCCGGTCACCTCGGTCGTGCTCGAGCCGGTCGCCGTCGACGACACGGCGAACCACGAGCGCGGGCTGTGGGGCTCCGGCCCGGACGAGCGCGTGCACCACGGCCTCGCCCGGATCCAGGGCATGGTCGGTCACGACGGTGTGGTGAGTCCGCGCATCGGTGGTGGCCGCACCCTGTCCGAGCGCGTGGTGCTCGTGCCGTGGGGTGACGCGCCCGCCGGTGGTGAGCGTGCCCTGGCGACCGTCCGCGACCGACCGTGGCCCGGCAAGCTGCCCGGCCCGCCACCAGCAACCGTGCTCGAGCGTCCCCGACCGGTCGACGTCGTCGCCGTCGGCGGTGCGAGCGTCGACGTCGACGAGCGCGGCGTGCTGTCCGGCGCACCCGACCGGTTCCGCGCCGAGGGCGACCGGGGCGGCGGGTTCTCCGCCGTGACGGCCTGGGCGGGGCCGTGGCCGCTCGTCGTCCGGTGGTGGGAGTCCGGCGGCCGACGCCTGCACCGGCTGCAGCTCGTCGACGCCGAGGGGCGCGCCTGGTACCTGGTGCTGGCGGACCACCGCTGGTGGGCAGAGGCGATCGCGACGTGACCCCGACCACCACCACCGACAGGAGCGTGACCTGATGGGCTACAGCAACCCACCCATCCCGTGGTCGCAGTTCGAGCGCGCGCTGTCCGACAAGCGGAGCCCGGGCACGGCGCACGACGGCGACGGCGGCGACAGCCCCGCGTGGTCGCGGAAGCGCGAGCCATACGTCCCGTCACCGCTCGACACCGACGGCGGGCCCGTGGTGCCGTACGCCGAACTGCACGCGCATTCGGCCTTCAGCTTCCTCGACGGCGCCAGTCAGCCCGAGCACCTGTTCGAAGAAGCCGCTCGGCTCCGACTGCACGCCCTCGCGCTCACCGACCACGACGGCTTCTACGGGGCCGCCCGGATGGCCGAGGTCGCCGAGTCGTACCCGCAGGTCGGCACCGTCTTCGGCACCGAGCTGTCCCTGGGGCTGACCGAACCGCAGAACGGTGTGCCCGACCCCGAGGGCTCGCACCTGCTCCTGCTCGCCGACGGCCAGGACGGCTACCACCGGCTCGCCGGCGCGGTGACGAGCGCACACCTGGCAGCCGGGTCCGAGAAGGGCAGCCCGCAGTACGACCTCGACGACCTCGCCGCGCGGGCGGACGGGCACTGGCGGGTCCTCACCGGGTGCCGGAAGGGCTCCGTGCGGCAGGCCCTCGAGCAGGGTGGCGAGTCCGCCGCCGAGACCGCGCTCCGGGTGCTGCTCGACCGGTTCGGCAGCCGCAACGTCGTCGTGGAGCTGCTCGACCACGGCGATCCGCTCGACAGCGCCCGCAACGACGCCCTGGCCACCCTCGCCGCGAAGCACGCGCTGCCCCTGGTCGCCACCGGCAACGTGCACTACGCCACCCCCGACCGGTTCCCGGTGGCGACCGCGCTCGCGGCGGTGCGTGCCCGCCGCAGCCTCGACGAGATCGACGGCTGGTTGCCGGCCGCCGACACCGCCCACCTGCGCTCCGGCGCCGAGATGGCCAGACGGTTCGGGCGCTACCCCGGCGCGATCGAGCGGACCGTGGAGCTCGCCGACGAGCTCGGGTTCCGGCTGAAGACCGTGCAGCCCGGGCTGCCCGACCTCGACGTCCCGGACGGGCACACCGCGATGTCTTGGCTCCGCGAGCTCACGTGGACGGGTGCCCGGCGGTTCTACCCCGGCAGCGCCGACGGCGTCGACCCCCGCAAGCGGGAGCGCATCGAGCGTGAGCTGTCCGTGATCGAGGAGAAGAACTTCCCGGGGTACTTCCTGATCGTGCGCGACATGGTGCAGTACGCCCGCGGTCGGGGCATCCTCTGCCAGGGGCGGGGCTCGGCGGCGAACTCAGCGGTCTGCTACCTGCTCGAGATCACCGCGGTGGACTCGATCCGGTACGGGCTGCCGTTCGAGCGGTTCCTGTCGGCGATGCGCGACGAGGAACCCGACATCGACGTCGACTTCGACTCGGACCGCCGCGAAGAGGTGATCCAGTACGTGTACGCCAAGTACGGTCGGCACAACGCCGCCCAGGTCGCGAACGTCATCACCTACCGGCCCAAGGGCGCGGTGCGCGACATGGCTAAGGCGCTCGGTCACAGCCCCGGGCAGCAGGACGCCTGGTCGAAGCAGGTCGAGCGGTGGGGCTCGGTGACCGAGAGCCAGGACCACGACATCCCGCCCGCGGTCGTCGGGCTCGCGAGCGACGTCCTCGGGTTCCCGCGGCACCTCGGCATCCACTCCGGCGGCATGGTGCTGACCGACCGTCCGGTGGGCGAGGTCGTGCCGATCGAGCACGCCCGGATGGACGGCCGCACCGTGCTGCAGTGGGACAAGGACGACTGCGCCTACATGGGGCTCGTGAAGTTCGACATGCTCGGGCTCGGCATGCTCGCGGCGCTGCAGTACTCGTTCGACCTGGCTGCAGAGCACTGCGGGGAGCGCTGGGAGATGCACTCCATCCCGAAGGAGGAACAGGGGGTCTACGACCAGCTCTGCCGCGCGGACACGATCGGGGTGTTCCAGGTGGAGTCCCGTGCGCAGATGGGCACCCTGCCCCGACTGCTCCCGCGGCGGTTCTACGACCTGGTGATCGAGGTCGCACTCGTCCGCCCCGGGCCGATCCAGGGCGGCGCGGTGCACCCGTACATCCGCCGGCGCACGGGCGAGGAACCGATCACGTACATGCACCCGGCGCTCGAACCCGTGCTCGAACGCACCCTCGGGGTCCCGCTGTTCCAGGAACAGCTCATGCAGATGGCGATCGCGGTCGGCAACTGCTCCGGTGACGACGCCGACCTGCTGCGACGGGCGATGGGGTCGAAGCGCGGGCACGAGAAGATCGACCGGCTGCGCGACAAGCTCTACGCGGGGATGGCGGACAACGGCATCCACGGGGCCGACGCCGACGCGATCTACGCGAAGATCCAGGCGTTCGCGAACTTCGGCTTCGCGGAGAGCCACTCGATCAGCTTCGCCCTCATCGTCTACGCGAGCGCGTGGATGCGGCTGCACTACCCGGGGGCGTTCCTGGCGGCACTGCTCCGGGCGCAGCCGATGGGATTCTACTCACCGCAGACCCTGGTCGCCGACGCCCGGCGGCACGGCGTCCGCGTGCTGCGACCGGACATCCTGCGGTCCGGGGTCGACGCCACGCTCGAACCGCTGCCGGACGGGGACGCCCCTGCCGGTGTTGACGCGTGCCTGGCCGCCGAGCAGCCACCGGTGCTGCCCTTCGACAAGGCGCTCCCCGACGACACCGCGAGCCACCGACGCGACGGTGCCTTCGCCGTGCGGCTCGGGCTCGCCGAGGTCGCGTCGCTCAGCCGGAAGAGCGCCGAGAAGATCGTCGCGGAGCGGGACGCCAACGGTCCCTTCCGCGACATGTCGGACCTGGCCCGCCGGGTCGGGCTCACCACGCCGCAGCTCGAGGCCCTCGCCGCCGCCGACGCCTTCGCCCCGTTCGACATCGACCGCCGCGGTGCGATGTGGTCAGCTGCCCAGGCGGCCGCCGAGCGCCCCGACCAGCTGCCGGACACGCAGGTGTTCGTGCAGCCGCCGCTGTTCGGGCAGATGACGAGCGGGGACGTGCTCATCGCCGACATGTGGTCGACGGGCATGACGACCGACGACCACCCCGTCCGGCACGTGCGCGACCGGCTCGCCGCCCGCCGGGTGCTCAGCGTGCAGGACACCGCGACCGCCGAGACCGGACGACGGGTCGAGGTCGGCGGAATCGTGACGCACCGGCAGCGTCCGGCGACGGCCTCCGGCATCACGTTCCTGAACGTCGAGGACGAGACCGGGCTGGTCAACGTCATCTGCAGCGTCGGGGTCTGGGGGCGCTTCCGGCGGGTGGCGCGGGAGTCCCCGGCGGTGATCGTCCGGGGCATCCTCGAGCGCTCGCCCGACGGGGTGGTCAACCTGGTGGCGGACCGCATCGAGCACCTGTCGCTGTCCGTCCGCACCCGCTCGCGGGACTTCCAGTGAGTGGTCTGCTCAGGCGAGCGGTCGTGCTCAGCGCACCTCGGGCAGGCTGATCGTGACCTCGAGCCCACCGGCGGGCACGTTGCGGAGCGACGCCGTGCCTCCCGCCCGTTCCGCCACCGCACGCACGATCGCGAGTCCCAGCCCGGAGCCGCCGGGCAGGGCGCCGGCACCGGTCGACGGGTCCGGGTTCGGGCGGGACGTCCGCGCCTCGTCCGGACGGGTGAAGCGGTCGAACGCCACCGGGATGAAGGACTCGGGCACGCCGGGGCCGTCGTCGGTGATCTGCAGCACGCCCTCGCCGCCGGTGCTCCGCCAGGACACGAAGATGCCGCCGCCGCGGGGGAGCGCGGCCACGGCGTTGCCCGCGATGTTCGTGACGAGCTGGGCCATCCCGCCGGTGTCGATCCGGTACCGCGGTTCGACGGTGCCGCCGCCGATGCCCGGGCCGGAACCGCCGACGGCGACGGGCGGCTCGAGGTCGAAGTCGACGGTGACGTCCTTCGCCGAAGCGATGAGCCGGACGCGGTCGACCGCGGCCATCACCTCGTCGCCGAGGTCCGACCAGGCGGTCTCGGGGCGCCGGTCGCCGTCCTGTTCACGGCGCTCCGACTCCTCGATCCGCGACAGGGCGAGCAGGTCGTTCGCCAGCCGTGACAACCGCGCGACGCTGTGCTTGGCGCGTTCGATGTGGGCGGCGAGGGCGGCGGCGTCGTTGCCGTCGAGCGAGGCGAGGTCGAGCTGGGTCGTCAGGATCGCCAGGGGCGTCCGGAGCTCGTGGCTGGCGTCCGACACCATCTGGCGTTCGCGCTCGGTCGCCTGCCGGGTCCGGGCGAGGAAGGCGTTGAGCGTGGTCGCCAGGGATGCCAGCTCGTCCTGGGCGGGGCCCACCGGCAGTTCGGCACGCTCCGGGGCGACGGAGAGCCGTTCGGCCTCGCGGCGCATCCGGTTCACCGGTCGCAGCGCGGTGGTCGCGAGCACCCAGGACGCCACGCCGAAGGCGAGCAGGATGGCCAGGCCGGTCAGCGACAGCGTCGTCGTGAGGTCGTCGACGACGATGGCCTCGGCCTGCGAGTTGCGGGCGGCGACGACGGTCCAGCGACCGGCCTCGTTGACGGGGTGCTCCACCACGACGCGGTACTCCGAGCCGGATGCCGTGATGATCGAGGTGCCGGCGGGGGTGGACCGCAGACTGCCGAGCGCTTGCTCGACACGATCGGGCATCGTCGACAGCACGATCTCGCCGGACGGGGACACGACGGCGACGAGCTGCGCGTTGCCCGGCGGCGAGAGGTCGGGGTCGCTGTCGACCTCGAGCGTGGCGACGTACGGGTCGGCATCGGCGTCGAGCAGGGTGCGGGTCGCACTCGCGACGACGCTCACCACCTGGAAGCGCATCACCAGGACGAGCAGCAGGATGACGATCGCGGCGATCGCCGTCGACCCGATCGTGATCCGGGCACGCAGCGACAGCAGACGCAGCGGCCGGATCGGACCGCCGCGTCGGCGGTCCGATCGTGGGGCGTCATCGGCCCCGCTCACGCCCCGAGCAGATCCAGGCGGTACCCGCGACCGCGGACCGTGGCGATGGCGACGGTGGCCTCGTGCGCGGTGAGCTTCTTGCGGAGGTACGAGATGTACTGCTCGACCACGTTCGGGTCGACGTGCTGCGAACCGTCCCAGACCTCTTCGAGGATCTTCGGGCGGTCGACGACACTGCCGGCGGACCGGGCGAGCAGTCGGAGCAGGGCGAACTCGGTGGGGCTCACGGCGACGCGCTGGCCCTTGATCGAGATGCGGCGGGCCTCGGAGTCGATGGAGACGTCCCCGACCTCGATCGTGCGGGGTGCCCCGGCGGACTCACGACGGCCGAGCGCACGCAGCCGGGCGGTGAGCTCGGCGAAGGCGAAGGGCTTGGTGAGGTAGTCGTCCGCGCCGGCGTCGAGCCCGAACACGCGGTCGTCGACGGCGTCGCGCGCGGTCACGAGCAGGATCCGCACGGGGTCCTCGCGCTCACGGATCCGCCGGGCGAGCTCGAAGCCGGACATGCCGGGCATCATCACGTCCACGACCGCCAGGTCGAACGCCTGCTCGCCGAGGGCGATGAGCGCCTCGACACCGTTCTCGACGGCCGTGACCCGGTACCCCTCGGCCGCGAGTCCGCGTTCCATCAGGGCACGCATCTCGTCGTCGTCCTCGACCACCAACAGCCGCATAGTGGACCTCCTCGGACCCATCGTGGCATCGAACCGGCGCGGACGGTCGTTCTGCGGGTCCGACTCGCTGAATCTCGTCACAGGACAAAGCAGAACGGTCTGTCCCACGTTCTAGGGACGTGAGCGCCGCTTGCTTCGTTGCTAGGCTCCGGCAGCGGACAGCGCGACCCGATGCGCCGCCCGCACTGGGGGATCATGAACGACTCGATCGACCACCCGGCCATCGTGCGCCTGCGCGCCGAACTGGACGCCGCGTGGAAGGGCATCGGCGCGCTCGCGCAGCTGGAGGACGCTCCGCGCGACCGCGTGGTCGCGGAACTGCGGACGGCCGTGCCGGACGTGGCGAGCCGTGCTGCACGCGAGGTCGGCACCGAGGCCGTCGTCGCGGAGATCAGCCGGTACGCCGACGCCGGCATCCCGGGGGCGACCGCGACCGACGTCGTGCCGACCGCGGTGATCTGGTCGGACGTCGTGCGGACGGCGTCGGAAGCGGCCTGCGCAGCGCGCTGACGCCCAGCAGCGCGCTGACGCCCAGCAGCGCGCTGACGCACAACAGCGGGCCAGCGCAACGTGCCGGTGTGCCGGCGCTAGTCGTCCTCGCCGAGCAGCTCGCCACGCACCCGTCGGATGTCCTCGAGCAGCGCCCCGATGAGCACCCAGTGCCGGGAGTTCGGCCGCACCACCTCGAGCGGCGCGGTGAGCGCCGGCTCCGAAGCCTCCGCCCACGGCCCGACGTCCGGCCCGGAGGCGGCGGCGTCCGCTCCGCCGACCCCGTCCACCGGGTCGAGCCGCGTCGACTCGACCCGCGCACTGAGGGCCCGGACGTCCGCGCCGATCCGTGCCACCTCGGTTGCGATGCCGTGCACCACCGGGTCGTCGCGCAGGTCCGGTGCGGTGTTGTCACGGATCGCCCGGGTCATCCCGGTGACCCGGGTCACCAGGACGCGCAGGTGGTCGGTGGTCACCACGTCGCGGTCGAGGATCGTCCGGTGCCGGCCACTGCGCGGGTTCATCGTCAGGGACTCGCGCGCCGACCCCAGGGACGCCTCGGCCTTGGCGTGCTGCTGCCGCAGTGCGCGGGCCGCGACGAGCGCCTCGTCCCAGCGCTCGCGGTCCCATCCCTCGGTCAGGCCGATCGCGATCCGCTCGAACGCCACCGCGGTGTCGCGGGCGAGTCGGGCGACGGCGAGGTGCGCCGGTTCGAGCAGCACGGGCGGCACGATGAGCGCGTTCACGACCAGGGCGACGATCGCACCGATCACGGTCTCGAGGATCCGGTCGGCGGAGTAGTTCGGCGTCACGACCCCGGCGGTGAGCACGAGCATCCCGCTGATCCCCACCTGGGTGGCCGAGGTCGGGGTGAGCCGGAGTGCCCACGCGATGAGGATCGCGAGCACGATGACGAGCAGCACGACGAACACACCGTCGCCGAGCAGCAGGTGGAACCCGGTGGCCAGCACGACGCCGATCACGACGCCCGCGCTCCGCTCGAGCCCCTTCACGAACGACTGGTTGATGCTCGGCTGCACCACGAGCAGTGCAGCGATCGCCGCGAAGGTGGGGAACGGCCCCTGGATGACCAGGCGGCAGAGGAGCACGGCCGCGACCACCGCGACGGCGGTCTTCACGACCTGCAGGAACGGCGTGCGACTGGAGCTGCGGAGACGCGCGACCGGGTTCACACCGACCACGGTAGCCACCGGCCGCGCGCCGAGCCGTGCACGAACGCGACGAAACCCGTGCGACACGGTTGACTGATGTCGTGTGGCCCAACCATGAGCGCGTCATCCCGCAGGCCTTCGCCGGCTCCGGGACCTCCGTGGTGGCCGCGCGGGCGCACTCCGTCGAGCCCTCGGGCAACGGCTACCTGTACGGCTACGAGGTCGACACGGTGGACCGCAACGGCCAGCGCGCCACGGTCCTGACCTACGTCGACACCGGCGGCACCCACGACCAGAACAGCGCGATCGTCACCGACCCGGCGACGGGCGACCCGGTGTCGGTGTGGGCGTACCCCAACGACCCCGGCTTGCCGGTGCTGCCGCAGGTCACCTACCGCGATGCCGTCGCCGAGCTGCTGACCACGCTCGGCATGCCCGTCACCGACCCGGTGCTCACCGTGGCGGCGTACCGGCCCGGCAAGCGCGCGGTCGTGCGCGTCGACGCCCCCGAGCGCACCCTGTTCCTGAAGATCGTCCGTCCGCACCGGGTCGCGCCGATCGTGCAGTCGCACGAGCAGTTCGTCGCGGCCGGTCTGCCGGTGCCGCGTGTGCTGTCCAGCCGTGGCGACGGCCTGCTCGTGCTCGAGCGCATCCGCGGCGTGCCCGCCGGCAGCCGCATCCTCGACATCGCCGACGACCCCCGTTTCGTGGCGTCGCTCGCCGCGTTGAGTGGCCGGGTCGCCACCGTTCCGATGACCCAGCAGGCCCGTGCCGACGCGATGGACCACGCCGACTGGCACCGTCGCACGCTCATCGCGGCCCTGCCGCGCGACGCCGAGGAGATCGACCGCCTGTACGACGCCATCGGCCGCCGCTCCATCGGCTGGTCGAGCTCGACCAAGCAGGTCGTGCACGGCGACCTGCACCTGGAGCAGGTCTTCGTCGACGAGGACGAGCCGTGGCGCATCTCCGGCCTGCTCGACATCGACACCGCGGGCTGGGGCTTCCCGGTCCGTGATGTCGGCGCCGTCGTCGCCCACCTCGTGGTCACCGGGCTCTGGCACCGGTCCCGAGGGGACGCCGAGCGCGGCGCCGCCGCCGAGCGCCTCGCCGACGCGATCGCCCGCGACTGGGTCGCGCGCAACCCGCGCGAGGCCGACCGCATCGGACCCGCCATCGGCGCCCAGCTGCTCGCCCACGCCGGCGGCCAGGCGACCACCGGCTCCGCCAACGGGATCCAGACGGCCCAGCAGCTCCTCGCCGCGACGCAGGCCGCCCTGGCGGACGCGGCCCCGAGCCTCCCGACCGGTGGTGCGACCCGCCCGCGGTCCGCACCGCAGGTCTGAGACGCGACGCCGCTGTCGCGAAAGCGACAGTTCTGCGCGGAACATCCGCGGCGTCCTGTCGCTTTCGCGGGGTCACCGGGGCAGGGAACCGGAGACGTGTCGCTTCGGTGGGGTGAACGCGACCGAAGGACGGACTGGAGGCGCGGGTCGGGCCCGCCACGGGCCTCCCGTCCGCCGTCGCGACGCGCGCGGGCAACGCGCCGGTCGCCTCTGTCGGCGGTCCGGGAGTAAACTGAGCGCGCACGCACCGCGTTCCCGCGTGCCGCGTCGATTCCGGACGCAGCCGTCGATCACTTGATCGACGCGGGGACCGGGCCGTGACCGCCCCGAGGGGGCATCACGTGCGTGTGACGACGCCGGATCCCGGCGCGGACCGTCCGAACCTGCTCCCGGCAGGTGCTCGTGTGGAACGGCTCGCGGGAGTCCACCGGACGTCCCGATGCGGGGACCGGCGATGCGGTGGGCCACGGTGGCCCGCAGCTGAACCGGAGCCGCGCCAGGCGCCGGTGCAGGACTTCCCGCCCCACGGGCGGATCGCCCCGACGTGTGGGCGGAACAGGAGGAGCGTTGGCTCGATCAGGCACCCGGCGTGCTGCCGGCGGGACGCGGACCGCGTCACGCCGCACCAGGCCGCTGGACAACGACGGCGTCATCCCCGTCCTCGCCCGCGCTGTGCGCGAGGTCGAGGCCGCGGCGCAGCGCGGACCGCTCAAGGCATCGAACCGGACGAAGTTCCAGGCGGTCGCCCTGCTCATGCGCGAAGAGCGCGCACGGGTGAAGGCCGACACGGAGCTCACCGACACGCAGCGCGCGGAGCAGCTCAAGCGGCTCGACGGCGTGGCCACGATCCTGGCGAAGACGGCGGCGCGCGACACCAGTGTCATCCAGCTCCTCGCCGAAGAGGTGCAGGTGTCCGAGGCGACGCGTGCGGTCAAGCGCGACATGATGATCGCCGGCGGCATGGAACTGCAGCCGGAGGACCTCGTCATCGCGTCCGAGCCGGCCGCGGTGGTCGAGACCCCGGTGCGGGCGGTCGTGCCGCAGGCGGTCGTGCAGCGCCAGCTGGCGAACCCCTTCATGCCACCGGACTTCGCCCTCGCCGACCAGCCCGTCGCGCACCCGCGTCGCCTGGCGAACTGGGAGCTGTTCGGGCCGCTGTTCAAGTCGTTCGAGTACGGCGCGGGCGGGGGAGCGGCGACGATGCCGCTGCCGGAGCCCACGACGCTGCACTCGCGCTCGGGCACCACGCTCATGAAGCACCAGGCAGAACTCGTCGCCGCTGCATCGCAGGGGCACCGCACGTTCCTGCTCGCCGACGAGCCCGGCCTCGGCAAGACCGCACAGTCGCTGCTCGCCGCCGACGCCGCGAACGCGTTCCCGCTGCTCGTCGTCGTGCCGAACGTCGTCAAGACGAACTGGGCGCGTGAAGCCGAGCGCTGGGTGCCGAACCACCGCGCCACGGTGATCCACGGGGACGGCAACGACCTCGACGGGTTCGCCGACATCGTCATCGTGAACTACGAGATCCTCGACCGGCACGCCGGGTGGCTCGGCAACTTCGGGTTCAAGGGGATGGTCGTCGACGAGGCGCACTTCATCAAGAACAGGGACTCGCAGCGCGCCCGGTTCGTGCTGCAGATCGCCGAGCGCATCCGGCAGCGCACCGCCGCGCCGCTGCTCATGGCGCTGACCGGTACCCCGTTGATCAACTCGGTCGAGGACTTCCGCACCATCTGGGAGTACCTCGGCTGGATCGACGACAAGAAGCCGCGCGCGAAGCTCATGAACGAGCTCGAGGAGATCGGCCTGACGCCGGCGGACCCCGGGTTCTTCGTCGAGGCCCGCCGTGCCGTCATCGACCAGGGCATCGTCCGACGCCGCAAGGTCGACGTCGCCGCGGACATCCCGGCCCGCCGGATCGCCGACATCCCCGTCGAGCTCGACGGTGACGAGGGTCGCTCCATCCGCGACGCCGAGCGCGAGCTCACCGCGAAGCTCGTCCGCCGCTACCACCAGGCGCTCGACGCCCGCACCGGGCAGGACCCGGTCGTCGGCATCGACCACAAGCTGGTCCGCCAGGTCGCCCGCTGGGAGCTCGAGGACCAGGACGCCTCGTCGACCGGCGAGAACGTGTTCTCGATGGTCCGCCGCATCGGCCGGGCCAAGGCCCAGCTCGCGGCCGACTACGCGGCGCAGCTCGCCTCGAACGTCGGCAAGGTCGTGTTCTTCGCGAAGCACCTCGACGTGATGGACCAGGCGGAAGAGGTGTTCGCCCGTCGCGGGCTGCGCACCGCCACGATCCGCGGCGACCAGACCCCCACGCAGCGCACGGCCGAGATCGACTCGTTCGTGAACGACCCCGACGTCGCCGTCATCGTCTGCTCGCTGACCGCGGCCGGTGTCGGTCTGAACCTGCAGGTGTCGTCGAACGTCGTGCTCGCCGAGCTGTCGTGGACGAGCGCCGAGCAGACCCAGGCGATCGACCGTGTGCACCGCATCGGGCAGGAAGAGCCCGTCACCGCGTGGCGCATCATCGCCGCGCAGACGATCGACACCAAGATCGCCGAGCTCATCGACTCGAAGGCGTCCCTGGCCGCCCGCGCGCTCGACGGTTCGGACGAAGAGGTCGTCGACTCCGGCGACATCCAGCTCGACGCGATGGCTGCGCTGCTGACCGAGGCGCTCGGCGGCTAGGGCCGGCGTCCGGCGCTGTCGCGTCCCGCACAACCGAAGTCCGTCCGAACCACGCGACCACGTGGTTCGGACGGACTTTGGTTGTTCGCCGAGGCTTCGCGCCGGAGGGCCGCCGCTCAGATGCGGGACTGCACCTCGGCCAGGGACGGGTTCGTCGCCGTCGAGCCGTCGGGGAACACCAGCGTCGGCACGGTCTGGTTGCCGCCGTTGACCTCGGCGACGAGCTCGGCGGTACCGGGGGTCTGCTCGATGTCGACCTCGGTGAAGGGCACCCCGGCCTTCGACATCTGGTTCTTCAGTCGGGCGCAGTAGCCGCACCACGTGGTGGTGAACATCGTGACGCCGCCGGCTTCGGGCGTGAACTGCTCGCGGGTGATCGTGTCGCTCATCCCTGCAGGCTAACCCCGGGTGCGGGGAAACCCCGCAGTGCCTGGTAGACAAGAGCGTGTGAGCCACACGCACCTCGAGATCGAGCGCACCTACGACCTGCCCGAGGGCGGTGCCCTCCCCGACCTCGTCGGCGCGGGCAGCATCCTCCGCACCGAGCACCAGGAGCCGTTCGAACTGGACGCGACCTACTGGGACACCGAGCGGTACGACCTGGTGGCCGCGCGGGTGACCGTGCGTCGCCGCACGGGTGGCCCCGACGCCGGCTGGCACATCAAGCGCTCGGAGTCGGACACGGTCCGCCACGAGCAGCAGTTCCCCCTGACCGACGACGCCGACACGGTGCCCGACGAGGTCCTCGCCGCGCTCTTCACCGAGCGCCGCGGCCGCGGGCTGCGTCCGGTCGTCCGGATCACCACCACCCGCACCGTCACCCGACTGCTCGACGAGGACGGCGACCAGATCGCCGAGCTCGCCGACGACCAGGTCACCGCCCAGCGCCTCGACGACGACGCCCCCGAGACCCCGCGCACGTGGCGCGAGGTGGAGGTCGAGACCGTCGACGGCGTCGACCCGCAGATCGCCCACGAGCTGTTCGCGGCCCTCGACGGACGCTTCTCGGCCGTCGGCGCCGGCCCCGCCGCGGTCGCGTCCAAGCTGGCACGCGGGCTGGCAGGAGCACCGGCACCGCGCCTCCAGACCGAGGAGAAGCCGGCCAAGGGCACGACCGCACGCATCCTGGCGAAGCGGGTGCGCAAGCTGCGCGTCGCGCTGCTCGGCCAGGAGGCCCGGCTCCGCTCCGGCGACACGGCCGACCTCCGGCAGGCGGCCGACACGACCCTCGAGATCGCCGCGATCCTGGGCGCCTACCGCCCGGCGTTCCCCGACGGCGAGGCCGTCGACCGCGCCGCCGAGGCGGCGGACGGCCTGGCGGGCGTCACCGCGCGTGCGGCGCTGGCCGAGTACCTGATCGACCGGCTGCCGCGCGCGTCGTCGCCGGCGCAGGACGACCTGGTCGACGCGATGACCCGTGAGCGCATCCTCGCCTCGACCCGCGAACGTCGCGACCAGGCGGTGCGGGACGTCGTCGCGTTCCTGCACGGCGAGCCGTTCCTCGAGCTGCTCGACGCCCTCGACGACGCGGCCGAGCGACCGGCTCCGACGGCGTGGTCGCTCCGCGCACCGAAGCAGGTCGCGCAGGACGTCGGCGCCGACGTGAAGCCGCGCGTGCGCGAGCTCGTCCGGGCCGCCGTCGCCGACGACACCTCGGACACCGCTGCCGAGCGCGAGGCTGCCGACCGGACCACCACCGAGGCCGCGTGGCAGGAGACGATGCGCGCCCGGATGGCGATGGACGTGCTCGGCGACGACGCGTTCCCGCACGCACTGTGGAAGCGGATCGGCACCGCCGCCGACGTGCTGACCGAACGGGTGCGATCCCTGCACGCCCTCGACATCCTCCGGGCGAACGCGGCGATCGCGGAGCGCGGGGGTGAGGGCACGTTCGGGTACGGGGTGCTCGCGGGGGACCGCGTGCGCCTGGCCGAGGAGTCCTACGACGAGGCGGTGCACGCGCTCAACCGCGTGTGAGCGGGGTGCGCGCTGCGTGCGCTTGGTGAGCAGAAGAGGTCGGGTCCCGCGTTCGGACCCGACCTCTTCTGCTCACGAAGTGCGCGGTGCGGCTCAGCCCGCTGCGATCGGGTTGGCGGTGGCCGCGGCGGGCGTCTCGTCGGCGAGCCCGAGCACGTCGAGCAGCCAGGCGAGTTCGAACGCCCGCTCCTTCCACGACGCGTAGCGACCGCTGACACCACCGTGGCCGGCGGACATCTCGGTCTTCAGCAGCACGGGCGCGCCGACCTCGCGGAGCTTCGCGGTCCACTTCGCGGGCTCGACGTACAGCACTCGGGTGTCGTTGATCGAGGTCACGGCGAGGATCTGCGGGTACTGCACGTCATCGCGGACGTTCTCGTACGGGGTGTACTCGCTCATGTAGCGGTAGACCTCGGCGTCGTGCAGCGGGTCGCCCCACTCGTCCCACTCGATGACGGTGAGGGGCAGGTCCGGGTCGAGGATGCTCGTCAGGGCGTCGACGAACGGCACGGCGGCCAGGATGCCGGCGAACCGCTCGGGTGCGAGGTTGGCGACCGCACCCATCAGGAGCCCGCCCGCGCTGCCACCCTCGGCCACGAGGCGGTCGGCGCTCGTGCGGCCGGACTCGATCAGGTGCTCGGCGACCGCGACGAAGTCGGTGAAGGTGTTCTTCTTCGTCAGGGTCTTGCCGTTCTCGTACCAGTGCCGGCCGAGCTCACCGCCACCACGGACGTGCGCGACGGCGAAGACGACACCGCGGTCGAGCATCGACAGGCGCATGACGCTGAAGCCGGGGTCGATCGAGTGCTCGTACGAGCCGTAGCCGTAGAGGTGCAGTGGTGCCGGGGTACCCTCCTCGACGGCGTCACGACGCCAGACGAGCGAGATCGGGACGCGGGTGCCGTCCGACGCGGTCGCCCAGTCGCGTTCCTGCACGTAGTCGGCCGGGTCGTAGCCGCCGAGCACGGGCTGGCGCTTCAGGACGGTGACCTCGCCGGTGGCCAGGTCGAGGTCGCTGACCTCGGAGGGGGTGACGAACGACGTGTACCCGATGCGGAGCGTCGGCTGCTCCCACTCCGGGTTGCCGCCGAGCCCCGCCGAGAACAGTGCTTCGTCGAAGGGGACCTCGTGCGCGTCGCCGTAGCCGTCGCCCTCGATCGGGATGATCGCGACGCGGGGCAGTGCCTCGGACCGGTACTCCAGGGCGAGGTGTCCGGCGAAGGCGTCGACCGACTCGATTCGGCGTTCGGTGTGGTGCGCCACGACGACGCGGCGGTCACGCTCGGACGTCGGGTCGTCGGCGGGGACGTCGACGAGCTCGAAGTTCTCGGCGCCGTCGTTGTGCAGCACCAGGAACCGGTCGCTGCCACCGACGATGGCGTGCTCGATCTCGTACTCGACGCCCTCGCGCCGGGGCCAGACGACCTGGAACTCACCGGTCGGGTCCGCAGCGTCGAGGACGTGCGCCTCGGACGTGATCTTCGAGCCGAGCTCGATGACGATGTACTGCGACGAGCGGGTGACACCGACACCGACCCAGTAGCGGTCGTCGGGCTCCTCGAACACCAGGACGTCCTCGGACGCCGCGGTGCCGACCGTGTGCCGCCAGATCTTGTCCGGACGCCAGGACTCGTCGACCGTGGGGTAGAAGACGTAGCGGCCGGCCGGGTCGAACGTGGCGCCGGCCCCGGTGTTCGGGATGGCGTCGCCGAGGTCGGTCCCCGAGGCCAGGTCGCGCACGTGCAGGGTGTACCGCTCGTCGCCCTCGACGTCGATGCCGTAGACCAGGCGGGTGCCGTCGTCGCTGATGTCGTAGGTGCCGAGGGAGAAGAACTCGTGGCCGTCGGCCAGCGCGTTGCCGTCGAGGACCACCTGCTCGCCGGGGAGCGTCGACTCGCCCTCGACGACGGCGGGCGGCGTCCAGTCGTCGGGACCAGCGACGGGCACGCGGCAGTGCACGCCGTACTGGCTGCCCTCGGCGGTGCGGGTGAAGTACCACCAGTCGCCCATGCGGACCGGCACGGAGAGGTCGGTCTCCTGGACCCGGCTCTTCACCTCGGCGAAGATGCGGTCGCGCAGCGGCGCGAGGTGCGCGGTGGCGGCGTCGGTGTGGGCGTTCTCGGCTTCGAGGTACGCCAGGGTGTCGGGGGATTCCTTGTCCCGCAGCCACTCGTAGTCGTCGACGAAGTCGATGCCGTGGTGGGTCCGTGTCACGGGCCGCTTGGCGGCGCTGGGCGGGGTGGATGCGGTGTGCTCGTTGCTCACCGTCCCACCCTATTCGCCCGCACCCCCGGTCAGGCCGCCGTGCGCTCGCGCCTGCCCACCGCTGCCTGCACCCGCTGCTCGAACGCCTCGAGCTCGTCGACCACGGCGGGTGCGACCCACGCGCGGTCACGGCGACGACCGGTGACCGTACGGAGCACTCCCGCCGACACCAGGTCGTGGGTGACGCGCTCGACCTCGTCGGCGGTGAGCAGGGTGTCCAGGTGCGCTTCGGTCAGGACGGGGTCGTCGGCGAGCGCACGGCCGACGACCGCGTGCGGGCCCGAGGCGCAGGGGCCGACGGACCGATCGGCGTCGTGCTCGGCGAGCAGCAGGGCGCTCAGCGTCGCCTCGTCGCACACCGTACCGATCGCCAGGGCCAGGTCGACCACGAACCCGGTGACCTTACCGTCGCGGTACTGCTCGAGGTGCCGGAAGTACCGCCGCCGATCCGCCGCGAGCGCGGTGGCCACCGGTGCCGTGACCGTGGTCGTCACCCCGCGACGCCGGAGCACGGCACCGATCAGCGCGCGCCCGATCCGACCGTTGCCGTCGGTGAACGGGTGGATCGACTCGAACTGGGCGTGGGCGATCGCGGCCTGGGCGATCGGGTGCAGGTCCACACGGTGCACGAACGCGAACAGGTCGGCCATCAGCGGTGCCACGAGCTCGGGCGGTGGTGGCACGGACACGGCGTCGCGGGGCGTGGCACCGCCGCCGATCCAGTTCTGCACGTCGCGGTACCGGCCGGCGTACCGTCCGTCCACCGGGTCGTCGCGCATCAGCAGGCGGTGGGCCTCGAGCAGGGAGGCCTCGGTGACGGTGCCCGAGCCCGCTCCGGACACCAGGTGCTCGACGGCGCCGCCGGCCCGGACGACCGCCGTGGCCCCCGCGGTCGCGCGGATGCCGACGAGGGCCCGCGCCTGGTCGTCGATCGTCGCGGACTCGTCCTCGATCCGCGACGACGCCACGGCTTCGGTCCGGCCGAGCACGGACCCGAGCGGCGCGAGCCGGGAGCCGTGGTGGACGTCGAGGGCGCGCAGGGCCGTGGCACTCCGGTCGAGCAGCGCGACGGTGTCGTCGTCGGGCGTCCACCGAGCCCTCGCGATGGACGGGGGCAGCGACACCCGCACGGTGGTCACCAGCCGGTCGTCACGGCACCCGCGGACGGCGCTGCGCCACGGTCGCTCGCTGCGTTCGTGCGTGGGCCAGGTGTCGCTCCGGTGTGCCATCCCGCGACGGTAGAGCCACCCGGACGCTCGACGCCAGGAATCGGTATTTCGCCCGCTCGCCGCCGCCGCCGCCGCCCGCTCGCCGCCGC